>NZ_JBFBNW010000014.1:0-310405 GCF_040683955.1 Streptomyces sp. NPDC093111 | reverse complement strand
CGCCCGGTTACATTCCGAACCCGGAAGCTAAGCCTTTCAGCGCCGATGGTACTGCAGGGGGGACCCTGTGGGAGAGTAGGACGCCGCCGAACAATATTTCAGGACCCCTGGTCCCAGCGTTCACGCTGGGACCAGGGGTCCTTTTGTTTTTCCTTGAATTTTTCTGAAGCGCGCGTCGGGGTGCCGGCTGCGCGAGAATGACAGCAGTACCCGAAGACAGGAGTCACGTCGATGTCCACCAACTCTCCCGACGACCGTCCGGAGCGCGATGCGCGCCGCCGCGAGGGTGGCGACCGAGGCGGCTTCCGTGGGCCGCGCCGTGACGACAACCGTGGCGGAGGCGGTGGCGGCGGCTACCGTGGCCGCGACGACCGCCCGCCCTTCCGCCGCGACGACCGGCGTGACGACAACCGTGGCGGCGGCACCGGTGGTGGCGGCGGTTTCCGTCGCGACGACCGTCCCTCTTCCTCGTACCAGCGTGACGACCGTCGGGACGACAACCGTGGCGGCGGCGGTGGCGGTGGCTACCGTGGCCGCGACGACCGTCCGTCCTTCCGCCGCGATGACAACCGTGGTGGCGGCACCGGCGGCGGCTTCCGTCGCGACGACAACCGCGGTGGCAGCGGCGGTGGCGGCGGCTTCCGCCGTGACGACAACCGTGGTGGCGGCAGTGGTGGCGGCTTCCGTCGTGACGACCGTCCGTCTTCCTCGTACCAGCGTGACGACCGCCGGGACGACAACCGTGGCGGCGGCGGTGGCGGTGGCTACCGTGGCCGCGACGACCGTCCGTCCTTCCGCCGTGACGACAACCGTGGTGGCGGCACCGGCGGCGGCTTCCGTCGCGATGACAACCGTGGTGGCGGCAGCGGTGGTGGCGGCGGTTTCCGTCGCGACGACCGTCCGTCTTCCTCGTACCAGCGTGATGACCGTCGGGACGACAACCGGGGTGGCGGCGGTGGCGGTGGCTACCGTGGCCGCGACGACCGTCCGTCCTTCCGCCGCGACGACAACCGTGGTGGCAGCGCCGGCGGTGGCTTCCGCCGTGATGACCGTCGGGATGACAACCGTGGCGGTGGCGGCGGCTTCCGCCGTGACGACCGTCCGTCCTCCTCGTACCAGCGTGACGACCGCCGCGATGACAACCGGGGCGGTGGCGGCTTCCGTCGCGACGACCGTCGGGACGACAACCGTGGTGGCGGTGGTGGCGGCTTCCGTCGTGACGACCGTCCGTCCTCCTCGTACCAGCGTGATGACCGGCGGGACGACAACCGGGGTGGCGGCGGTGGCGGTGGCTACCGTGGCCGCGACGAGCGTCCGTCCTTCCGTCGCGACGAGCGGCGTGACGAGCGTCCGTCCTCCTCGTACCAGCGGGACGACCGCCGTGACGAGCGCCCCTCCTCGTACCAGCGCGATGACCGTCGCGACGACAACCGCGGTGGCGGCTTCCGCCGGGACGACCGGCGGGACGAGCGGCCCCGTGGGCCGCGTCGTGACGACGACCGGCGTGGCGGCGGCGGCTTCCGTGGCCGCGACGACCGTCGGGACGACCGGGGCGGCTACCGTGGGCCGGGTCGGGACGACCGTGGTGGGTTCGGGCGCCGGGACGACCGGGACCGTCCGGACCGTGCGCCGATCAAGCGCCTGCCGATCCCGCCGGAGGTCACCGGTGACGAGATCGACCCGGACGTGCGCCAGGAGCTGATGAGCCTGCCCAAGGGGCTGGCCGAAGAGGTCTCCCGCAACCTGGTCATGGTCGCCCAGCTGATCGACGAGGAGCCGGAGAAGGCGTACGAGTACTCGCGCATCGCCCTGCGGCTCGCCTCCCGTGTCGCGGCCGTCCGTGAGGCCGCCGGCTTCGCGGCGTACGCGACGCAGAAGTACTCCGAGGCGCTGGCCGAGTTCCGGGCCGCGCGGCGGATGACCGGCAGTGTCGAGCTGTGGCCCGTCATGGCCGACTGCGAGCGCGGTCTGGGCCGTCCCGAGCGTGCGCTCGCGATGGCCGGCGAGCCCGAGGTGCAGAAGCTGGACAAGGCCGGACAGGTCGAGATGCGGCTCGTGGCCGCCGGCGCCCGCCGGGACCTGGGGCAGCTCGACGCGGCCATCGTGACCCTGCAGAGCCCCGAGCTGGCGTCCAACGCCAACCACCCGTGGACCGCCCGACTGCGCTACGCGTACGCCGACGCCCTGCTGGCGGCCGGCCGCGAGCGCGAGGCGCGCGAGTGGTTCGCCAAGGCGCTGGAGTCCGACAAGGACGGCTCCACGGACGCCTCCGACCGGCTCGCCGAGCTCGACGGTGTCGAGTTCGTCGACGCGTTCGAGGACGAGGACGACGAGGACGTCGCCGACGAGGCCCCCGAGATCGAGGACGTCGAGGACGACGTGTTCGAGGACGAGGACATCGACGGCTCCGACGACGCGGACGACGACGAGGACGACTTCGCGGACCGTGAGGACCGCGAAGGGCGTGAGGACCGCGAAGAGCGCGCGGGCCGCGACGACGCCTGACGGCTGAGTGCATGACGAAGGGCGCACCCCCTGCGGGGTGCGCCCTTCGTCATGTCCGGGGTCAGTCGAGCGCCAGGCTCCGCAGGACCAGGCCCGTCGCCGGCTTCGGGCCGAAGGAGGTCGACTTGCGGGGCATCGTGACGCCCTGGCGGGCGAGGTCGCGGACGACCTCCTCCTTCACCGGGTGCATCAGGACCGCCGTACCGCCGCGCCGCTCGGCCTGGGCGACGGCGGCCTGCGTGTCGTGGATGTAGGCGATGTCCTCGGGCTCGTCCGGGATGTGCCAGACGTGGTCCAGGAGGGTGGAGTGCAGGACCGTCGCGTCCAGGGTGCGCCATGCCTCGGGGCGGTCCGCGCGGATCGTGCGGGCCAGCAGCGCCGGGTCCGGGCGGTCGAGGAGGTGGAAGGTCCCGTCGCCGGCGAGGACGAAGGCGTTGCCCTCCGCCGTGGCCGCCGCCAGGGCCTCCTGGGCCGCCGCCAGCGGTCCGTCGACGCGCGTCACGCGGAAGGCGTCGCCGACGGCCGCCAGCGCGTCGGCGACCGGGAGGCGGTTGAGGAGGCGGTGGATCGCGCGGACCCGCAGCGGATAGCGGGCCGTGTCGATGAGCAGGACCAGGCCGTAGTTCCACGGGCCGGGCGAGGTGTGCTCCTCGCGCAGGCGCAGATACGTGGCCCAGCGGTGGTGGCCGTCGGCGATCAGGGCCTGGTGGCGGCCCAGCTCGGCGGCGACGGCGGCCAGGTCGGCCGGGTTGGTGACCGCCCAGAGGCGGTGGTGGAAGCCGTCCTCGGTGGTGGTGGAGAGCAGCGGCTCGCGCTCGACGGTGCGGTCGATCACCGTGCCGGCCCCGTCGCCGTCGCCTCGGTACGTCAGGAGCAGCGGATCCAGGTTGGCGGCGGTGGTGCGCATGAGGGCGGCGCGGTCCTCGACGACGTGCGGCATGACGTCCTCGTGGGGGAGGACGACGCCCTCGCCGGGCGCGGACAGTTCCAGGGCGCCGATGAGGCCGCGCTGGAGGATGCCGTCGCCGCGCTGCTCGTACACGTAGATCGCGGGGTCGGGGTCCGGGGCGAGGATGCCGTCGGCGATCCAGCGGTCCAGGGTGACGGCGGCCTTGCGGTGGCGGGTGCCGGCGGTGATGGCCTGGGGCAGGATCAGGCGCACGATGTTGTGCGGGTCGGCGGACTCGAGGTGGTGGAGTCCGTCAGGTCGTACGACGACGTCGTACGGAGGTGAGGTCACGGCTGCCAGGCTGCCGACCCGTGCGGGCACGTACCGAAGGCCCCGGAACGGGGCCAGGCGGAGTCCTGGGGCGCGGACGTCATCGGCCGCGTGACCTGAAGTGTTCATCTCGTCATCGTATGTGGCCGGTAGCGATGAGCGATGATCGGGGGAGTGAGGGAATTTCACCCGTTGACGTGAGGAGTACGTGGTCATGACGGGAATCGGCCAGGGCCGGAACAGCAGGATTCGGCCGAGTGGCAGTGCGGTCGCGCTGAGCGAGGCGTACGACACGGCACTGCTCGACCTGGACGGCGTGGTCTACGCCGGCGGGCAGGCGATCCCGTACGCCGTGGAGGCGCTGGGCACGGCCCGGGCGGGCGGGATGCACCTCGCGTACGTCACCAACAACGCGCTGCGGACCCCGCACGCGGTGGCGGAGCACCTCACCGAGCTCGGGGTGCCGGCGGAGGCCGGGGACGTGATCACCTCGGCGCAGGCGGTGGCCCGGCTGATCGCGGACGAGCTGCCGCCCGGTTCGCGGGTGCTGCTGATCGGCGGCGAGGGGCTGCGGGTGGCGCTGCGCGAGCGGGGCCTGGTGCCGGTCGAGTCGGCCGACGACGATCCGGCGGCGGTGGTGCAGGGCTACGGCGGGCCCGAGCTGCCGTGGGGGCGGTTCGCGGAGGCGAGCTACGCGGTGGCGCGGGGGTTGCCCTGGTACGCCTCGAACACGGACCTGACGATCCCGGGCGCGCGGGGGATCGGGCCGGGCAACGGGGCGGCCGTGGAGGTGGTGCGGATCGCGACCGGGGCCGAGCCGAAGGTCGCGGGCAAGCCCTTGCCGCCGATGCACCGCGAGACGGTGCTGCGGACCGGGGCCGAGCGGCCGCTGGTGGTCGGCGACCGGCTGGACACGGACATCGAGGGCGCGTTCAACGGGGACGTGGACTCGCTGCTCGTGTTCACCGGGGTCACGGACCTGGCGCGGCTCCTCGCGGCGGTGCCGGAGCACCGGCCGACGTATCTGGCGGCCGACCTGCGGGGGCTGCTCGTGGCGCAGCCGGAGGTGACCGACGGCGCCGACGGGGCGTTCCTGTGCGGCGGGTGGACGGCCTCGGTGAGCGGCGGCGCGCTCCTGGTGGAGGGCGTGGGGGAGACGCTGGACCCGATGGACGGCGCCCGCGCGCTGTGTGCGGCGGCGTGGGCGGACGCGGGCGCGGGGGCGTGCGGTCTCGACGCCGGGAAGGCGCTCGGGAGGCTCGGCCTGGGATGACGGGCCGGCCGGTCGCGGGCCGGCGGCGTCTCCCCTTGTCCAGGGGATCGATCACCGATGGGAGGGTAGGCTAACCTAACCTCGTGTTGGTCGAGAGTCCCTCCCGTGCGAGCGCGGAGCCGTTGGGCCCTGTCCGGAAACCGTCGCACCGCAATTCCCTGCGTGCCGTCGGACTGGTCGTGGCCGTCGGTGTCCTGCTGCTGGTCTGTGTCCTGAGCATCATGATCGGTGCCAAGCCGGTGCCGCTCGGCGATGTGTGGCACGGGCTGTTCCAGAACAGCGGCATCCGCAACGACATCGTCATCCACGACGTGCGCGTGCCCCGCACCCTCCTCGGGCTGCTCGTCGGTCTGGCCCTCGGCCTGTCCGGCGCCGTCATGCAGGGGCTCACCCGCAACCCGCTCGCCGAGCCCGGCCTGCTCGGCGTCAACGCGGGCGCCGCCGCCGCCGTCGTCTCCGCGATCGCGTTCCTCGGCGTCACCGACGCCGACGCGTACGTCTGGTTCGCGTTCATCGGCGCCGCCGTCGTCTCCGTCGTCGTCTACGTCCTCGGCGGCAGCCGCAGCGCCACCCCCGTACGGCTCGCGCTCGCCGGCACGGCGGCCACCGCCGCGCTGTACGGGTACGTCAACGCCGTGCAGCTGCTGGACTCCGCCGCCCTGGACCGGCTGCGCTTCTGGACGGTCGGCTCGCTCGCCTCCGCCTCCATGGACACCGTCGCGCAGGTCGCGCCGTTCATCCTGGTCGGCGCCGTGCTCGCGCTGCTCATCGCCCGGCCGCTGAACGCCATGGAGATGGGCGACGACACCGCCCGCGCCCTCGGCGCCCACCTCAACCGCACCCGGATCGTCGCCATGCTGTCGGTCACGCTGATGTGCGGGGCCGCGACCGCCGCGTGCGGGCCGATCGTCTTCCTCGGCCTGATGGTCCCCTACATCGTGCGGTCGATCACCGGCCCCGACATGCGCTGGATCCTCCCGTACGCGGCCGTCCTGTCGCCCGTGCTCCTGCTCGGCTCCGACATCGTCGGCCGGGTCGTGGCCCGGCCCTCCGAACTCCAGGTCGGCATCGTCACCGCGCTCATCGGCGGGCCCGTCTTCATCCGTCTCGTCCGCCGCAAGAGGATGGCCACGCTGTGAGCACCAAGACCCTGCGGACCGGCGGCGGTCTCTCCGTACGGTACGAGCCGCGCGCCCTCGTCTCCGTCCTCGGCCTGCTCGTGCTGTCCGCGGCCGCCGCGGTCGTCCTCATCGGCAGCGGCGACTTCCCCATCGCGCCCGGCGACGTGGTCGCCACCCTGCTCGGACACGGCACCCCCGTACAGGAGTTCGCCGTGATGGAGCTGCGGCTGCCGCGGGTCCTGGTCGCCGTCCTCGTCGGCGCCGCGCTCGGCGTCGGCGGCGCGGTCTTCCAGTCCGTCTCCCGCAACCCGCTCGGCAGCCCCGACGTCATCGGCTTCGGCCAGGGCGCCAGCGTCGGCGCGCTCACCGTCATGGTGCTCTTCCAGGGCAGCGCCGCCGCCGCGGCGGGCGGCGCGATCGTCGGCGGACTCGTCACCGGCGTCGTGATCTACCTCCTCGCCTGGAAGCGCGGGGTGAACGGCTACCGGCTGGTGCTCATCGGCATCGGCGCCGCCGCCATGCTCACCGCCGTCATCCACTACCTCATCACCAAGGCGCAGCTCGTCGACGCCACGCGGGCCACCGTCTGGATGACCGGTTCGCTCGACGGCCGCGACTGGGCCCAGTTCTGGCCGCTGCTGGGCGCCAGCTGCGTGCTGCTGCCGGTCATCCTCGGCCACGGGCGGGCGCTGCGCATGCTGGAGATGGGCGACGACGCCGCGTACGCCCTCGGGGTCAAGGTCGAGCGGACCCGGATCGTGCTCCTGGGCTCGGCCGTGCTCCTCGTCGCCGTCGCCACCGCCGCCGCGGGGCCGATCATCTTCGTCTCCCTCAGCGCGCCCCAGCTGGCCCGCCGGCTCACCCGCTCGCCCGGCCCCAACCTCGCCGCCTCCGCGCTCATGGGCACCGCCCTGCTGCTCGTCGCCGACTGGGCCGCCACGCACGCCTTCGGCGAGCGGCAGCTGCCGGTCGGTGTCGTCACCGGCGTCCTCGGCGGCTGCTACCTGCTCTGGCTGCTGGTCAGCGAGCGCAAGGCGGGCCGGATATGACCCTCCAGCAGGAACCTCTCCAGCAGGAACCTCTTCAGCAGGAATCCCCTCAGCAGGCATCCCTCCCGCAGGAATCCCCTCGGCGGGACGCCTCTCAGCAGGACCCCCGGCCGCAAACGGCCCCGCAGGACACCAACAGGAGCAAGGGCAGGAGCACGGGTATGAACGCGCAGCAGGAGACGCAGCGGCTCATGGCCGAGTCGGTCACGCTCGCCTACGACCAGCGGGTCATCGCCCGCGACCTCAGCGTCGCGATCCCCGACAACTCCTTCACCGTCATCGTCGGCCCCAACGCCTGCGGCAAGTCCACTCTGCTGCGCGCCCTCTCCCGGATGCTCAAGCCCACCCAGGGGCGGGTCCTGCTCGACGGGCAGGCGATCCAGTCGCTGCCCGCCAAGAAGGTCGCCAGGACCCTCGGCCTGCTGCCGCAGTCCTCCATCGCCCCCGACGGCATCACCGTCGCCGACCTCGTCGCCCGAGGCCGCTACCCCCACCAGGGGCTGCTGCGCCAGTGGTCGCCCGAGGACGAGCGGATCGTGCAGGAGTCGATGGCCTCGACCGGGGTCGCCGAACTCGCCGAGCGGTACGTCGACGAGCTCTCCGGCGGTCAGCGGCAGCGGGTCTGGATCGCCATGGCCCTCGCCCAGCAGACCCCGCTGCTGCTCCTCGACGAGCCGACCACCTTCCTCGACATCCAGCACCAGATCGACGTCCTCGACCTGTGCGCCGAACTCCACGAGAACCAGGGCCGCACCCTCGTCGCCGTCCTGCACGACCTCAACCACGCCGCCCGGTACGCCACCCACCTCATCGCCTGCCGCGACGGCGAGGTCGTCGCCGAGGGGCCGCCGTCCGAGGTGGTCACGGCGGAACTCGTCGAGCGGGTCTTCGGACTGCGCTGCCAGGTCATCGAGGACCCGGAGACCGGCACGCCGCTGGTCGTCCCGGCGGGACGCAAGGCACGGGCGGCACGCGGACCCGTGGCGGTCCCTCAGGACACTCAGGACCCTCAGGACCCGCAGGCCGCGCAGGCCCCTCAGGCCCCGAAGGCCGCCGCGCTGGCGGAGCCCGCGCCGGCGACCTGAGGGCGCCGGGACCGGCCGCCCGGCGCCGCCCGTGGCTAGAGCAGCGACCGCAGGCGCAGCAGGTCGCGGAAGCCCGCCTCCAGGCCGACCCGGCCGGAGGCCCAGGCCTTCGCGAAGTTCAGCTCGCCGCCCACCATCGCCACCAGGTCGTCCCCGGTCATCCGCAGCCGGATCTGGGCCTTGCCGGGCGGCGGGCCCGCCACGGTGTCCTCGACCTCGATCCGGCCGTCCACGAGACGGCCGGTGAAGGTCGTGTCGAGATCGGTCAGGTGGCAGCTCAGGGTGCGGTCGAACGCGGCGGCGCCGCGCACCCCGCCGTCCGCCCGCGCGAGGTTGTCGGAAAGTCTGCTCAGTGCGCCTCGGCACTCCGTGATCGTCGCCATCGCCGTCGACGGTACCCCAGCGCTTCGCGATAGCGTCGGGCCATGAGTGACGCGCACCCGAACCCCGCCGGTGCCAGGCGGGCCGACGGCGCCC
Organism: Streptomyces sp. NPDC093111; assembly: GCF_040683955.1. Classification (NCBI taxonomy): domain Bacteria; kingdom Bacillati; phylum Actinomycetota; class Actinomycetes; order Kitasatosporales; family Streptomycetaceae; genus Streptomyces; species Streptomyces sp. NPDC093111. Next base: position 301,676 of record NZ_JBFBNW010000014.1, on the reverse strand, counting down.
CGGCGGACCCCGGCGAGGAGCACCTCCCGCCCGACGAGGCCCCGGAGGCGGACCCCTACGAGCCCGCCGGGCCCGCGCCGCTCGGCGTCGTGCGGACCCCCACCGGGCGGCCCGCCGTCGACGCGCTCCTGGACCGGCTCGGCGACGCCGACCACCTCACGGCCGACGGACACCTCGACGTGTACGAGGATGTACACCGTGGGCTGCGCGCCGAGCTGACCTCGCTCGACGAGCGCCCCGCCCCCCGTCCGTACGACAACAGGAGCTGAACCGAACGTGGCAGGAGTGGTCCGCCGCCGTCTCGACGCCGAGCTGGTACGGCGCAAGCTGGCGCGCTCGCGCGAGCACGCCAGCCAGCTGATCGCCGCGGGCCGGGTGACCGTCGGCAAGACCGTCGCCACCAAGCCCGCCACCCAGGTGGAGACCGCCGCGGCCATCGTCGTCGCCCAGGACGACGCCGACCCCGACTACGTCTCGCGCGGCGGGCACAAGCTGGCCGGCGCGTTCGCCGCCTTCGTGCCGCAGGGGCTCCGGATCGAGGGCCGCCGCGCCCTCGACGCGGGCGCCTCCACCGGCGGCTTCACCGACGTCCTGCTGCGCGCCGGCGCCGCCCACGTCGTCGCCGTCGACGTCGGCTACGGGCAGCTCGCCTGGTCGCTGCAGAGCGACGAGCGGGTCACCGTCAAGGACCGCACCAACGTGCGCGAGCTGACCCTCGACGCCATCGACGGGATCCCCGTCGACCTCGTCGTCGGCGACCTGTCCTTCATCCCGCTCCACCTCGTGCTGCCCGCCCTCGCCGCCTGCACCGGGCCCGGCGCCGACCTCGTCCTGATGGTCAAGCCGCAGTTCGAGGTGGGCAAGGAGCGGCTCGGCACCGGCGGAGTCGTCCGCAGCACCGAACTCCGCGCCGACGCCGTGAAGAACGTGGCCCGGCGGGCCGGCGAGCTCGGACTCGGTGTCCTCGGCGTGACGGCGAGCCCGCTGCCCGGTCCCTCCGGCAACGTCGAGTACTTTCTGTGGCTGCGGGCCGGGGCGCCCGCCCTTGATCCGGCGGACGTCGACCGCGCCGTGGCGGAAGGACCTCGTTGAGCACTGGTTCGAGCACCTCGACCGACACCACCCGTACCGTCTTCCTGCTCGCGCACACCGGCCGGCCGGCCGCCGTGCGCAGCGCCGAACTCGTCGTCCTCGGGCTGCTCCGCAGCGGCATCGGGGTCCGCGTCCTGGAGGCGGAGGCGGCCGATCTGCCGCTGCCGCCGTCCGTCGAGAAGGTCCCCGAGGCCTGCTCCGACGCGCTCGACGGCTGTGAACTCCTCATCGTCCTCGGCGGCGACGGCACCCTCCTGCGCGGCTCGGAGTTCTCCCGCGCCTCCGGGGTGCCGATGCTCGGCGTCAACCTCGGCCGGGTCGGCTTCCTCGCCGAGGCGGAGCGCGACGACCTCGACAAGGTCGTCGACCGGGTCGTCACCAAGGCGTACGAGGTCGAGGAGCGGATGACCCTCGACGTCACCGTCTACCAGAACGGCGACGTCCTGCACCGGGACTGGGCGCTCAACGAGGCGGCCGTGCAGAAGGTGTCCCCGGAGCGGATGCTGGAGGTCGTCCTCGCCGTCGACGGGCGGCCGGTGACCGGCTTCGGCTGCGACGGCGTCATCTGCGCCACGCCGACCGGCTCGACCGCGTACGCGTTCTCCGCCGGCGGGCCGGTGATCTGGCCCGAGGTCGAGGCGCTGCTCATGGTGCCGATCGGGGCGCACGCCCTGTTCGCCAAGCCGCTGGTCACCACGCCCGACTCGGTGCTCGAGGTCGAGGTCGAGCCGCACACCCCGCACGGGGTGCTGTGGTGCGACGGGCGGCGGACGGTGGAGCTGCCGGCGGGCGCCCGGGTCGAGGTCCGGCGGGGCGCCGTCCCGGTCCGGCTCGCCCGGCTGCACCACGCCTCCTTCACCGACCGCCTGGTGGCGAAGTTCGCCCTGCCCGTCTCCGGCTGGCGCGGCGCGCCGCACTGACGGCGCCGGTCCGGAGAGCCACTCCGGTGGGTGACACAAGGCCCCTCCGACCTGCGGGTTCGTCCCCGGTCGGCAGGGGCCGTCGCACAGCGGTGCCCGGACCTCGTATGGTCTTCTCCGTGTTGGAGGAGATGCGGATACGGTCGCTCGGAGTCATCGACGACGCTGTGGTCGAGCTGTCGCCAGGGTTCACCGCGGTGACCGGTGAGACCGGTGCGGGCAAGACCATGGTGGTGACCAGCCTCGGGCTGCTGCTCGGCGGGCGCGCCGACCCGGCGCTCGTACGGATCGGGGCGGGTGCCGCCGTCGTCGAGGGGCGCATCGCGCTGCCCCCGGGCGCGGCGGTCGCCGCGCGCGCCGAGGAGGCGGGCGCCGAGCTCGACGACGGCGCGCTGCTCGTCAGCCGTACCGTCTCGGCCGAAGGGCGCTCCCGGGCGCACCTGGGCGGGCGCTCCGTGCCCGTGGGGCTGCTCGCCGAGCTCGCCGACGAGCTGGTGGCCGTGCACGGCCAGACCGACCAGCAGGGCCTGCTCAAGCCGGCCCGGCAGCGCGGCGCCCTCGACCGGTACGCGGGCGACGCCGTCGCCGTGCCGCTCGGCGCGTACGGCGAGGCGTACAAGCGCCTGCGGGCCGTCACCGCCGAGCTGGAGGAGATCACCACCCGGGCCCGGGAGCGGGCCCAGGAGGCCGACCTGTTGCGCTTCGGGCTCGGCGAGATCGAGGCCGTCGCGCCGCTGCCCGGCGAGGACGCCGAGCTGGCCGCCGAGGCGGAGCGGCTCGGTCACGCCGAGTCCCTGGCCTCCGCCGCCGCCCTCGCGCACGCCGCCCTCGCGGGCCAGCCGGAGGACCCCGAGGCCGTCGACGCGACGATGCTCGTCGCGGGCGCGGGCCGGGCCCTGGAGGCCGTGCGGGCGCACGACCCTGCGCTGGCCGCGCTCGGGGACCGGATGGGCGAGATCTCCATCCTGCTCTCCGACGTCGCGGGCGAGCTCGCCGGATACGCCGACGACCTGGACGCCGACCCGCTGCGGCTCGCCGCCGTCGAGGAGCGCCGCGCCGCGCTCACCCAGCTCACCCGCAAGTACGGGGCCGACATCGCGGCCGTGCTCGCCTGGGCCGAGGAGAGCGCCACCCGGCTCACCGAGCTGGACGGCGACGACGAGCGCGTCGACGAGCTGACCGAGGAGCGGGACCGGCTGCGCGACGGCCTCTCGGTGCTCGCGCAGCGCCTCACCGACGCCCGTACGGAGGCCGCGGACCGGTTCGCCGCCGCCGTCACCGCCGAACTGGCCTCGCTGGCCATGCCGCACGCGCGGGTGTCGTTCGCGATCCGGCAGACCGAGGACCCCGACGGCGTCGAGGTCGGCGGCCGGCGGGTCGCCTACACGCCGTCCGGCGCCGACGAGGTCGAGCTGCTGCTCGCCCCGCACCCGGGCGCCCCGCCGCGGCCGATCGCGAAGGGCGCGTCCGGCGGCGAGCTGTCCCGGGTGATGCTCGCCGTCGAGGTGGTCTTCGCCGGGACGGACCCGGTGCCGACGTACCTCTTCGACGAGGTCGACGCGGGCGTCGGCGGCAAGGCGGCCGTCGAGATCGGGCGCCGGCTCGCCAAGCTGGCGAAGACCGCGCAGGTCGTGGTCGTCACCCACCTGCCCCAGGTGGCGGCCTTCGCCGACCGCCAGCTGCTCGTGGAGAAGACCAACGACGGCTCCGTCACCCGCTCCGGCGTCACCGTCCTGGAGGGCGAGGACCGGGTGCGGGAGCTGTCCCGGATGCTCGCGGGCCAGGAGGACTCCGAGACCGCGCGGGCGCACGCCGAGGAGCTCCTCGCGACGGCCCGGGCCGACGCCTGATGGGCCGGCTCGGCGGCTTCGCCGTGGCGGCCGGGGTGTCCCGGGGCGTGTACGAGGGGCTGCGGCGGCTGCGCGACCCCCGCTGGGAGCGCGACAACCACGCCGGGCGGCGCGTCCCGCTGCACGCGGGACCCGCGACCGCCCTCGGTGCCGCCGCGGGCGCCGCGGCGGGGGCCGGCGGTGCTCCCGCGGTCCTCGCCGTCCTCGCGGCCGGGGCGTGCGGGGCGTACGACGACGTGCGGGGCGGCGACCGGCGCGGGTTCCGGGCGCATCTGGCGGCGCTGCGGGACGGCGAGGTGACCGGCGGGGCCGTCAAGCTGGTCGGGATCGGCGCCGCCGCCTTGGTGGCCGGGGCGCTGCTGAAGGAACGCCCGCTCGACAAGGTCCTCGCCGCGACCGTCATCGCCGGGACCGCCCACCTCGTCAACCTGGCCGACGTACGGCCGGGCCGGGCCGGGCTCCTCGTGCTCGCGCTCGGCGCGCCCGGGCTGCTGCGGGGGCCGCAGGCCGCCGCGCCCATGGGGGCCGTGGCCGTCGTCCTCGGCGACGACCTCGCCGAGCAGACCATGCTCGGCGACACCGGCGCGCAGGCCCTGGGCGCGGGGGTCGGCGCGGCCATCGCCGCCGGGAACGGGCGGTTCGGTCTGGCCGTCCACGCGGCGGGTCTGGTCGCGGCGGCGGTGTACGCGGAGTGCGCCGGCTGAGGCCGCGCGCGGTGGGCCGTGCCTCGGCCCGGGATCACCCGTGTGGGTGATCCCGGTCGGTAAGTTGAGGCGCCCGGAGCGGCAACGACGTCACTTCGGTGCCGGAACGTGCGTACGGACTGGCATCCTTGGGCGCGTGACACAGCTCCGTACGGTCCAGGTGCTCGGCGGCGGCAGCGCGGGAAGCAGCGCGCACGTCAGATCACTTGCCTCGGGGCTGGTGGCGAGGGGCGTGCGGGTGACCGTGTGCGCCGCGCCCGAACTCGACCACGCCTACGACTTCGTGGGCGCCGGCGCCCAGTTCGTGCCGACCCCGCGCCACGGCGGGCCCGCGGCGGTCACCACGCTCCGCAACGTCGCCATCGGCGCGGACCTCGTCCACGCGCACGGTCTCGACGCGTCCGTGCGGGCCGCGCTCGCCCTCTCCGGCGGCGGGCCCCGGATGCCGCTCGTGACGACCTGGCACACCCGCAGCCAGCTGGCCGGGGCGCGGGCCGGGCTGGTCCGGCTCCTGGAGCGAAGGACCGTACGGGCGGCGGCCGTCGTGCTCGGCACCTCCTCGGAGCTGGTCGACCGCGCGCGCCGGCGCGGCGCCCGGGACGCCCGGCTCGCGCCGGTGACCGTACCGCCCTCGTACGCCCCCGTCTGCCTGCACGACGGCAAGGCGCGGGCCGAACTCGGCGCCGTGGCGCGGCCGTTGCTGATGGCCGTGGGCGCGCTCCAGCCGGGGCGGGGGTACCGGACGCTGCTCGACGCGGCGCGGGTGTGGCGGGACCTGGATCCGCAGCCGCTGCTGGTGATCGCGGGGGAGGGGCCCGAGCGGGCGGCGATGCAGCGCCGCATCGAGGAGGAGCGGCTCCCCGTCCGGCTCATCGGGCGCCGCGAGGACGTGGCGGAGCTGCTCGCGGCGGCGGACGTCGCCGTCCTGCCGTCCCGCTGGGAGGCCCGCTCCCTGCTGGCGCAGGAAGCCCTCCGGCTCGGCGTGCCCCTCGTGGCGACGGCCGTCGGCGGCGTGCCGGAGCTCGTCGGCGACGCGGCCGAACTCGTGCCGTACGGGGACCCTGGGGCGCTGGCCGGCGTGGTCCGCGAGCTGCTGGACGACGCCGAACGGCGGATGGACCTGGCGGCGGCGGGGCGGGTGCAGGCGCGGACATGGCCGACGGAGGACGAGACCGTCGCGCACGTCCTGAGCGTGTACGACGAGCTGTCGGAGCGGTAGCGCGCGCCTGCCCCGGGCTACGAGGTGTGGCGGCGGGCGCGTAGGGCCAGGGACAGGGCCAGGACCGTCTGGGGGTCGTCCAGGTCCGTGCCGAGGAGTTCGGAGATGCGGGCCAGGCGGTTGTAGAGGGTCTGGCGGTTGAGGTGGAGCTCGCGGGCCGTCTCCGCCTTGCGGCCCGCGTGCGCCAGGTAGGTCTCCAGGGTGGGCAGGAGCGGCGGGCGCGAGGTGCGGTCGTGGTCGCGGAGGGGGCCGATCGCGCGGTCCACGAAGGCCGCCAGGTCCGGGTGGTCCCGCAGCCGCCACAGGAGCAGGTCGGTGTCGAGGCGCCGGGCGTCGTACCAGGGCAGCTCCGACAGGCCCTGCGCCGCCGTCGCCGTCTCCGCCGCGTGCCGCAGCCCCGCCGACGCGGCGGCCCAGCCGCCCGCGACGCCCACCACGACGACCGGCGGGTGGACGCCGGACCGCTCCAGGCCGGCCCGCTCCACGCCCGCCCGCAGCGCCGCCGCGACCCGGTCGGCGACCGCGGTGCGCTCCGACTCCGAGCGCAGGCCGAGCAGGAGCGGCACCCGGCCCTCGACCGGGCGGACGCCAAGCAGGACGGGGACGCCGACGGAGGAGAGCTCCTCCAGGACGGCGCGGGCGAGCAGCGCCCAGTTGCCGGACGCGGACAGTTCGGAGGCCAGCCGCATGACCACCGGCAGCAGCGGCCCGTCGCCGGGCTTGAAGCCGAGGACCCGGGCCTGTGCCGGGGCGTCCTCGGCCGAGATGCGGCCCTCGGCGAGGTCGGTGAGGAAGTCGCCGCGGCCGCGGGCCGCCAGCTCCTCCTCCTGCCGGGCCTGCATCAGGACGACCGCGAGCAGCCCGGCGGCGCGCTCGGCGGCCATCCGGTGCACGGGGGCGAGCGGGGTGGAGACGGCGAGCAGGACCAGACGGGCCCGTACGCTGCCCGAGCCGGGGCCTCCGCCGGGCACGTCGACCAGGACGGAGCCGACCGGCGGCCCGGACTCGCGGGCCGCCCGCTGGCCGCGCAGTCCGTCCCAGACCTGGAGCGGGTCCGCGGGCCCGGACTCGGTGCCCGCCGCGTACAGGAGCTGTCCGTCGGCGGTCTCCAGGAAGACCGGGTTGAGGGAGAAGTCGGCGAGGATGCGCAGCACCTGCGGCACCCCGCCGCCGCCGAGCAGTGCCTCGGTGCACTGCCGGTGGACCTCCTCGGCCTGGCGCTGGAGGGCGTAGTGGCCGTTGACGATCTCGGTGTGGATCTCCTCCGTGACGGCGACGAAGGGGACCTCGCGGTGCAGCTGGACCAGGGGGAGGCCGGTCGCCCGGGCGGTCTCCACTATCGTCGCCGGCAGCCGGGCGAAGCGCGGGCCGAGCTCGACGACGAGGGCCGCGATGCCCCGTTCGGCGAGCCGCCGCACGAAGGCGCGCTGCTCGGCCGGCCGGGTGCCGAGCCCGAGGCCCGTGGTGAGCAGCAGCTCGCCGCCCTTGAGCAGCGAGGCGATGTTCGGCACCTCGCCGGCGTGCACCCAGCGCACGGTCCGCTGCAGCCGGTCGGCGCCGGCGACGACCTCCGGGAGCCCGCTGCGCAGGCCCGGCAGTTCGAGGGCCCGCTGCACGGTGATCCCGCCCTGATTGTCCATGGGGCCGGACGCTACCCGCGTACGGGTTACGGGAACATCACCGGGGCGTCACCGGAGCGGACGCTTCGTCCATCAGGGCGACAACTCGTCGCACCGTGGCGGGAATTGTGCGACCGCCTGTCGATTGTGGCCTACGTCACCCGGGAGGATGCTCTCGCGGCATGGCAGAGAACCCCACCCCAGAGGTCCACCGGCTCAAGGCGAACTCGGTCGGCCTCGTCGGAGTCGTCTTCATGGCGGTCGCCACGGCGGCCCCGATCACGGCGATGACCGGCAACCTCCCCATCGCCGTCGGCTTCGGCAACGGCGTCGGCGCCCCGGCCGGCTATCTCTTCGCGACCGTCGTCCTGACCGTCTTCTCGGTCGGCTACGTGGCCATGGCGAAGCGGATCACCGCCGCCGGCGCCTTCTACGGCTTCATCTCGCACGGCCTCGGCCGGATCGCCGGCATGGCCTCCGGCATGCTCGCCGTCCTCGCGTACATCGTCTTCGAGGCCTCGATCGTCGGTGTCTTCGCCTACTTCGCCAAGACGACGGTGGCCGACCAGCTCGGCGTGGACCTGCCGTGGGTCGGCTACGCGGCGGTGATGCTCGCGATCACCGCCGTCCTCTCGTACTTCGACATCAACCTCACCGCCAAGGCGCTCGGCGTGATGCTGGTGGCCGAGATCGCGGTGCTGTTCGCCGTCGCCACCGCCGTCCTGATCGCCGGCGGCGGCCCGGACGGCATCCCGCTGGAGCCGGTCAACCCGAAGAACGCCTTCACCGGCGCCTCCGCCGGGCTCGGGCTCTTCTTCGCCTTCTGGTCCTGGGTGGGCTTCGAATCGACCGCGATGTACGGGGAGGAGTCCCGCGACCCCAAGCGGGTGATCCCGCGGGCGACGCTGATCTCCGTCGTCGGCGTCGGCCTCTTCTACATCTACGTCTCCTGGATGACCATCGCCGGCAACGGCCTGGCCGGCTCGGTGAAGCTGTCCGCCTCCGCCAGCCCCCTCGACCTGTTCTTCGCGCCCACCCAGACCTTCATCGGCGCCTGGGCCGTCGACGCCTTCCAGTGGCTGCTGCTCACCGGCTCCTTCGCCTGCGGCATGGCCTTCCACCAGTGCGCCTCCCGCTACCTGTACGCCATCGGCCGCGAGGGCTTCCTCCACCCGGCGCTCGGCCGCACCCATCCCCGGCACGGCTCGCCGTACCTCGCCTCCTTCGTGCAGAGCGTCATCGCCGTCGTCCTCGTCGGCGCCTTCTGGGTCACCGGCCAGGACCCGTACATCCACCTCTACACGCTCCTCGCGATCCTCGGCACGATGGCGATCCTCATCGTGCAGACCCTCTGCTCCTTCGCCGTCATCGGCTACTTCCGCAAGAACCACCCCGAGGACCGGCACTGGTTCAGGACGCTGACCGCCCCGCTCCTCGGCGGCATCGGCATGACCGCCGTCGTCGTCCTGCTCGTGATGAACATGCAGACGGCGGCCGGGCTCGCCGCCGACTCCCTCTTCTTCGAGGCCATCCCGTGGATCGTCGGCGTCGTCTTCTTCGGCGGCCTCGGCCTCGGCCTCTACCTCAAGGCCCGGCGCCCCGAGCGCTACGAGATCATCGGCCGGATCGTCCTGGAGGACGCCGCCGAACGCGCCGACGACAGCACCGGGCCCGTCCCCGCCGCCGTACCGCAGAGCTGATCCCTCCCACCCGGACGATCACCAGGAGCGCCCCATGGCACGCACCAACCCGATGCACCTCCTGAAGAACCTGGCCGCCGAACACGCCGCGGCCCGGCGCCTCGGACTCCCCGTCGACGAACTGCGCGGCCTGCGGGCCGACGCCAGGGAGAGGGCCGACGGCCCCGGCCGGCGCACCCTCCTGAAGTACGCCGCGGCCGCCGGAGTCGCCGTCTCCGCCGGTACGGCCCTGCCCGCCGCGGCCGCCACGCCGAACCCGCCGGTCAAGGACGGCGCCCGGGTGGCCGTCGTCGGCGCCGGCATCGCCGGACTCACCGCGGCCCTCACCCTCCAGGACGCGGGCCTCACCCCCGCCCTCTACGAGGCCAACCCCGACCGCGTCGGCGGCCGGATGTGGACCCAGCGCGCGCACTGGGCGTACGGGCAGACCTCCGAGATCGGCGGCGAGCTCATCGACACCGGCCACAAGAAGATCCTGGAGCTCTGCCGCCGCTTCGGCCTGGCCACCGAGGACTTCCTCGGCGGCGGACCCAACGGGGCCGAGGAAGTCCTCTGGTTCGGCGGCGCCTACTACCCGCGCGCCCAGGCCGACGCCGACTTCAACGCCGTCTACCAGGCGCTCCGCCGCGATGTGTCGGAGGCGGGCGAGGTGTACTGGAACCGGACCACGCCCACCGGCACCGCGCTCGACGACATGTCGCTGTACGAGTGGATCGACAGGCGCGTGCCGGGCGGCCACACCTCGCCGCTCGGGCGCTTCCTCGACGTCGCCTACAACGTCGAGTACGGGGCCGACACCACCGACCAGTCCGCGCTCGCCCTGGTCCTGCTGATGGGCTACCAGACCAATCCGGGCAACTTCAACGTGTGGGGCCTGTCCAACGAGCGCTACCACGTCGTCGGCGGCAACGACCGGCTGCCCCACGCCGTCGCCGGGGCCCTGAACCCGGGCACCCTGCGGATGGGCTGGTCGCTCGACGCCGTACGGGCCAACGCCGACGGCACCCAGACGCTCACCTTCACCGAGGCGGGCGCCACCCGGACCGTCACCGCCGACCACACCGTCCTGTGCGTGCCGCTGCCCGTCCTCCAGCGCCTCGACCTGACCCGGGCCGGTTTCGACCCGCTCATGACCGACCTGCTGCGGGACGCCCGGATGGGCTACTGCACCAAGCTCAACATGCAGTTCGCCACCCGCCCCTGGCGCGGCACCGGCCCCTGGCCCGGGGTCTCGGCCGGGGACTGCTTCACCGACACCGAGGTGCAGCAGACCTGGGACACCACCAAGGTCCAGGGCGGCACCGGCGGCATCCTCCTCCAGTACGGCGGCGGCGGCCTGGCCCGCTCCCTCAACCCGGCCACGCCCTTCGCCACCGAGTCCGACCCGTACGTGCGCGCCCTCGTCACCCGCCGGCTGGCGGGCATCGACGCCTTCTTCCCCGGCACCTCCCGGGCGTACACGGGCCGCGCCCAGCTCTCCGCCTGGCACGAGAACCCGTACGCGCTCGGGGCCTACTCGTACTGGCCGACGGGCTACCTCCACCGGTACGCCGGCTACGAGGGCGTCGCGCAGGGCCGGATCCACCTCGGCGGCGAGCACTGCTCGTACGACTTCCAGGGCTTCATGGAGGGCGGCGCCACCGAGGGCGAGCGGGCCGCGAAGGAGGTGATCGCGGCCCTGCGGTGAACGGTCAGGCGGCCGGCGCGATGTTGTGGTTGAAACGGAAGACGTTGTCGGGGTCGTAGGCGGCCTTGACCCGGGCCAGGCGCCGGTAGTTGTCGGCGCCGAAGCCCTCGACCACCCGCTGCCGGCCCTCGTCGCCGGTGAAGTTGAGATAGACCGCCCCGGTCGACCACGGCCGCGCGTCCGCCCGCACGTCCCGCACCCAGCCGACGGCCCGGTCGTCGTCGGCCGGGTCCTCCCACACCGCGAAGGGGTGCAGCGCCCACTTCGCGGTACGCCACGGGATCGGGTAGTCCGCCGGACCGGCGGCCAGTTGCCCGCCCATCGGGAACAGCACGTGCTGCATGCCGGACGGCACGATCATGTCGTCCGCGCGGGCGCAGAAGGCGTCGACGGCCTCGTCCGGCAGGCCGGCCAGATACTCGGCCGACCAGTAGTTCCGCATCCCCGGCGGGTCGTCGAGCATGCACTGGAAGTCGGCGTACGGCATGTCCATGAGCAGCTCCACCGAGGGCTTCAGCACGTACAGCGGAGCCGCCAGCTCCCGCGCCGCCGCCGCGGACCCGGCGTACGTCACGAGCGCCCCGGCCAGCAGGGTGCCCTGCAACTCGTCCGGGATGAACGGCTCGGGCGGCGCGTTCAGGTAGATCCCGCCGCCGCCCGCCTCGTCCGGCGCGTCCGCCATCACGTCCCGGTACGCCCGGATCACCTCGGGTCCGGCCGCGCTCGGGAAGAGCAGCATCACGAAGCCGAACTCCGGCAGCGGGTGCACCCGCAGCGTCAGCGAGGTCACCACCCCGAAGTTCCCGCCGCCGCCGTGCAGCGCCCAGAACAGTTCGGGATTCTCCTCGGCGTCCGTGTGCACGTGCCTGCCCTCGGCCGTGATCAGCTCCGCGGCGAGCAGGTTGTCGCAGGCGAGCCCGAACTTCCGCTCCAGCCAGCCCGACCCGCCGCCCAGCGTGAACCCGCCGACCCCGGTCGTGGACGCCCGCCCGCCGGTCACCGCCACGTGGAACGGCTGGCAGGCACGGTCGAGATGGCTCATCGTGGCGCCGCCAGCGACCCGGGCCGTCATGTGCTCGGGGTCGGCGACCACCGCGTGCATCCGCCGCAGGTCCACCACGAGCCCGCCGTCGTTGAGCGCCGAACCGGCCACACTGTGGCCGCCGCCGCGCACCGCGATCGGCAGTCCCGTCTCGCGGCCGAACAGCACCGCGTTGGCGACGTCCTCCGGAGTCGCGCACTGCGCGATCACCGCGGGACTCCGGTCGATCATCGCGTTGAAGACGACCCTGGCCTCGTCATAGCCGGGATCGCCCGGTGTGAACACCTCGCCCGCCAGGTCCTCGCGGAGGCCCGCGAGGGCACCGTCCGGAACGGCGGTGGTGTGGGGAGCCATGGGATGCCCCCCTTTCGTGGGGGGACAGGACACCTTCATCGTAGGGCGGCGGCCCGTCCCCCGCGTGTCGGCGGGCTCAGCCCCCGTACGCGCCCGAGGCCGTCAGGCGCAGCGCCGTGTCGATCAGCGGGACGTGGCTGAAGGCCTGCGGGAAGTTGCCCACCTGCCGCTGGAGCCGGGGGTCCCACTCCTCGGCGAGCAGCCCCAGGTCGTTGCGGAGCGAGAGCAGCCGCTCGAACAGCTTGCGGGCCTCGTCGACCCGGCCGATCATCGCCAGGTCGTCGGCGAGCCAGAAGGAACACGCCAGGAACGCGCCCTCGTCGCCCTCCAGACCGTCCACGCCCGCCTCGTCGCCGGCGGTCGGGTAGCGCAGCACGAAGCCGTCCTCCGTGGACAGCTCCCGCTGGATCGCCTCGATCGTGCCGATCACCCGCTTGTCGTCCGGCGGCAGGAAGCCCATCTGCGGGATCAGCAGCAGCGAGGCGTCCAGCTCCTTGGAGCCGTAGGACTGCGTGAAGGTGTTGCGTTCCTTGTCGTAGCCCTTCTCGCAGACGTCCCGGTGGATGTCGTCGCGCAGCTCGCGCCAGCGCTCCAGCGGACCGTCGGCGTCACCGGACTCGATCAGCTTGATCGTGCGGTCCACCGCCACCCAGGCCATCACCTTGGAGTGCACGAAGTGCCGGCGCGGGCCGCGCACCTCCCAGATGCCCTCGTCGGGCTGGTCCCAGTGGGTCTCCAGGTAGCGGATCAGCTTCAGCTGGAGCAGCGAGGCGTAGTCGTTGCGGGACAGACCGGTCATGTGCGCCAGGTGCAGGGCCTCGGTGACCTCGCCGTACACGTCGAGCTGGAGCTGGTTGGCGGCCCCGTTGCCGACCCGGACCGGGCCGGAGTTCTCGTAACCCGGCAGCCAGTCCAGCTCCGCCTCGCCGAGCTCCCGCTCGCCGGCGATGCCGTACATGATCTGCAGGTTCTCCGGGTCGCCGGCGACGGCCCGCAGCAGCCAGTCCCGCCAGGCGCGGGCCTCCTCGCGGTAGCCGGTGCGCAGCATCGAGGAGAGGGTGATCGCCGCGTCCCTGAGCCAGGTGTAGCGGTAGTCCCAGTTCCGTACGCCGCCGATCTCCTCCGGCAGGGAGGTGGTCGGCGCGGCGACGATCCCGCCGGTCGGCGCGTAGGTGAGCGCCTTCAGGGTGATCAGGGAACGGACCACGGCCTCCCGGTAGGGACCGTGGTACGTGCAGTGCTCGACCCACTCGCGCCAGAAGTCGGCGGTCGCCGCGAGCGAACCCTCCGGGTCCGGCAGCGCGGGCGGCTCCTTGTGGGAGGGCTGCCAGGAGAGAGTGAAGGCGATCCGGTCGCCGGGGGTGACGGTGAACTCGGAGTAGGTGGTGAGGTCCTTGCCGTGGGTCTCGGCTTCGGTGTCCAGCCACACCGAGTCGGGTCCCGCGACGGCCACCGTGCGGTCGCCGACCTTGTGCACCCAGGGCACCACCCGGCCGTAGCTGAACCGCATCCGCAGCACGGAGCGCATCGGCACCCGGCCGGTGACGCCCTCGACGATCCGGATCAGCTGCGGGGCCCCGTCACGCGGGGGCATGAAATCGGTCACCCGGACCGTGCCGCGCGGGGTGTCCCACTCGGACTCCAGGACGAGCGAGTCGCCGACATAGCGGCGGCGGTCGGCGTGCGGCGCCGGCGAGCCCTCGGGTCCGGCGGGTCCCACCCGCCAGAAACCGTGCTCCTCGGTGCCGAGCAGTCCCGCGAAGACGGCGTGCGAGTCGAAGCGGGGCAGACAGAGCCAGTCGACACTGCCGTCCCGGCAGACCAGGGCGGCGGTCTGCATGTCTCCGATGAGTGCGTAATCCTCGATGCGCCCGGCCACGTGCTCCACTCCAGATCGAACGGCCACGTCGCCCGTGGGGGCGACGTCCTACAGGTCAGCGGTCAGGGGATCGTTGACGAGCTCTTGGTCCGGGGGAGGGCGGGGGTGGTGCCGTGCCGGTCCGGCTCGGCAGCGCGTCCGAGCAGGATACGACGCACCCTAGTGAGCGGCGGCGCCGATCTTGTAACTCCGCTGCTCCGATCGGGTGAACGGCTCTTGACCCCGGCCAAGACCCCGGCCGAGGCCCTGACCGTTCCCCCGCCGCAGCTCCCGGGCCGAGCCGCCCGGCCGACGGCGTGTCGCGGTGCGTGTGCACCCGACTGCCCCGTGTGGCCGGAAGCGGTCTCCCGATGTCGCTGATACCCTGGTACCCCGTGGACCGGTGGGAAACGGCGACAGCCGAGGACCCCGCAACCGCAGCGACGGCACCCCCCGATTCTTCCGGAGGGGACGCCGGTACGCACCTCCAGAACGCGACCACGGGAGCCCCCTCTTGGCGATGCCGCCCAAAACCACGACGACCAAGCACATCTTCGTCACCGGGGGTGTCGCCTCCTCCCTCGGCAAGGGCCTGACCGCCTCCAGCCTGGGTGCGCTCCTCAAGGCCCGGGGCCTGCGGGTCACGATGCAGAAGCTCGACCCGTACCTCAACGTCGACCCGGGCACGATGAACCCGTTCCAGCACGGCGAGGTGTTCGTCACCAACGACGGCGCCGAGACCGACCTGGACATCGGCCACTACGAGCGCTTCCTCGACGTCGACCTCGACGGCTCGGCCAACGTCACCACCGGCCAGGTCTACTCGCAGGTCATCGCCAAGGAGCGGCGCGGCGAGTACCTCGGCGACACCGTCCAGGTCATCCCGCACATCACCAACGAGATCAAGTCCCGCATCCGCCGCATGGCGACGGACGACGTCGACGTGGTGATCACCGAGGTCGGCGGCACCGTCGGCGACATCGAGTCCCTGCCCTTCCTGGAGACCGTCCGCCAGGTCCGCCACGAGGTCGGCCGCGACAACGTCTTCGTCGTGCACATCTCGCTGCTGCCCTACATCGGCCCCTCCGGCGAGCTGAAGACCAAGCCGACCCAGCACTCGGTCGCCGCCCTGCGCAACATCGGCATCCAGCCCGACGCGATCGTGCTGCGCGCCGACCGCGAGGTCCCGACCGCCATCAAGCGCAAGATCTCGCTGATGTGCGACGTCGACGAGGCCGCCGTGGTCGCCGCGATCGACGCCAAGTCGATCTACGACATCCCGAAGGTGCTGCACTCCGAGGGCCTGGACGCCTACGTCGTCCGCAAGCTCGACCTGCCCTTCCGCGACGTGGACTGGACCGTCTGGGAGGACCTCCTGGACCGCGTCCACAACCCCGACCACGAGGTCACCGTCGCGCTCGTCGGCAAGTACATCGACCTGCCCGACGCCTACCTCTCGGTCACCGAGGCCATGCGGGCCGGCGGCTTCGCCAACAAGGCCCGGGTCAAGGTCAAGTGGGTCACCTCCGACGACTGCAAGACCCTGGCCGGCGCCGAGAAGCACCTCGGCGACTGCGACGCGATCCTCATCCCCGGCGGCTTCGGCGACCGCGGCGTGAGCGGCAAGGTCGGCGCGATCCAGTACGCCCGCGAGAACAAGGTGCCGCTGCTCGGCATCTGCCTCGGCCTGCAGTGCATCGTCATCGAGGCGGCGCGCAACCTGGCCGACATCCCCGAGGCCAACTCCACCGAGTTCGACCCGGCCACCGCGCACCCCGTCGTCTCGACGATGGAGGAGCAGCTGGCGTACGTCGAGGGCGCGGGCGACCTGGGCGGCACGATGCGCCTGGGCCTCTACCCGGCCAAGCTGGCCGAGGGCTCCGTCGTCCGCGAGACCTACGACGACCAGCCGTACGTGGAGGAGCGCCACCGTCACCGCTACGAGGTGAACAACGCGTACCGCGCGGAGCTGGAGAAGAAGGCCGGTCTGGTCTTCTCCGGCACCTCCCCGGACAACAAGCTGGTGGAGTTCGTCGAGTACCCGAAGGACATCCACCCCTACCTGGTCGCCACCCAGGCGCACCCGGAGCTCAAGTCCCGCCCGACCCGCCCGCACCCGCTCTTCGCGGGTCTGGTCAAGGCGGCCGTCGAGCGCAAGACGGGCAAGCCGGCCCAGTAGGCGTCCGGCGTTACCGTTGCCGGGGTACGGGTCCCTTCCGGGGGCGCGTACCCCGGTTTTCGTATCCGGTCACGCGCGTTCAGGTGCGTTCATGTGGGAGGACAGCTGATGCAGGTGCAGGACACCCCGGAGGAGTGGCGGGTCGTCGCCACGACCACCCCCTTCACGGGAGCCAAGACGAGTGTCCGCACGGACGACGTCGTCATGCCGGACGGCTCGGTCGCCCGCCGTGACTACCAGGTCCACCCCGGCTCGGTCGCGGTCGTCGCCCTGGACGAGCGGGACCGGGTCCTGCTGATCAAGCAGTACCGGCACCCGGTGCGCGGGAAGCTGTGGGAGATCCCGGCCGGGCTGCTCGACGTGGTCGGCGAGAACCCGCTGCACGCGGCGCAGCGCGAGCTGTACGAGGAGGCGCACGTCAAGGCCGAGGACTGGCGGGTCCTCGCGGACGTCTACCCCAGCCCCGGCGGCTCGGACGAGGCCGTGCGGATCTTCCTCGCGCGCGGTCTGTCCGAGGCGGAGGGCGAGCGGTACGAGGTCTCCGACGAGGAGGCCGACATGGAGCTGGCCCGGGTCCCGCTCGCGGAGCTCGTGCGCGGTGTCCTCGCCGGCGAGCTGCACAACACCTGCCTCGTGGTGGGTCTCCTGTCGCTCAGCGCCGCCCTGAACGGGGACGGTCCGGACGCGCTGCGGCCCGCCGACGCGCCCTGGCCGGCCCGCCCCTTCGAGGTCTGAGCCCCCGGCGGGGCGCGGGCGGGCCCGCGGCGCGGGTGCGGCGACGGTGCCGGGGAGTCCCTCCCGCCTCCGGTCGGACAATCCAGTGATCCGATCGGGGGATTTGTCCGCCGCGCTCCGCCGGGTCGGCGCCGTGCCCTGAACTACGCTCGGAAGCGCCCGTGCGGACCCCCCGCGGGATCGGCTCGTGCGCAGGTGGACGGGAGCGTGGCCCGTGACGGATCAGGCGGTTGGGGGTCCCCCCGGACTCCGTCCGGGGGAGGTCGGCGCCGTGCAGTTCTACGGGCGCCAGCGGGAGTTGAAGGCCCTGCGCGCCGACATCGAACGCACCGGCCTCGACACCCTCACCGGCCGCAAGGCCCCCCGCGCACGGGTCCTGCTGATCGCCGGCAAGCCCGGCTCCGGACGCACCGCCCTCGCCGAGGAACTGGTCGCGGGCCTCGCCGCCGACTACCCCGGCGGGGTGTTCCGGGTCCGGCTCACCGAACCCGGCGGCGACCCCGTCCCCACGGGCCGGGCCGCCCAGGAACTGCTCACCGCGCTCGGCGTGGCCGAACCCCCCGGCGCCGCCGAGGACGAGCTCACCGCCCTGGTCCGCGCCGCCTTCGCCGACCGCCGGGCCCTGCTCCTCCTCGACGACGCCGTCGACGCCGAACAGGTCGACCCCCTGCTCCCCGACAACCCCGACAGCCTCGTCGTCGGCGTCGCCCGCGGCCCGCTCACCGGCATCCCCGACGTCCGGCCCTGCACCCTCGGCGGCCTCGACCCCAAGTCGGCCATCGAACTGCTCACCGCCTTCACCGGCTCGGTCCGCGTCACCGTCGACCCGCAGGCCGCCGAGACCCTGGCCGAGGAGTGCGGCGGACTGCCCGGCGCGCTCGTCCTGGCCGGCGGCTGGCTCGCCGCCCGTCCCAAGGCCTCCGTCGCCGACCTCGCCAAGCGGCTGCGCGCCCTCACCGGCGACCCGGTCACCCGCGCCTTCACCCTCCTGCACGCGTCGCTGCCGCAGCCGGCCGCCCGGATACTGCGCCACCTCAGCCTCGCCCCGCTGGGCCGGGCCGACGCCCACACCGCCTCCGCCCTGGCCGGCTGCTCGGTCTCCGCGGCGGCCACCACCCTCGCCGACCTCGCCGCGCTCGGACTCGTACGGGAGATCCCGGGCGGCGACGGACAGTACGAGCCGCCCGCGCACCTCGTCCCGCTGCTCCGCGCCCAGCTGGCGGAGTGCGACCGGCCCGCCGAGACACAGCTCGCCCTGGCCCGGATGCTGGAGCGGACCGTCCGGCTCCTCCAGTCCGGCCGCGCGGTCACCGAACCGGAGGGGTCCCCGGCCCGCCGCAAGCTGGCGGGTCTGCCCCGGGCGCTGCGCTTCCCCAACGCCGCCACCGCCGCCGCCTGGCTGGACAGCCGCCGGCCCGCGCTGCTCGCCGCGGCCCGGCTCGCCGTCGCCGACGGGGAGCTCGACACCCTGGCGCGCCGACTGATCGCCGCCCTGGTCCGGGCGCTGGCCGCGCACCGGGGCGCCGAGGCGGCGGCCCCCGACCTCTACGGGCTGCACCGGCTGGTGCTGGACGTCGCCGAGCGGCGCGGGCTGCACCGGGAGCGGGCCGCGGCGCTGCTGAACCTGGCCGACCTGGATGCGCGGACCGGGCGCACCCAGGACGCATTGCTGCGATATCGGTCGGCATTGGACGCCGGTAGGGAAGCAAATGATCCGTACGCGGTGGGTCGCGCAATGGAATCCGTAGGTGGCACGTATCAGGAGCTGGGAGACTGGCACCGGGCCGGCGACTGGTACGGCAGGGCGCTGGCCCAGCGGCTGGCCCGCGACGAGCGGGCCGACCAGGCCCGGCTCTACGGCCGGCTCGGCGCGGTGCACACCTACGCGGGTCGTTACGGCGAGGCCCTGCGCAGCTGGCGGGCGGCCGCGGCCGGCTACCGCAGGCTCGACGATCTCCCGGGCTACGCACGGGCGTTGAGCGAGGCGGCCCGGGTGCAGGAGTACGCGGGGCGCCCCGAGGAGTGCCTGCGCAGCTGCGAGGAGGCGGTCGAGTGGGCCCGGCGCGCCAAGGACGTGCGGCTCCAGGCGGCGCTCCAGCTGCGGCTGGCCGACACCCTGGACCGGCTCGGGGACCCGGCGGCGGCGCGATTGCACAGGTCGGCGGCGGAGAGACTGTTGGGAAGCGGGCGTTCCGCCTACGAAATCCGTAGTGCTTCTGTCGAAGATTAGTACTTTGAAAGGCTAGACAGCGGGAACTCCTTCATTAGACTGGTTGAGCCGCGTTCGGTCGCGGTCTGTGCCGGTGCGCCGCAGTGCATCCGGGTATGTATGGCTCTGCCGGGCTTGTCCGGCGCGGGCACACCGCAGTCACCCCCGCTTATTCCACTGATTCAAGGACCGTGATCGACGATGAAGGTCGGCATCCCCCGCGAGGTCAAGAACAACGAGTTCCGCGTGGCCATCACCCCCGCCGGTGTCCACGAGCTCGTCCGCAACGGCCACCAGGTCTTCGTCGAGCAGAACGCCGGTGTCGGCTCCTCGATCACGGACGCGGAGTACGTCGGCGCCGGCGCCGAGATCCTCGCCACCGCCGACGAGGTCTGGGCCACCGCCGACCTGCTGCTCAAGGTCAAGGAGCCGATCGCGGAGGAGTACCACCGCCTCCGCAAGGACCAGACCCTCTTCACCTACCTGCACCTCGCCGCCTCCCGCGAGTGCACGGACGCGCTCCTGGAGTCCGGCACCACCGCCATCGCCTACGAGACGGTCGAGACCGCCAACCGCGCGCTCCCGCTGCTCGCCCCGATGTCCGAGGTCGCGGGCCGCCTGGCCCCGCAGGTCGGCGCCTACCACCTGATGCGCTCGGCCGGCGGCCGCGGCGTGCTCCCCGGCGGCGTCCCCGGCACCCACGCCGGCGAGTGCGTGGTCATCGGCGGCGGCGTCTCCGGCTGGAACGCCGTGCAGATCGCCATCGGCCTGGGCTTCCACGTGACCCTGCTCGACCGCGACATCAACAAGCTGCGCGAGGCCGACAAGATCTTCGGCACGAAGGTCAAGACGATCGTCTCCAACGCCTTCGAGCTGGAGAAGGCCGTCGTCGAGGCCGACCTCGTCGTCGGCGCGGTCCTCATCCCGGGCGCCAAGGCCCCGAAGCTGGTCACCAACGAGCTCGTCGCCAAGATGAAGCCCGGAAGTGTCCTTGTCGACATCGCCATCGACCAGGGCGGCTGCTTCGAGGACTCCCACCCGACCACCCACGCCGAGCCGACCTTCCAGGTCCACAACTCGGTCTTCTACTGCGTCGCCAACATGCCGGGCGCGGTTCCGAACACCTCCACCTACGCCCTCACCAACGCCACGATGCCCTACATCGTGTCGCTGGCGAACAACGGCTGGGTCGAGGCGCTGCGCCGCGACGCCGCCCTCGCCAAGGGACTCAACACCCACGACGGCAAGGTCGTCTACAAGGAGGTCGCCGAGGCGCACGGCCTCGAGCACCTTGAGCTGAGCACCCTCCTGGGCTGACCCTCAGCACGCTCCACACAAGAGGAGAAACGGTCGGTCAACGCCTTCCGTCAACCTCACGCATCGGGCCGGACCTTGTCGAGCAAGGTCCGGCCCGATGTGTGTCCGGCCACGCTCCGATGCCTGGTCAACTCGCCTCGAACGTAACTCTTTAACCGTTTCGCGCACCCCCGAAACGTGCGGTTCCATGCCTGCGCACCCTTGACAGAGGGGTGTTCGGTTGCCGACACATCGGGCCGGGTCCGGCGGATTGTGTTGCTGCGGAGCGGTGACACGCCATAGAGTCGCCAACCGTCGGCATGGTGCCACGCTGACCTATCGATAAATGTTCCTGGTCACATCCAAGGAGGTAAGACGACTTGTGAATGAGTCGACATTTACTCCCGGGGGTGCGGAGCCAGGAGCCCCGATCGGCTCCGTCGCGGTGCGGACCTTCGCGACGCACCAGCCCATGACGCCAGCCCATACGATGAAGATGACGGACGGCCTACACGTGAACGCCACGGCCGGCAACGAGATGGGCCGAGAGTCCACCCACTTCGCCGCCTTTGACGAGGTGCCCGAGGGGCACTTCTACGACCCCGACGCCGAGTACGAGCCCGACCCGGAGTACGCGGCCACCCTCGCACCCGACGCTGCCCGCCAGCGCCGCGAGCGGATCGGCCCCACCGGACGGCCCCTGCCGTACTTTCCGATCCCGGGCCCGCTGACCGACCACGGTCCCGCGAAGATCATCGCGATGTGCAACCAGAAGGGCGGCGTCGGCAAGACCACGTCGACCATCAACCTGGGCGCCGCGCTCGCCGAGTACGGACGACGGGTGCTGCTCGTCGACTTCGACCCGCAGGGAGCCCTGTCGGTCGGCCTCGGCGTGAACCCGATGGAGCTCGACCTCACCGTCTACAACCTGCTCATGGAGCGGGGCATGTCGGCGGACGAGGTGCTGCTCAAGACCGCGGTCCCCAACATGGACCTGCTCCCGAGCAACATCGACCTCTCCGCCGCCGAGGTGCAGCTGGTCTCCGAGGTCGCGCGCGAGTCCACGCTCCAGCGTGCGCTCAAGCCGCTGATGAACGACTACGACTACATCGTGATCGACTGTCAGCCCTCGCTCGGCCTGCTGACCGTGAACGCCCTGACGGCCGCTCACAAGGTCATCGTGCCGCTGGAATGCGAGTTCTTCGCGCTGCGCGGTGTGGCCCTGCTGACCGAGACGATCGAGAAGGTCCAGGAGCGGCTCAACCCCGACCTGGAGCTCGACGGCATCCTCGCCACGATGTACGACTCGCGGACGGTGCACTCGCGCGAGGTGCTCGCGCGCGTCGTCGAGGCCTTCGACGACCACGTGTACCACACGGTGATCGGACGTACCGTGCGCTTCCCGGAGACCACGGTCGCCGGAGAGCCCATCACCACGTACGCCTCCAACTCCGTGGGTGCCGCCGCCTACCGTCAGCTCGCCAGGGAGGTGCTCGCCCGGTGTCACGCCGAGTGAGTCTGCCCGGCGCCGACGAACTGTTCCGTACGACCGGGGGGATGGCGCTGCAGGCGTCCTCGCCGCGCCGAGCCGTTCCGGCCCCGGCGGGCGAGAGCGACACGGCGGCCTCGGAGAGCGGGGCGGGCGGGGCGGAGCACTCCTCCGCCGACTCCGAGCCCGCCGAGCCGCGCGCCCGCGGGGCGGAGGCCGAGGCCCCGGCCTCCGCGCCGTCGAAGGCCGCCGCCTCCGCCCAGGCCGCCCGGCGGCGGAGCCGCGCCGCCAACCGGCGCCCCAGCGGGCGTGAGCGCCACGACGAGAAGATCACGGTCTACGTCTCCGCCGAGGAGCTGATGGACCTGGAGCACGCGCGCCTGGTGCTGCGCGGCGAGCACGGCCTCGCGGTCGACCGCGGCCGGATCGTCCGCGAGGCGGTCGCCGTGGTCCTGGCGGACCTGGAGTCCCGCGGCGACGCGAGCATCCTCGTCCGCCGCCTGCGCGGTCGCTGACGGTACCCTGCGGGCTCCCGCCCCCCCGCTCCACCAGGACCCCCGATGCCCCACCCCCCAGACGAAACGTCCCGCCCGCCCCACCGCCGCCTCCTGGGCCGCGGCCCGGGGTCGGCCGCACCGCGACCCTCCGGGGCGGACGAGGCGGGCGAGGCGGGCCTGACGGAAGCCGACGGGGCGGCTCCGGCGGACGTCGTCGAACCGACTCCGGCGGACGCGGTCGAAGCGGCTCCGGCGGACCTGCCCGCCCCGGCGCACGCGCCGGCGGGCCCGGGGATGCCCCTCGGCGGCCCGGAGACGGCGTCCGACGCCCAGGGGGTGCACGGGGAGCCGTACGGCGCCGAGAGGGCGCTCACGGCGCCTGGGGGCGCGGACGAGGCGCCCGCAGAGCCCCCGGGGCCGCCGGGCGACGGGAACGCGCCGGGCGACGGGAACGCGCCGGGTGCGCGCTCCGGTCCCGAAGCCGCGCCCGAGGGCTCGCCCGCCACCGAAGTCGCGCCCGAAGTCGAGCCCGCCACCCAAGCCGCGCCCGAAGTCGAGCCCGCCACCGACGGCTCGTCCGCCGCCCCCCTCCCCGCCGACGGCCGGTTCACCGTGCGGCTCGCGAACTTCGAGGGGCCGTTCGATCTGTTGTTGCAGCTGATCGCCAAGCACCGGCTCGACGTCACCGAGGTCGCGCTGTCCGAGGTGACCGACGAGTTCATGGCGCACATCCGTGCGATGGGGCCCGACTGGGACCTCGACCAGACGACCGAGTTCCTGGTCGTCGCCGCCACGCTGCTCGATCTCAAGGCCGCCCGGCTGCTGCCCGTCGCCGAGGTGGAGGACGAGGCCGATCTGGCGCTCCTGGAGGCGCGGGACCTGCTGTTCGCGCGGCTGCTGCAGTACCGCGCGTACAAGCGGATCGCCGAGATCCTCGCGGACCGCTGGGAGAGCGAGGGACGCCGCTACCCCCGCACGGTCGGTCTGGAGCCGCACCACGCGGAGCTGCTGCCCGAGGTCGTCATCTCCATCGGCGCCGAGGGCTTCGCCGCCCTCGCGGTCAAGGCCATGCGGCCGAAGGCCGAGCCGCAGGTGTACGTGGACCACATCCACGCGCCCCTCGTCAGCGTCCGCGAGCAGGCGGGGATCGTCGTCGCCCTGCTGCGCGAGCGCGGGGTGCTGAGCTTCCGGGAGCTCGCCGAGGGCGCCGAGGACACCCTCACCGTCGTCGCGCGCTTCCTCGCGCTCCTGGAGCTCTACCGGGAGAAGGCCGTCGCACTCGACCAGGAGACCGCCCTCGGCGACCTCACCGCCTCCTGGACGGGAGGGGACACGGACCTCGCGGCGGCGGTCACCGACGAATTCGATCAGGAGGACCCGGACCATCGGGACCACCGGGAACGCCGGGAAGTCCGGGACGCACGTCAGGAGGCCGTCTCGTGAGTGAGCTCGCTCTCAAGCCCGCGCTCGAAGCCGTCCTCATGGTCGTCGACGAGCCCGCCACCGAGGCGCACCTCGCCAAGGTCCTCGACCGCACCCCCCGCGAGGTCGCCGAGGCCCTGCGCGAGCTGGCGGACGAGTACACGGTCCAGGGCCGCGGCTTCGAGCTCCGGCTGGTCGCCGGGGGCTGGCGTTTCTACACCCGCGCCGCGTACGCCCCGGCCGTCGAGGCCTTCGTCCTGGACGGGCAGCAGGCCCGGCTCACCCAGGCGGCCCTGGAGACGCTGGCGGTCGTCGCGTACCGCCAGCCGGTCAGCCGCTCGCGGGTCTCCGCGGTCCGCGGGGTGAACTGCGACGGCGTCATGCGCACCCTGCTCCAGCGCGGTCTGGTGGAGGAGGCGGGCGCGGAACCCGAAACAGGTGCGATCCTGTACAGGACGACGCACTACTTCCTGGAGCGGATGGGCCTGCGCGGCCTGGACGAGCTTCCGGAGCTCGCGCCCTTCCTCCCGGAGGCGGAGGCGGTGGAGCCGGACTCCCTGGAGGGCGTGCCGTCGTTCGATCCGGACGCATACGAGACTACGGAAGATTGATGCGAAGCAGCAGCGGCAGGAACAGCAGCGGAAACAACGGCGGGAGCCGTGGTGGCAACAGCGGCGGCCGCGGCGGCAGCAGCGGCGGCGGCCGGGGCGGCAGCGGCTCCGGCGGCGGCTACCGAGGTGGTAGCGGCTCCGGCAGTGGCGGTGGCGGCGGCTACCGGGGCGGCAGCGGCGGCTCCGGCGGCGGCGGTGGCTACCGCGGCGGCAGCGGCAGCGGTGGCGGCGGCGGTCGTGGCGGCTCCGGTGGTGGCTACCAGGGCGGCCGTGACGACCAGAAGCGCGGGAGCAGCCCGCGTCGGCCCCGTCCCGAGGACCGGAGCTACGACGTCGACGGCCTCGCCGGCCGTCCCTCCGACGGCCCGAGGCGCGGTCGCGGCGACGCCGCCCGCGGCGGTGCCAAGGGCGGTCCGAAGCAGTCCCCGAACCGGGGCGGCGGCCGCACGGCCCCGTCGCGTTCGCGTGAGTTCGACGTCCGGGCGGAGGAGCGCAACCGCGAGCGGTACGCCAACAAGCCCGAGATCAAGACGCCCAAGACCTTCCCGGGCGCCGAGCAGGAGGGCGAGCGGCTCCAGAAGGTGCTCGCCCGCGCCGGCTACGGCTCGCGCCGTGCCTGCGAGGAGCTGATCGAGCAGGCCCGCGTCGAGGTCAACGGCGAGATCGTGCTGGAGCAGGGTCTGCGCGTGGCGGACAAGGACGAGATCCGGGTCGACGGCCTGACGGTCGCCACCCAGTCGTACCAGTTCTTCGCGCTCAACAAGCCGGCCGGTGTCGTCTCCACCATGGAGGACCCCGACGGGCGCCAGTCCCTCGGTGACTACGTCACCAACCGCGAGACGCGGCTCTTCCACGTCGGCCGGCTCGACACCGAGACCGAGGGCATCATCCTGCTCACCAACCACGGCGAGCTGGCCCACCGTCTCACCCACCCCAAGTACGGCGTGAAGAAGACCTACCTGGCCGCCATCACCGGCCCGCTGCCCCGCGAGGTCGGCAAGCGGCTGAAGGACGGCATCGAGCTGGAGGACGGCTACGCGCGCGCCGACCACTTCCGGGTCGTCGAGCAGACCGGCAAGAACTACCTGGTCGAGGTCGTGCTCCACGAGGGCCGCAAGCACATCGTGCGACGGATGCTGGCCGAGGCCGGCTTCCCGGTCGAGAAGCTGGTCCGCACCGCCTTCGGCCCGATCACCCTGGGCGACCAGAAGTCGGGCTGGCTGCGCCGCCTCAGCAACACCGAGGTCGGCATGCTGATGAAGGAAGTCGGTCTCTAAAGACCCGCTGCCCCCAGCCCCACACGAGGCCCGTGACCGCCCGGCGGTCACGGGCCTCGCGTGCGTTTTCGTCCTTGTGTGCGAACGCCCCTCCGTTTTATAGTCAGAGTGACTTTTAAAGGGTACGGGGTGGGGAGGCGACCGCATGAAGCGTTACGGGCACGGCCTGGTCCTCGGCGCGTTCTGCCCGCCGCACGCCGCCCACCACCGGCTCGTCCGCACCGCCCACGCGCGCTGCGAGCGGCTCACCGTCCTGGTCCGCGGCTGCCCCGACGACCCGCTGCCGCTCGCCGAGCGGGTCGCCTGGATGCGCGAGATCCACCCCGAGGCCCTCGTCACCGGCACCACCGGCGACAACCCCCTCGGCGCCCTCCGCGAACCCGTGGACGCCGTCTTCACCCCCGGCTCCCCGGCCGAGGACGTCCTCGCCGACCCCGCCGCCCACTGGCACCTCCTGGAGGCACCCGTACAGGCCGCCCTCACCCGGCGCGTGGTCGTCCTCGGCGCCGGCCACACCGGCACCACCACCCTGGCCCGCGCCCTCGCCGCCCACTACCGCGGCCGCGGCGGCGTCTGGGCGCGCACCCGGTACGTCCCCGAGTACGCGCCCGAGTACCGTGCCGCCCGCGACGGCGCGCCCCTGCGCTCCGGGGACTTCCCGCTCATCGCCCTCGGGCAGGCCGAGCGCGAGGAGGAGCGCGCCCGGGACGGCTCGCCGGTCCTGGTCTGCGACACCGACGCGTTCACCGTCACCATCCGCCACGAGCGGCACATGGGCACCCGCAGCGCCGACACCGGCGAGATCGCCGCCCGCGCCCGCCACCACCTGTGGCTGCTCACCGACCACCGCGGGATAGCGGACCCGGGGAACCCCGAGGGCCCCGAGCGCCCCGGGGACCCCGAGGGCGCCGCCCGGCTGCGGCCCTGGGCCACCGCCCGGCTGCTCACCCAGCTCACCCGCACCGGGCGCCGCACCGCCGTCCTCACCGGACCGCACGAGGAGCGGCTCGCCGCGGCCGTGGCCGCCGTGGACGCCCTGCTCGCCACGCCCCTGGAGCGCCGATGACCACCACCCACCCGGCCCTGGCCGGCTACGACCCGCGCGCCTTCGAGCCGTTCGCCGTCACCGCCGACCTCGCCGTGTTCACCGTCCGCGAGGGCCGGCTGCACGTCCTGCTCGTCGAACGCGGCCAGGAGCCCCACGCCGGCAGCTGGGCCCTCCCCGGCGGCTTCGTGCTGCCCGAGGAGTCCGCCGAGCGCGCCGCCCGCCGCGAACTCGCCGAGGAGACCGGGCTGTCCGGCGCGACCACCGCCCGGCTCCACCTGGAACAGCTGCGCACCTACAGCGAACCGGACCGCGACCCCCGGATGCGGGTGGTCTCCGTCGCGTTCGCCGCGCTCGTGCCCGACCTGCCCGACCCGCGCGGCGGCGGGGACGCGGCCCAGGCCCGCTGGCTGCCGTACGAGACGGTCCGCGGGCTCGCCTTCGACCACGACCGCATCCTCGCCGACGCCCGCGAACGCGTCGGCGCCAAGCTGGAGTACACCTGCCTCGCCACCGCCTTCTGCCCGCCCGAGTTCACCCTCGGCGAGCTGCGGCAGGTGTACGAGACGGTCTGGGGCGTCCCGCTGGACCGCCCCAACTTCCGGCGCAAGGTCCTCGCCACCCCCGGCTTCGTCCGGCCCGTCGAGGCACCGCCGCGCCGCACCGGCGGACGGGGGAAACCGGCCGCTCTCTACCGGGCGGGCGAGGCCACCGCGCTGCACCCGCCGCTGCTGCGACCGGAAGGACGAACGCCATGACGCACGGAGCGACGGCCGGCCCCGCCAAGCGGGCCGCGACCGGGGCGCTGCTCGGCCTCGCGCTCGGCGACGCGCTGGGCTTCCCCACCGAGTTCAACGACGTCCCCGCGATCCTGGCGAAGGCCGGGCCGTGGCGGCGGATGGAGCAGCCCGTGCGCCGCGGGCTCTCCTACATCACCGACGACACCCAGATGACCCTGGCCCTCGCGCGCGGCGTGCGCACCGCCCTGGACCGGGGCGCCCTCACCCCGCTGCGGCTCGCCCGGCCGGTCCGCGACGAGTTCGTCGACTGGTACCACTCGCCCGAGAACAACCGGGCCCCCGGCAACACCTGTCTGAGGGCGTGCCGGCTGCTCGACACCGACCGGCTCTGGCAGGACGCCAGCCAGATCCACTCCAAGGGCTGCGGCGCCAACATGCGGGTCGCCCCGATCGGACTCGTGCCCGGCCTCGACGACGGGCAGCGCGCGGGCGCCGCCCAGCTCCAGGCGGCCCTCACCCACGGGCACCCCACGGCCCTCGCCGCCTCCGACCTCACCGCCCGGGCCGTGCACCTGCTCGCCGGGGGCGTCGACCCCGCCGGACTCGTCGGCCGGCTCCGCTCGTACGCGTACGAGAAGCGCTCCCACTACGACGAGCGCTGGCTCGGCGACCTGTGGACCCGCTCCCAGGACCCCTCGCCGCGTCACTTCGCCGAGCGCGGCTGGGACGAGTGCCTGGCGGTCCTCGAACGGCTCGACGCGGTGCAGCGCACCGCCGACCCGGAGCTCGACCCCTGCACGTACACCGGCGACGGCTGGATCGCCGAGGAGGCCCTCGCCACCGGCCTGCTCTGCTTCCTGCTCTTCCCCGACGAGCCGCTCACCGCGCTCCGCCGCGCCGCCTGCACCCGCGGCGACTCCGATTCGATCGCCTGCCTCGCGGGCGCCTTCGCGGGCGCCCACCTCGGCGCGGACGCCTGGCCCGCGGAGTGGGTGGAGCGGATCGAGCACCGGGACGAGCTGCTGGCCTTCGGGGCGGCCTGGGACGCCGTCTAGAGCGCCGCCTTCCGGGCCCTGACCAGGAAGTCCTCGACGCGCGCCCGGTCCGGGGCGGCGGGCAGCGGGCTCGTGTCACGGGCCCGGTCGGCCTCGTCCTGGAGCCGGCCCATCCAGCGCTCGGCGTCCTCCCAGGACACCTCGCCGCGCTTCACCGCGAGCAGCCGCTCGCGCTCCTCGCCCACGTCGACGCGGAGCTCGCCGCTGCGCAGCAGGTCGCGGCAGCTGGTCAGCAGCCGCAGCAGGTGCATGGCGTGCTTCCAGCGCGGGGCCCCGTACTGCCGGACGTCCGCCTCCAGCTTGCGGCGCTGGCCCTCCGCGTAGCGCACGAAGGTGGTGTGCGCCTGGCGGGACAGGAACGCCCCGCGCAGCGCCAGCAGCTCGCGACCGGTGGCGTCGACGTGCTCGACGACGGGGGAGTGCAGGCACTCCAGGATGTTCGGGTTGTTGCGCAGGGCGAGCTCGCAGAAGCGTTCCAGCTCCCAGCTGAACTGCTCCTCCGCCGGGCCCTCCACATGGGCCGGCGGCTTCTCGAAGCGCCAGAACAGCGGGGTCGGGGCCAGATAGACGCCCCGGCGGTCGGTGTCGCTGTCCTCGGTCGCCAGACCGAACGCGCGCGACCCCATGACGCAGGAGTAGATCGTGTGGTCGCGGACCAGCTCTTCGGGAGTCATGCGCGCCAGGCTAGGCCAGGGTGATGTTCCCGTCCGACACATTAATCCGTTCCTCCGGGAGCCGGCGGGGCGCCGGGCCCGCCGCCACCGTGCCGTCGGTGACGCGGTACTTCGAGCCGTGGCAGGGGCAGTCGATCGTGCCGTCGGCGACCGTGTCCACCAGGCAGCCCTGATGCGTGCAGACCGCCGAGAAGGCCCTGAACTCGTTCGCCACGGGCTGGGTGACCACGACCTTCGCGTCCTTGAAGACCGTGCCGCCGCCGACCGGGATGTCGGAGGCGGCGGCGAGCACGGTGGGCGAGGGCGTGCCGCTCGTCCGGGTGCCGTCCGTGCCGTCGCCGCCGCCCGACCCCCCTCCGCAGCCGGCGGCCAGGGCGGCACCACCGGCGAGGAGCGCGGTACGACGGGGGAGGGCGTCAGCAGTCATGCCGCCCAGCTTGGCCGGGCGCCCGGCACCGGTGCCGCGACACGCCTACGCCCAGGGCGTCAGCTCCCTCGCCCGGCCGTCCTCGTCCCGCCGCACCTCCAGGAGCTCCGTCACCGCCGCGCGCTCGATCGGCCCGTACACATGCGGGAAGAGCAGGTCCTCCGAGCCCTCCCAGCGGACCTCTCCGGAGAGCAGCGACTCGTCGACGACCAGGACCAGCAGCGGGCCGGCCGCGTTCCGGTAGTGGGCGTCGGCGACGGCCAGGGCGGCCGTCCCGTCCGGCGAGCAGTGGACGAAGCCCTCGGCCGCCAGGGAGGGCGGGGCGTACGGGAGGCCGGGATCGGCGGACCATGCGTCCAGGGGTACGACGTGCATCAGCATGCCGACAGTTGTACCCCGATGTACCCCGACCGTGACCCCGCCGACCCGCTGCCCCGAGTGGCGCAACGCACCGGTGCGGAGGGGATCGGCCGTGTTCCAGGGCTCCAGCGGCCCCGACCCGCTCCGCAGGCCGTCGACGAACCCCCGACCGGCCGCACTCCCGCGCCCGCCGCGCCGCCGTCTCGGAGGGCGGGCGCCCCGACGACACCTCCGAACGGCTGACTAGGCTTGGGCCGGAGCACTGACGCGCGGAAGGAGCACGAGGTGGCGGTACGAGCGGTCCGAGGCGCCGTCCAGCTGGAGCGGGACGAGGCCGGACACATGCACGAGCGGGTCGAGGAGCTCCTCGCCGCCGTGCTCGAACGCAACGGGCTGACCGCCGACGACCTCATCAGCATCTGGTTCACGGCCACGCCCGACCTGCACAGCGACTTCCCCGCCGCCGCGGCCCGTCGCGTCGGCATCGTGGACGTCCCCCTGATCTGCGCCCAGGAGCTCGACATCGAGGGCGCCATGCCGAGGGTCGTACGCCTCCTCGCGCACATCGAGTCGGATCTGCCCAAGTCCCGGATCGCGCACGTCTACCTCGGTGCCGCGGCCGCCCTGCGCAAGGACATCGCCCAGTGAGAACCGCGCTCGTCATCGGAACCGGCCTGATCGGCACCTCGGCGGCGCTCGCCCTCGCCGGGCGCGGCATCGGCGTCCATCTGCGCGACCACGACCCCGACCGCGCCCGCACCGCCGCCGCGCTCGGCGCGGGCACCGAGGACACCCCCGAGGGCCCCGTGGACCTCGTCGTCGTCGCCGTACCGCCCGCGCACGTCGCCGGCACCCTCGCCGAGGCCATGCGGGCCGGGCTCGGGCGCGGCTACATCGACGTGGCCAGCGTCAAGGGCGGCCCCAAGCGCGAGCTGGAGGAACTGGGCCTCGACCTCACCGCGTACATCGGCACCCACCCGATGTCCGGCAAGGAGCGCTCCGGACCGCTCGCCGCCACCGCCGACCTCTTCGAGGGCCGCCCCTGGGTGCTGACCCCCGGCCGGGACACCGACACCGAGGTCCTCAACCTCGCCCTCGAACTCGTCGCGCTCTGCCGGGCCGTCCCCGTCGTCATGGACGCCGACGCCCACGACCGCGCCGTCGCGCTCGTCTCGCACACCCCGCAGCTCGTGTCCTCGATGGTCGCGGCCCGCCTGGAGCAGGCCGACGAGACCGCGGTGCGCCTCTGCGGCCAGGGCATCCGCGACGTCACCCGGATCGCCGCCTCCGACCCCCGCATGTGGGTCGAGATCCTCTCCGCCAACCCGGGACCCGTCGCCGACGTCCTCGCGGGCGTGGCCGCCGACCTCGACGAGACGGTCCGGGCGCTGCGCTCCCTGGAGTCCGGCGACGACGCCAAGCGCCGCGCCGGCGCCTCCGGCGTCGAGGACGTCCTGCGCCGCGGCAACGCCGGCCGCGCCCGCGTCCCCGGCAAGCACGGCGCCGCCCCCACCGCGTACGAGACGGTCGTCGTCCTCATCAGCGACCAGCCCGGCGAGCTGGCCCGCATCTTCGCCGACGCCGGCCGCGCCGGGGTCAACGTCGAGGACGTCCGCATCGAGCACGCGACCGGCCAGCAGGCCGGCCTGGTCCAGCTGATGGTCGACCCCTCGACGGCCCCCGCCCTGGCCGAGGCCCTGCGGGAGCGGGGCTGGGCGCTGCGCACCGGCTGAGCGGGGATCCCGGCCCCCGACGCGGGGTCCGGGGCCCGCTGGGCCGAACGGGGGCGGCGGACTCGGTAACCTTGTGGGGGTCCCCGCATGTCCGCCGGGGGCTCCCGCTCACCCAGGAAGGCGTTCCCCACCGTGGAAACCGTGATCGTCGCCATCGACGGCCCCTCCGGCACGGGCAAGTCGAGCACCTCGAAGGCGGTGGCCGCCAAGCTGGGGCTGAGCTACCTCGACACCGGCGCCCAGTACCGGGCCATCACCTGGTGGATGATCAGCAACGGCGTCGACGTCCAGGACGCCGAGGCCGTCGCCAACGCCGCCGCCAAGCCCGTCATCGTCTCCGGCACCGACCCGGCCCGGCCCACCATCACCGTCGACGGCCTCGACGCGGCCGGACCCATCCGTACCGAGGAGGTCACCTCCAAGGTCAGCGCCGTCAGCGCCGTCCCCGAGGTGCGCGCCCTGATCACGGAGCTCCAGCGGTCCATCGCCAAGGGCGCCGAGCACGGCATCGTCGTCGAGGGCCGGGACATCGGCACCACCGTCCTGCCCGACGCCGACCTCAAGATCTTCCTCACCGCCTCCCCCGAGGCCCGCGCCGCCCGCCGCTCCGGCGAGGTCAAGGGCGCCGACGTGCACGCCACCAAGGAAGCCCTGATCAAGCGGGACGCGGCCGACTCCAGCCGCAAGACCTCCCCGCTCGCCAAGGCCGGCGACGCCGTCGAGGTCGACACGACCGAGCTCACCCTCGACCAGGTCATCGAGTGCGTCGTCACCCTGGTGGACGAGAAGAGGACGGCCGCCAAGTGACCCAGCCCTCCGAGAAGGGCGCCGCCGTCGGCCGCGGCATCGGCATCGGGCTGATGTACGGCCTCTGGAGACCGCGTGTCCTCGGCGCCTGGCGGGTACCGGCCTCCGGCCCCGTCATCTTCGCCGTCAACCACGCGCACAACCTCGACGGCCCCATGCTCATGGGCACCGCCCCGCGGCCCGTGCACTTCCTCATCAAGAAGGAAGCGTTCGTCGGACCGCTGGGCAGCTTCCTCCACGGCATCGGCCAGCTGAAGGTCGACCGGGACAGCACCGACCGCGCCGCCATCGGCAACGCGCTCGCCGTCCTGGAGCACGGCGGCGTCCTCGGGATCTTCCCCGAGGGCACCCGCGGCGAGGGCGACTTCGCCTCGCTGCGCGCCGGGCTCGCCTACTTCGCCGTCCGCAGCGGCGCGCCGATCGTCCCGGTCGCCGTCCTCGGCAGCACCGACAAGCCGGGACGGCTCGTCAAGGCGCTGCCCCGGCTCCGCAGCCGGGTGGACGTCGTCTTCGGCGACGCCTTCGAAGCGGGCGACGGCAGCGGCCGGCGCACCCGCAAGGCGCTCGACGAGGCGACCTTCCGCATCCAGGAACGCCTCACCGACCACCTGAAAAACGCCAGGCGCCTCACCGGGCGCTGAGCGACACTCCCAGTAGTGGGCCCCGCGGCCCGGGGACCCACCGACCACGAATGATCAAGGAACGGACTTCATGAACGACCAGCACGACCACGGGGCACTTGGCGACGCCGAGTACGCGGAGTTCATGGAGCTCGCCGCGGAAGAGGGCTTCGACATCGAGGACGTCGAGGGCGCGATCGAGGAGGCCGGGCACGGCCCGCTCCCCGTCCTCGCCGTCGTCGGGCGTCCCAATGTCGGCAAGTCGACCCTGGTGAACCGGATCATCGGCCGCCGCGAGGCCGTCGTCGAGGACAAGCCGGGCGTCACCCGCGACCGCGTCACCTACGAGGCCGAGTGGGCCGGCCGCCGCTTCAAGGTCGTCGACACCGGCGGCTGGGAGCAGGACGTCCTCGGCATCGACGCCTCCGTCGCCGCCCAGGCCGAGTACGCCATCGAGGCCTCCGACGCCTGCCTCTTCGTCGTCGACGCCACCGTGGGCGCCACCGACACCGACGAGGCCGTCGTCAAGCTGCTGCGCCGCGCCGGGAAGCCGGTCGTCCTCGCCGCCAACAAGGTCGACGGCCAGTCCGGCGAGGCCGACGCCACCGCCCTGTGGTCGCTGGGCCTCGGCGAGCCGTACCCGGTCTCCTCGCTGCACGGCCGCGGCACCGGCGACCTCCTCGACGCCGTCCTGGAGGCCCTGCCCGAGGCGCCCGAGCAGCGCTTCGGCAACGCCATCGGCGGCCCGCGCCGGATCGCCCTGATCGGGCGGCCCAACGTCGGCAAGTCCTCCCTGCTCAACAAGGTCGCCGGCGAGGACCGCGTCGTCGTCAACGAGCTCGCGGGCACCACCCGTGACCCGGTCGACGAGCTGATCGTGCTCGGCGGCAAGACCTGGAAGTTCGTCGACACGGCCGGCATCCGCAAGAAGGTGCACCTCCAGGAGGGCGCCGACTACTACGCCTCCCTGCGCACGGCCGCCGCCGTCGAGAAGGCCGAGGTGGCCGTCATCCTCATCGACACCACCGACAACATCTCCGTCCAGGACCAGCGCATCATCACGATGGCGGTCGAGTCGGGCCGCGCCGTCGTCATCGCCTACAACAAGTGGGACGAGCTCGACGAGGAGCGCCGCTACTACCTCGAGCGCGAGATCGAGACCGAGATGCAGCAGGTCGCCTGGGCGCCCCGGGTCAACGTCTCCGCCAAGACCGGCCGCCACATGGACAAGCTGGTCCCGGCCATCGAGACCGCCATCGCCGGCTGGGAGACCCGTGTCCCCACCGGCCGGCTGAACGCGTTCCTGGGCGAGATCGTCGCCGCCCACCCGCACCCGATTCGCGGCGGCAAGCAGCCCCGCATCCTCTTCGGTACGCAGGCGGGCACCAAGCCCCCGCGCTTCGTGCTCTTCGCCTCCGGCTTCCTGGAGCACGGCTACCGCCGCTTCGTCGAGCGCCGCCTGCGCGAGGAGTTCGGCTTCGAGGGCACCCCGATCCACATCTCGGTGCGGGTGCGGGAGAAGCGCGGCAAGAAGAAGTAGGGCACGCCACACGCCGTACGGGGACGTGCGGCTCGCGTAGGCCGGGCACACGGCGGAGGGCCGGGGCGATGTGATCGCCCCGGCCCTCCGCCGTATCCCCGTCACGGACTGGTCCGGCCCGGCGGCAGCGCGTACGCCGACCAGCCCGCCTGCCGCTGCCCCGGGCCCTGCCCGTGCGCCGCGTGCCGGTACGTCCCCGCCCCGAAGGAGCGGAAGCCCAGCTCCTCCTCGCCGCTGCGGTCGCCCGGCAGCGTGCGGAACCTCCGGCGGTACTCGGAGTACAGGGCGTCGTAGATCGGCGTCGCCGAAGGACCCGCCGACGCGTCCTGCGCCGGGCGCATGGACGGGATCGGACTCGGACACTGCTGACGGAATGGGTCGTATGGGTGCACGTAGGTGCCAACGACCCCGCCGTCCGCGAGATGCGGGCGGCCCTCGGATAGCGGAACCCGGGGACGCGGCACCGTCGGCGCACCCGGGACCCGCGCCGGCCCTATGCCGGGCCCGTCCGCCCTCACGTACCGGCCAGCGGCATGGCGGCGGCCACCAGGCGCCCGTTGGCCGCCGCCTTCTCCAGGGCGTCGCGCAGCAGGTCCTCGCGCGGCTGCTGGCCGATCGAGCCGACCGGCGCCGCGAACACCAGCACCGTGTGCGACTTGTTCGCCGCGGCCCGCCAGCCCTCGGTGACCTGGAGCGGCTGGTGCGCCTGCCACCAGGCGGCCTGGCCGACGCCGCCCGCGCCCGGCTGGAGCACCGAGTGCAGCTGTCCCATGGCGACCAGGACCGACCAGCCCGGCAGCGGGGCCGGCTTCCGGTTCAGGTCCGTCACCTGCTGGAAGCCCTGCTCCGCGAGCAGCGGCAGGAACTCGTCGACCAGCCCGTCCGAGCCCGGCCGGGCGACCGGGGCGGTCGGCTCCACGACGAGCGCCGGGTGCAGCTCGCCGTCGATCAGGACCAGGCCGCTCGTGACGCCGAGCACCGCCTGCTCCGGGTGCGACACCGCCAGCGAGTCGGCCGCGTCCGCCGCCGCGATCGAGGCCACGGCCCCCTGGAGCTGCGCCTCCTCGACCCGGACGACCTGGGACGGGATGCAGGTGGCGTGGGCGAAGGCGAGGACGGCGGTCTCGTCGCCGACGAACAGCACCGTGCTGGTGCGCTCGTGCTCGGAATCGCCCGGCGTCCGGCAGGAGGTGCAGTCGTAGCTGCCCGGGGCGTTGTCGCCGGCGAGCAGCCGGTCGGCTTCTTCGTCGCCGATCTCGGCGCGTACGTCCTCGCTGACGTCGAGCATGCGCGGCACGGGGGGCTCCCTGGACTCGGTGCGTGCGGACGGCCGGGCGGTTCCCGGGCGTCTCATGCCGAGTTCAACGGGCAAGGCTCGGCCGGGGTCACGCGTGCGCACCCGACAACTTGTGTGACGCCGACCGGGTGGCATGTGAACGGTGTTCCGCGCGGCACGGGCGGGGCGCCCGCGGTGCCTGCCTAGCCTGCGCCGATGTCGAAGATCCGATATGCGACGGCCGGTGCCGTCCTGGTCGCCGCGCTCCTCGCCCCGGGAGCGGTCGCCGACGCCGTCGCGGCCCCCTCGCCCGTCGAGGCGTGCGTGCAGGACCAGTGGCCGTGGGGGTGCGTCGCCGACTGCGAGAGCGGTGGGCGGTGGGCGGCGAACACCGGCAACGGCTTCTACGGCGGGCTCCAGTTCTGGCCGCCGACCTGGCGCGAGTTCGGCGGCCTCGCGTACGCGGCGCGCGCCGACCTCGCGAGCCGGGCCCAGCAGATCGCCGTCGCCGAGGACGTCCTGCGCGTCCAGGGCTGGGGCGCCTGGCCGGTCTGCTCCGAGCGGTACGGGCTGAGCGGCCGCGCCCACGCCGTCCAGGCCGGCGACACGCTCGCCAAGGTCGCCCGCCGGTTCGCCGTGAAGGGCGGCTGGGAGGCGCTGTACGCGGCGAACCGCGCGGCGATCGGACCGGACCCGAACCGGCTGATGGTGGGCACGCTGCTGCGGCTGCCCTAGGTCGTGTCCGGAGAGTCCCGCCTGGCTCGCCCTGCCCTTCGGGCAGACGGCGCTACTCTCCGGACACGACCTAGGCCGTTTCCTCCGGATCCTGCCGGGCGGACGGCCTAGGCCGGCCCCGGACCGCCGGTCAGGATCTCCCCGCCGGACGCGAGCGAGCCGCGCCGCAGCTCGTACGCCACCGAGCCCGGCGGCAGGCCGGGCGGCACCCGCTGCTCGGCCAGCACGACGGCCGCGCCGCCGCTTCGCGCGAGGCCGGCGAGCAGCCCGTACGTACGGTCGGCCACCGCCTTCGACAGGCCGAGCGACGGCTCGTCGACCAGCACCACCCGGGCGTCCGACAGCACGGCGCGGGTGAGCGCGAGCATCCGGCGCTCGCCGCCGGACAGCGTGCCGGCCCGGTGGGCGAGCAGCGGCGCCAGCTCGGGGTAGGCGGCGAGGGCGGCGTCCTGTCGGCCGGGGGCCGCGAGGTCGAGGTTCTCGGCGACGGTGAGGGTCGCGTACACGGCCCGCAGGTCCGGGACGAAGCAGAGGCCGCGGCGGGCCCGCTCGTGGGCGGGCAGCCGGGTGACGTCGGCGCCCTGCCACTCCACCCGGCCCGCCGCGAGCGGCACCGTCCCGGCGAGGGCGCGCAGCGCGGAGCTGCGGCCGGCGCCGTTGCGGCCGAGCAGCACGGTGACCGTGGCGGCCGGCAGCGGCAGATCGAGGCCGTGCAGGGCCTCCAGGGGGCCGTAGCGGACCCGGGCCGCGCGCAGGGCGATCTCGACGCTCATGACACGACCCGGCCGCCTTCCATGGTGTGGACGGTACGGGCGAGGCCGGCGACCAGGTCCGGGTCGTGCTCGACGACCAGCACGGTCAGGCCGTCGGCGGCCAGGGCGGCGAGGATCCGGGCGAGTTCCGCGGTCTCGCCGGCGTCCAGGCCGGCGGCCGGCTCGTCGAGCAGCAGCGTGTGCGGTCGGGCCGCCAGGGCCCGGGCCAGCTCGATCCGGCGCAGCGTCCCGGTCGGCAGCCCGGCCGCCGGCCGGTGCCGCGCGGGCCCGGCGAGCCCCACCAGACGCAGCGCCTGCTCCACGGCCCCCGGGGCGGCCGCCCGGCCCTGCTCGGCGCCGACGCGGACGTTCTCCTCCACGGTGAGCGAGGGGAACACGGCGAGCTGCTGGAACGTCCGGCCGATCCCCATCCGGGCGCGGGCGTGCGCCGGGCGCCCGGTGATGTCGGTGCCGCCGAGCGCGACCCGCCCCGCGGTCGGCCGCAGGGTCCCCGCGAGACAGTCGAACAAGGTGCTCTTGCCGGCGCCGTTGGGGCCGACGAGGGCGGTGATCTGGGCGGGGCGGAGGGTGAGGGTGACGGTGTGGAGGGCAGTGAGGCCGCCGGGGTAGGTGAGGGTGAGGTGGTCGGTGTGGAGGGCGGGTGCGGGTGCGTCGGCCGCTGCGGGCCGGTGGGGGTGCGCCCGGCCTCCGGCCGGGCTGGGGTTCCCACCCGCACCACCCGTTCCGCCGGGGGAGACAGGTGCGGGTCTTCCCGTGGGGGGCGCCGCGCCGTCGGCGGCCGCGGGGCGGTGGGGGGCGGCGGACGACGGCGCCTTCGGCGCGGGTGGGGTGGGTGCCGGTGCAGTGGGCGGGCGCGGCACACCCGGCCCGCCGAACCTGTCCGTGGTGCTCGCCGCGTCCGGCCTGCCCGCTGGGCCTGGCATATCCGCCCCGCCGAACCCGCCCGCCCTGTCCGCCGCGCCCGCAGGGCTCCCCCCACCCACCCCCCGCCCCAGCCACTCCAGCAGCGGAGGGATTCGGCCGGTCAAGGTGGCCAGGATGCCGATCGTCGCCGCTGCCATGCCCGGGTGGGTGCCGGTGTCGAGGGTGGTGAGGAGGGCGGCGGCCAGGAGGGGGGTGAGGAGGGTGTCGGGGCCGAGGACCAGGACGGCGGCGAACCAGAGGAGGCCGCGGATCGGGTCGTACGCGTCGGGGTCGAAGGCGCGTTGGCCCATGGTCAGGAGGCCGCCGCCGAGGGCCGCCAGGGCCGCGCCCAGGACGAAGGTGAGCAGCTTCAGGCCGGCCACGCGGACGCCCGCCGCCTCCGCTCCGGGCTCGTGGTCGCGCAGGGCCGCGAGGGCGCGGCCCGTGCGGCCCCGGCGCAGCGCCCCCACCAGGAGGAGGCAGGCGGCCAGGAGGACGAGCTCCAGGGCGTAGTAGGCGCGGTCGTCGGTGAACGCGGCCGGGCGGGAGACCGTCAGGCCCGCCGTGGCGTAGGGCTGGGTCAGGACGAAGCGGCTGACCGCGACGCCGACCGCCAGGGTGGCCAGGGCCAGCGCCAGGCCGTGGCGGCGGATCGCGGGCCAGCCGGTCAGCAGGCCCAGCGGGGCCACGCACAGCACCGCCGTCCCCAGCGCCACCAGCTCCGGCAGGCCGGCCGCCGCCAGCAGGGCCGCGAAGAGGGCGCCCAGGCCCGCGTACGCCGTCTGGCCCAGCGCGATCTGGCCGGCCCGGCCCGAGACGACCACCAGCGAGAGCAGGATCACCGCGAGGGCCGGGACCTGGACCGCGGTCGTCAGGTCGGTGCCGCCGAAGCCCAGCGGCAGGAGCAGCAGGACGCCCGCCGTCGGCCACAGGCCCGGCGGGACCCGGCCCGCCGGGGCCGGCGGCAGCGTGTCCCCGCCGCCCACCCCCGGCAGCACCAGCGCCGCCACCAGGAGCGCCACCACGAAGAGGTTCGCCCCGACCGCCTCGACCAGCGGCCCCGCCCAGCCCTCCGGGTGCAGCCGGGTGAGCTGGGCCTGGGCCACGCCCAGCGCGAGCCCGGTCAGCACCGCCACCGGCAGGCTCCGCATCCGGGCCACCACCGCGACCGCGATCACCTCGACGACGAGCAGCGGCATCCCGTACGGGTCGAGCCGCACGTACGGCGCGAGGAGCACCCCGGTGAGGCCCGCCGTGCACGAGCCGAAGGCCCAGCCCGCCGCCGACACCCGGTCCGCGGCGATCCCGGAGACCGTCGCGAGCGGCCGGTTGTCCACCACCGCCCGCAGTTCCCGGCCGAAGCGGGTCCACCGGGTCACCGCCCCGACCAGGCAGGCCAGCGCCACCACCACCGCCAGTTGCGCCCACGGGTCGTCGCCCAGCAGGACCGGCGCGTCGGGGAGGGCGCCCGTGCCCCAGATCAGCGCCGCCGTCCCGACGAGGAGGACGAACACGCCGATGGAGGCCACCAGGGTCTGCGCCGGGTTCGAGCCGCGCAGCGCGAGCGGGCGGAACACCACCCGGTCGAGGACGAGCCCGACGGCCGGGGCGAAGAGGAGGAGGGTGACGAGCGCGGCCACGGGGAGCGGCCAGGACCACTCCACCACCAGTTGGCGCAGCACGTACGCGCAGATCATCGCGATCGCCCCGTGCGCCAGGTTCAGCACGCCGGTCGCCCGGTAGGTGACGATCAGGCCGATGCCGGTGAGCGCCGCCGCGCTGCCGACCGCCAGTCCGGCCAGCGTCAGCTCGTACGTCAGCGAGGCCACGGTTCACACACCGGGCACGGGTCCAGCTCCGCGTCCCCGACCGGCACCGCCTCCGGTCGTGCGGCCACCAGCGGGCAGTCCGGCCGGTGGGCGAGCGTCCCGCCGGGGACGCGGAGCGGGGGGCCGGGGGAAGAGGGCGGGGCCGGGGGAGGGGGCCCGGGGGGCGGGGGCGGGTCCTGGTCGGGGGCGGCTTCGGAGGGCTGTCGGGTGCCCGTCGCCAGCAGGACCGCTCCCGCGACGATCAGCGCCGCCCCCGGCACCGTGCACGACGCCAGGTACGGCAGCTGCCGCTCCGCGAAGCGTTCGCCCGAGATCCCGTACCAGCCGAGAACACACAGCACCGCGCCCCCGGCGGCCGCCGCGAGCCCGCCCCACAGCAGGATCCGGGGTGTCGACGCCGGCACGGGGACCTCCCTCGCCTCCATGGATCCTGTTCTTTCTTGCGGTATGTCCCTGTTCGGCCCACCCTGGAATCATCAGGCCGTCCGGCCTGGACGGACATCCGGTGGTGAGCCAGATGGTTCTCGGACGACGCGCCGCGCCCCTCGCGGCCGCCGCGGTGCTGCTGCTGGTCCCGGCCCTCGCGGGCTGCTCGGACGGCGGCGGCTCCTCCTCCGGGCAGGGCACCACCACCGCACCCGCCATGGTGGGACCCGCCGACCCGG
This sequence comes from Streptomyces sp. NPDC093111, assembly GCF_040683955.1. Classification (NCBI taxonomy): domain Bacteria; kingdom Bacillati; phylum Actinomycetota; class Actinomycetes; order Kitasatosporales; family Streptomycetaceae; genus Streptomyces; species Streptomyces sp. NPDC093111. The sequence continues at coordinate 260,734 of NZ_JBFBNW010000014.1, read as the reverse complement.
TCGCCGCCAAGGCGCAGATCAGCAGGAACTGGACGGCCTTCTTCGACCCGAAGACCCCGACGAGCGAGAGGATCAAACTCCTGGAGAACGGCGAGAAGATGGCGCCCGTGCTCGGGGCGTTCGCCGCGGACAAGACCGCGGGCATGGCCTCGGCCCAGGTCAGGGCCATCACGTTCACCTCGCCCTCCGGCGCCGACGTGACCTACGACCTGCTCGTCGGCGGCAGTCCCGCCCTGCCCGGCGCCAAGGGCACCTCCGTCCTGCAGAACGACACCTGGAAGGTCTCCGTGAAGACCCTCTGCGGCCTGGTCCAGCTCAGCGGTGCGCAGGTCACCGGCTGCTGAGGCGGGCCCGGCGTGGCGCGTCGCCGTGGCGGCCCTGCTCGCCGTGCTCGCCCTGCTGCTGGTCGCGGGCTGCGGCAGCCGGCTTCCGGAACGTGACTTCGAGACGCGACCCACCGCCAACCCCCCCTCCGGCGGTGGGCCGCTCCGCGTCGGCATCATCACCAGCGCCACCAGCCCGGTCGGCGGCGACACCTTCACCGGCCCGCGCGACGGCGCCCGCGCCTACTTCGACGCCCTCAACGCGCGCGGCGGCATCGACGGCCGCAAGGTCGAGGTCCTCACCTGCGACGACGGCGGCAGCGGCGCCGGCAACAACGCGTGCGTGCACGAGCTGCTCGACGAGCGGAAGGTCTTCGCCCTGGTCGCCACCACCGCCCTGGACTACGCGGGCGCCCCGCTGGTCTCCCGGGCCGGCGTCCCCGACATCGGCGGCCAGCCGCTGACCCCCGCCTACGACACCTACCCGCACCTGTACGGGATCTACGGCAGCTCCGCCCCGCGCACCGGCCGCGCGCCCGGCTGGAACGGGACGCTGTACGGGGGCACCGAGGTCTACCGCTGGTTCCGGCGGCACCTGGGCGCCCGCACCGCCGCCGTCGTCTCCTACAACCAGGCCGCCTCCGCCTCGTACGCCCGGCTGGTCTCCGCGGGGCTGCGCGCCGAGGGCTACCGGGTCGTCGACGAGCAGGTCGACTTCGTGCTGCCCAACTTCCGCGCGGTCGCCGCCGACCTGCGGGCGCAGCACGTGGACCTCGTCCTCGACGCCCTGGACACGCACGGCAACGTCCGGCTGTGCGAGGCGATGCAGCAGCTCGGCGTCCGCGTCGAGGCCAAGGTCACCAACGTGCAGAACTGGTCCTCCACCGTGCCCCGCGACTACGCGGGCGCGCCCGGCTGCCGCGCCGCGCTCTACGCCACCGGCTCCAGCCGCAACCACGACGACACGGGACGGCCCGCGGTACGGGAGTTCCGGGCGGCGATGGGGGACCGGCCGCTCTCCCAGTGGCAGCTGGAGGGCTGGGCGGCGGCCATGTGGTTCACGGACGCGGTGCGGTCCTGCGGGGCCCGCCCGACCCGCGCGTGCGTGGAGGGGTTCGTCGGCCGGCCGGAGCCGTACACCGCGCGCGGACTGCTGCTGCCCGTACGGTTCGAGCGTCTCGCCCGGCCGCCGGAGACCCGGTACACCTGTCTGTCCGTGGCCCGTTGGCAGGACGGGCGGGGCTGGGTGTCGCAGGGCGACATGGACACCGACTGCGCCACCGTGCCCCAACTTCCCTACCGGCCCTGAACGGCGGCTCCGCCGGGCGCAGTACAGTCGCCCCGACCACGCACCTCACCGGGGGGAACCGGTAAGCGTCATGCGCATCTCCTTCCTGCTCCACAACGGCTACCACATCGGCGGCACGATCCGGACGACCTTCACCCTCGCCGCCGAACTGGCGGAACGTCACGAGGTCGAGATCGTCTCGGTGTTCCGGCACCGCGACGAACCGATCCTCGGCATCCCCGCCGGGGTGACCCTGCGTCACCTCGTCGACCTGCGGAAGAACAGCCCGGGTTACGACGGCGGGCACCCCGACTTCGGGCGCCCCGCCCGGGTCTTCCCGCGCGGCGACGGGCGATGGAAGCAGTACAGCGCGCTCACCGACGCCCGGATCGGCGCCCATCTCGCCTCGGTCGAGGCGGACGTGGTGGTCGCCACCCGCCCCGGCCTCAACGTCCAGCTGGCCCGGCAGGCCCCGCGCGGACCGGTCCTGGTCGGCCAGGAGCACCTGATCCTCGACGGGCACAGCTACCGGCTGCGCCGCGACATCGCCCACGAGTACGCGCTCCTGGACGCCGTCACCACCGTCACCGAGGCCGACGCCCGCTCCTACCGGGCGCTCGCCCTGCCCGGCGTGCGGGTCGACGCCGTGCCCAACAGCGTGCCCGCGCCGGACGTGCCGCCGGCCGACCCCGCCGCGAAGGTCGTCGTCGCGGCCGGCCGGCTCACCCCGGTCAAGCGGTACGACCTGCTGATCGACGCCTTCGCCGATGTGGCCGCGGCCCGTCCCGACTGGAAGCTGCGCATCTACGGCACCGGGGACGCCTCCGACAACCTGAAGAAGACGCTGGCCCGGCAGATCGAGCGGCGCTCCCTCGGCGAGCACGTCTTCCTCATGGGCACCGCGCACCCCATGGAGCCCGAGTGGGCCAAGGGTTCGCTGGCCGCCGTCACCTCGCGGCGGGAGTCCTTCGGCATGACCATCGTCGAGGCGATGCGCTGCGGCCTGCCGGTGGTCTCCACCGACTGCCCGTACGGGCCCGGCGAGATCATCGAGGACGGCGTCGACGGGCGCCTGGTCCCGGTCGACGACACCGCGGCGGTCGCCGCGGCCCTGCTCGCCCTCATCAACGACGACGAGGGCCGGGCCCGGGCGGCGAAGGCGGCGCTGGTCGCGTCCGAGCGTTTCGACCCGGTCAGGATCGCCGCCCGCCACGAGACGATCTGGTCCGCACTGGCCGACGGGGCCGCCGCCCGCCCCCGGGTACGGAGTGGAGGGCGGGCCCGCGCGGGCCTCCACCGCGCGGTCGGCGCGCTCCTCGACGCCGGCTACACGGCGAAGGCGAAGGCGGGGGTCCTGGTCCGCCGCTTCCGCTGACGGCCGGAGCCCGCGCCTCAGGGGCCGGGCGTCCCGCCGCCCCGTCGCGCCGGCCGGCGTTCCGGCGGCGGGCTGGTGAGCCGCATGCGCTCGTAGGCGGCGAACTCGGGGTGCCGCAGGTCGAAGGCGGGGGACTCGGAGCGGATCCGGGGCACCGAGGTGAAGTTGTGGCGGGGCGGCGGGCAGGAGGTCGCCCACTCCAGCGAGCGGCCGTAGCCCCACGGGTCGTCGACGTCGACCTTCTCCCCGTACCGCCAGGTCCGCCACACGTTGTAGAGGAACGGCAGGGTGGAGGCGCCCAGCAGGAAGGCGCCGATGGTCGAGACCGTGTTGAGGGCGGTGAACCCGTCGGCCTCCAGGTAGTCGGCGTACCGTCGCGGCATGCCCTCGGCGCCCAGCCAGTGCTGGACGAGGAAGGTGGTGTGGAAGCCGACGAAGAGCGTCCAGAAGTGCATCTTCCCGAGCCGCTCGTCGAGCATCCGCCCGGTGAACTTGGGCCACCAGAAGTAGAAGCCCGCGAAGGTCGCGAAGACGACCGTGCCGAAGACCGTGTAGTGGAAGTGGGCGACCACGAAGTAGGAGTCGGTGACGGCGAAGTCCATCGGCGGCGAGGCGAGGATCACCCCGGTGAGCCCGCCGAACAGGAACGACACCAGGAAGCCGGTGGCCCACAGCATCGGGGTCTCGAAGGAGAGCGAGCCGCCCAGCATGGTGCCGGTCCAGTTGAAGAACTTCACTCCGGTGGGCACCGCGATCAGGAAGGACAGCAGCGAGAAGAAGGGCAGCAGCACCGCCCCGGTCGCGAACATGTGGTGCGCCCACACGACCACCGACAGGCCGGTGATGGTCATCGTGGCGGCCACCAGGGTCGTGTAGCCGAAGATCGGCTTGCGGGCGAAGACCGGGATGATCTCGCTGATGATGCCGAAGAACGGCAGGGCGATGATGTAGACCTCGGGGTGCCCGAAGAACCAGAACAGGTGCTGCCACAGCAGCGCCCCGCCGTTCTGCGGCTGGAAGACCACCGAGCCGAGCCGCCGGTCGGACTCCAGGGCGAGCAGGGCCGCGGCGAGCACGGGGAAGGCCATCAGCACCAGGATCGTGGTGAAGAGGACGTTCCAGGTGAAGATCGGCATCCGGAACATGGTCATCCCCGGCGCCCGCATCCCGATGATGGTCGCGAGGAAGTTCACCGAGGTGAGGATCGTGCCGAAGCCGGAGAGCGCGAGCCCCATGATCCACAGGTCGACGCCGACGCCGGGCGACCGCAGCAGGCTGTTCAGCGGGGCGTAGGCGGTCCATCCGAAGGCGGCCGGGCCGCCCGGGGTGAAGGCGGAGCCGAGCACCATCAGGCCGCCGAAGAGGAACAGCCAGTACGAGAACATGTTGAGCCGAGGGAAGGCGACGTCGGGCGCGCCGATCTGGAGCGGCACCAGCTCGTTGGCGAAGCCCGCGAAGGTCGGGGTCGCGAAGAGCAGCAGCATGATCGTGCCGTGCAGGGTGAACGCCTGGTTGAACTCCAGGTTCGACACCAGCTGGAGCCCGGGTCTGGCCAGCTCGGCCCGCATCACCATGGCGAGGGCCCCGGCGATCAGGAAGAAGACGAACGAGGTCACCAGATAGAGGTGGCCGATCTTCTTGTGATCGGTCGTGGTGATCCAGTCGACCAGCACCCGCCCGTGCCGCTGGCGTGCGGATTCGACCGTTCCGGGCGCGGTCTCGGTAGCCATCCCTGGATGATGCGCCGTGCCGCCCGGGAAGCGGGGGAGGCGGACCGACGGGTCGTCCGGTCGGCGGACCTTGTGTGCGGGATGCGCGGAAAACGTGAAAGCCGCGCATGTGGGCGGATGCCCGGGAATTCCCGGCGGACGGCGGCCTCACCCGAATTCCGGGGAGGGGGCGAGAATTATCGGAGAACCGGCCGGAAACCGCCCGTGCGAACGAGCGCGTCCCTGTCAAACGTATGTCGAGAACCTGTGACACAAGCGTGACCGGCAAGGTACTAACGTGAGCTGTATGACACCCGAACACGCACCCGAAACGTATGTGGGGCTCGCCGCCGACGACGCCGAGCGCACCGCCCGGAACAGGGGCTGGCGCGTCGTCCGGTCCCTGCCGCCGGGCTCGATCGTGACCATGGAGTACCTGGCCGGGCGCATCAACTTCGAGGTCGAGAACGGGGTCGTCACGCGCGCCTGGCGCGGCTGACGGCGCCACCGGGACGTCCGCGCGACATGAAGGAGGGGCCCCAGCCGATCCCGGCCGGGGCCCCTCCTTCATGTCGTGCTGACGGCTCAGCCGCCGGTGGCCGGCCGCGAGTGCGGCGGCCTGCGACTGCCGGCCTGACCGACCGGACCGCGCTCCGAGCGCACCGCGTGATGGGTGCGCGGCGGGGCGAGCGGCGGGTTCGGGAGCCCGGTGGCACGGCCCGCGGCCGCCCGGCCCGAACCGGCGCCGACCTTCTCCCGGACCGGCTCGTCGGCCCCCGTCGGGCGCTGCGGGAAGAGCCCGGGTACCGGTCCGCCGCCCGCCACGGGCAGCGAGGGGACCAGCCGCCGACGGGCCCGCAGCAGCTCGCGCAGCCGGTCCCGCAGCCCCAGGATCCACGCCTCGGCCACCGCGATCGCCGGCTCGCACCAGGGCAGCGCGAGCAGGATCAGCAGGCCCGCGGCCCAGCCGAGCAGCACGTCGCTGAGCCAGTGGGTGCCGAGGTAGACGGTGGTGAGACCGACCCCGAGGGCGACCACCGCCGAGAGGGCCGACAGATAGCGCCGGGCCCTCGGCGTGGTCGCCAGGTAGGCGAGGATGCCCCAGGTCACCACCGCGTTCGCGGTGTGCCCGGACGGGAATATATCGCCGCCGCCGAACAGCTCGGCGGAGCCGACCTGCGTCGCGTAGTGGGGGCCGAGACGGCCGAGGCCGAGCTTGACCGCGCCGACGGTCACGTTGAGCAGGAGCAGCGCGGCGCCGAGGGAGAGCAGCGGTCGCAGCGTGTGCTGACGCCAGGAGCGCCAGCCCAGCCAGGCCGCCACCATGACGGCCGTGGGGCCGCGCTGGCCGAGGACGACGTAGTAGTCGAGGAAGGCGTGCAGCTCCGGCCACTGCTGATAGGGCCGGAAGAGCATGATCTTCCAGTCGAGGGTCACCAGCCAGGTCGACAGCAGTACGGCGACGACGATGGCCAGATAGAACGCCGACGTCCCGCCGAAGAGGGCGAGACGCGTGCGGGTCATCCGCGGGACCTCTATCTTCGGCGGTTCCGGCTCCCGGTCCAGCCGGGCAAAGATGTCGGTACGCACCCAATCGACGTTACAGGGAGTGAGTAGCGACCTTGGTCGTTCCGGTGCCTTCGTGATGACGATGTGATGTGGAGTTGCTCTCAGCCGGGCGTTTGTTCCCGCCGTCCGTCGGAAAATCGGATGACCTTCCGCCCTATTGCGGAGCGGGCGTTTCCGGAAGTCTGTTTGAGGGTCAGGAGAATGCCGGATCAATTGGTCCGACCGCCTTCCGCACGGAATTCCACACGACGCGCGGCGCGCGTCGAGTGGCGTACGCCACACCGAGTGGTCCGCCGAGGTGAGAGCTGCACCACGCGCTCGGGGCTTGAACTCGCGTACGCTGACGGCTCACTCGCCCGTCGATGCCGGGCCGCCCCGGGGTCCGTCCCCCGGCAGGTGCCCGCCGAGCGCGAGGGCTTCACTGGGAGGTACGTACATGACGCGGACGAACACGGCCGGAGCGCGACTCCGTACCGCTGCCGGCGGCGCCAACCGCTGGGTCGTCCTCGTCGTCCTCTGCGTGAGCCTGCTGCTCGTCGCACTCGACTCGACCGTGCTGCACGTCGCCGTCCCCTCCCTCACCCAGGACCTGAGCCCCAGCTCCACGGCGCTGCTGTGGATCGTCGACGCCTATCCGCTGATCTGCGCCTCGCTGCTGATCCTCTTCGGCACGCTCGGCGACCGGGTCGGCCGCAGACGGGTGCTCCTCCTCGGATACGCGCTGTTCGGCGTCGCCTCCGCGGTCGCCGCGCTCGCCACCACCCCCGGGGTCCTGATCGGGGCCCGCGCCCTGCTCGGGGTCGGCGGCGCGATGATCATGCCCGCCACGCTCTCCATCCTCCGCACGGTCTTCCCGGACCGGCGCGAGCGGGCCACCGCCATCGCCGTCTGGACGGCGGTCGCCGCCATCGGCGCCGCCACCGGGCCGGTGCTCGGCGGCTTCCTGGTCGAGCACTACTGGTGGGGCTCGGTCTTCCTGATCAACATCCCGCTGATGGCGCTGATCCTGCCGCTCGGCCGCTGGCTGCTGCCCGAGTCCAAGGGCGGCGCCGACGGCCCCTGGGACGTCCTCGGCGCCCTGATGGCCACCGCCGGTGTGCTCGGCTCCGTCCTCGGGGTCAAGCGGCTCGGCGCCGGCGACCCCCCGCTCTCCCTGGCCACCGCGGGCCCGCTGCTGGTCGGCGCCGCGCTGCTCGTCCTCTTCGTGCGGCGGCAGAAGCGGCGCGCCCACCCGCTGATCGACATGCGGCTGTTCTCCCGGCCGGCCTTCACCACCTCGGTCGGCTGCATCGTCCTGGGCATGCTGGCCCTGGTCGGCCTGGAGCTGATCGCCGTCCAGTACCTCCAGCTGGTCCTCGGGCTCAGCCCGCTGGAGACCGGGCTGCGGCTGCTGCCGCTGACCTTCGCCGCCATGGCCGCGGGCGCCACCGGCTCGTACACGCTGCGCCGGCTCGGACCGCGCCGGATGGTCGGCTGGGGCTTCGTGCTGACCGCCGCCGCAGTGCTCCTGCTCACCCTCATGGGCCAGCACGACCGGCCGCTGCTGCTCACCACCGGCTTCGTCCTGCTCGGCTTCGGGCTCCAGACCACGCTCTTCTCGGCGTACGAGTCGATGCTCAGCGAGGCTCCCCCGGAGAGCGCCGGCGGGGCCGCGGCGATCGGCGAGACCTCGTACCAGCTCGGCGCGGGCATGGGCATCGCGCTGCTCGGCAGTGTCATGAACGCGGCCTACGCGCCCGGTCTGAGCGGGCTGCCCGGAGTGCCGGAGGGGGCCGCGAAGGCCGCGGCGAACTCGCTGGGCGAGGCGTACCAGGTGGCCGAGCGGCTCGGCGGCCCGGCGGGGACGGCGCTGTATCAGGCGGCCCGGCACGCCTTCGTGAACGGCCTGCACGTGACCTTGTTCGTGAGCGCCGGGCTGCTGCTGCTCGGGGCGCTGATGGCGCTGCGGCTGCCGCGCGTGATGGAGTGCGCCGCCGATCCGGAGCTCGTCGGTGAGTCGGAGCCGGTCGGGAGCGCGGAGCCCGTCGGAGGCGCGGAGCGGGCGGGCGGTGTCCCGAAGGTGCCCGGGTCCCGTGAGCCCGCCGAGCCGGCCGGCTCGGCCCGGCCCCGGTCCTGACGCAGGACCGGGCCGGAGGTGAGCCGAGCCCCGGCGGGGGTCAGCTCTGGTTGAAGAAACCGTCCTGCGACCGCCCGGCGGGCTCGCCGCTGACGATCTGCGTGTCGGCCGGGGTCAGCAGGAAGACCCGGGTGGCCACCCGCTCGATCGAGCCGCGCAGGCCGAAGGCGAGACCGGCGGCGAAGTCGACCACGCGCTTGGCGTCGTTCGGCTCCATCGCGGTCAGGTTCACGATCACCGGGACGCCGTCCCGGAACAGCTCGCCGATGCCCCGGGCGTCCCGGAACCCGTCGGGGGAGACGGTGGCGATCCGACGGCCGTGGTCCTGCGCCGTGTCGGTCGCCACCCGCACCCGCGGGTCCGTCACCCAGGCGTCGCTGCCGTTCTCGGCACCGTCGGCGTACTCGTCGTCGTAGTAACGCTCGTCGTTGTCCTCGACGAGTCCCAGCCAGGCACTCGCCTTGCGCACCGATCCCATGGACGCCTCCTTTCAGCGCGGTCACTTGTGGTTCCGCAATCCCTATCGTCGTCCATGATGCGGATCGCGCGCCAAGTGGATAGTCGGCGCGCAGGGGATTCGTGACGGTACTGGTGCAGAACGTGAGGTTCGAAAACTGGCGATTCGTCAGGGATCTTGCGGTATGCGGGGGCTGACAGGGGGGGCGGGCGGGAGCGCGCAACTTAAAATACGAATGTCGGGCCGGAAGGGTGACGACAGGGGCGTACGGGTGAACCGCCACGCCCGGCAGCCACGGGGGAGAATGTCTTGTTCGGAATCGTCAGACCCTGCGCGCACCGCCTCACCGAGGGGCTCAGGACCGAGTGGATGGCCCATCTCTGCGGCCTCTGCCTGGCACTTCGCGCCGACCACGGGCAGCTCGCCCGGGTGGTCACCAACTACGACGGCCTGATCGTCTCGGTCCTGACGGAGGCTCAGACCGGCGCCACCGCGGCCGGCCGCCGCACCGCGGGCCCCTGCGCGCTCCGGGCGATGCGGACCGCGCCCGTCGCCCGGGGCGAGGGCGCGCGGCTCGCCGCCGCCGTCTCCCTCGTGCTGGCGTCCGCCAAGGTCCGCGACCACGTCGCCGACCGCGACGGGCTGTTGGCCCGCAGGCCGGTCGCCGCCGCGGCCCGCCGCATCGCCCGCTCCTGGGACCGGGCGGGCGCCCGCACCGGCCGGGAGCTCGGCTTCGACACCGCCGTCCTGGTCGACGCCGTCGACCGGCAGACCGGCATCGAGGCGCTCGCCGGGCCCGGCACCCCGCTGCTCGTCGTCACCGAGCCCACCGAGACGGCGACCGCCGCCGCCTTCGCGCACACCGCCGTCCTCGCCGGCCGCCCCGGCAACGCCGAGCCGCTCGCCGAGGCCGGGCGCCTCTTCGGGCGCCTCGCCCACCTCCTCGACGCCGTCGAGGACCAGGCCGCCGACGCCGCCGCCGGCGCCTGGAACCCGCTCACCGCGACCGGGACCTCCCGCGACGAGGCGCGCCGGCTCGCCGACGACGCGCTGCACGGCATCCGGCTCGCGCTCAAGGACGCCGACTTCGCCGACGGACGGCTGGCCCACGTCCTGCTCGCCCACGAGCTGCGCACCTCCGTCGACCGGGCCTTCGGCACGACGACCTGCGCCCACGGGGCACCGGGACCGGGGCAGCCGTACGGGCAGCCGCACGGGCCGGGGCAGGGGCAGCCGTACGGGGGGCCGGTGCCGGGGAACCCGTACGCGCAGCCCGGCCCGTACGGACCGGGCGACCCGCTCGCCAAGCCGGGCGGCCCCGGCGGGCCGGGCGGGGTGCCGCCCTTCCATGGCGGGGGCGGCGAGGGCGGCGGACCGCACCGGCCCGAGCCCCGCGGCTTCCTCGCCGGGTGCGCCGCCTTCACCTGGCTGTTCTGCACCTGCCAGATCTGCTGCGCCGAGAAGTACGAGGGCCCCTGGTCCCGCAAGAAGCGGGAGGGCTGCTGCCACAAGTGCGACTGCGACTGCGGCGGCTGCGACTGCGGCAACTGTGACTGCTGCTGCCCCTGCGACTGCTGACGGCGTCTCATCGGCCGTCGGGCCCCGGTGCGGCGGGGCCCGACGGAGCCCGTCACTTCGTCGGCGCGGGGATCTCCGGCGGGGAGATCCGCGACTCGGCGATGGCCGAGGCGGACACGCCCCACTTCTTCAGGATCCGGTCGTAGGTCCCGTCCGCCTTCAGGCCGTTCACCGCGGCCTGGAAGGCGGGCGTGAGCGCCGAGCCCTTCTTGAAGGCGAAGCCGACGTCGAGGCGCCGGTACTCGTTGAGGAACTTCGTGCCCGGCTGCTGGGTCACCGCGTACCGGATGCCGTTGATGGTGCTCATCAGCACGTCGCTGCGGCCCTGCTGGAGCGCCAGCCAGCCGGCGGACGTGTCGGCGAAGACGTTCACCTCGTACGGCTCCTTGCCGGCCTTCGCGCACCGCTCCTTGTTCTTCTCCAGGGTCCGCTCGAAGGTGGTGCCCGCCCCGGTGGCCACCTTCAGGCCGCAGAGCTGCGTGAGGTCGGTGATGTCCGTCAGCTTCGAGTCGGCGCGGGCCGCGAAGCCCTGCCCGTCGTTGACGTACGTGACGAAGTCGATCGTCTTGCGCCGCTCCTCCGTCACACCGAAGTTGCCCATGCCGATGTCGTACTTGCCGCTGCCGAGCGCCGGCAGGATGGCCTCGAAGCCGGCGACCTCGGTCGTCACCTCCAGGCCGAGCGCCTTCCCCACGGCCTGCGAGAAGTCGGCGTCCAGGCCGGTCACGGTCTTCCCGTCCGGCAGGTAGGCCGAGCTGGGCGGGGTGCCCACCGAGGTGGCGAGGGTCAGACGGCCGCGCTGTCTCACGTCGGCCGGCAGCAGCTTCGCCGCGGCCTCGTTCTTCTTCACCCCCGTCACCACGTCCTCCTTCGGGAGCGCGCCCTGCGCGCCCCCCTTCCCCGTCGCGCCGGCGGGGGCCGCCACCGGCTCCCCGCCGGCGCAGGCCGTGAGGGCGAGGCCCGCCGCGGCGGTCAGGGCGAGCAGGGCGGTGGTGCGCTTCGTACGCGTGGTGCGCTGGGTGCGTGTGGTGCTCATGGCTTCGGGTTCTCCAGGTACTTCTCGAACGGCAGCGGCCCGATCGACTCGGGATCGGCGGCGACGTCGAAGAGGGGGCGGTATCCGGTCGCCAGGTAGAGGCCCTTGGCCTCGGGCTGGCGCGGACCGGTGGTCAGGTAGATCCGGGTGTAGCCGCGGTCGGCGGCCTCCCGTTCGAGCACGGTCAGGACCCGGCGGGCCAGACCGCGCCTGCGGTGCGCCGAGTGGGTCCAGATCCGCTTCAGCTCGGCGGTGTGCTCGTCGTAACGGCGGTAGGCGCCGCCCGCGACGGGCCGCCCCTGCTCCAGGAGCAGCAGGAAGGCCCCCCGTGGCGGGGCGAACTCCTCCGCCGGGTAGCGGCGCAGGTCCTCCGAGGAGCCGTACCGGGTCGTGTACTCGTACGCCAGCTCGTCGAGGAGCGGGCGCGCCAAGGGGTCGGTGGTCGTGGTCCGGTGCACGGACAGCGCGAAGGTCATGGATTTCCTACGGAACAAGTAGGGAAAAAGACGAAAGGCGGGGCAGGACGAGGGGAGTCGAGCTCAGGCACTCACGGACGTGCGGAAGTGAAGGCGCCGCGGGAGAACAGCACGCGGACAGGAGCAAGCAGGGGGTCGGCTCAACAGGAAGAGGACCACACGCGACCGAAGTCGATGTGGGAGCGCGTGACCAGCCACTGCTGCGAATACATGGCCCAAGTGGAACAGGCATCCGTTTCCCCGTCAACCGTGATGAGACGAACGGCTCACACTCCGGACGGACTTGACAGCACTCCGTGCCCGCCGACTACGTTGAAGAGGCGGACCGTGCTGAGGGGCTCGGGCCGCGGCTCACCGCGCGTGAAGGCGCACTCCCGTGTTCGATCCGTCTCTGGCATCCACGGAGCCTTCGCCATGTCCGCGATCCTCACCAAGACCCCCGTCACCGCCCCGCCCGACACCGAACCGGCGCCGCGCATCGTCCCCGCCCGCCGCACCGGCCAGTGGACCGCCGCCGCGGCCGTCCTCGTCCTCGTCGCGCTCGGCCTCGTCTCCGTCGCCACCAACCGCGCCTTCCAATGGGACGTGGTCGGGGCCTACTTCACCTCCACGTCCGTGCTGCGCGGCCTCGGCCTCACCCTGTGGCTGACCGCCCTCGTGATGGCCCTCGGCTTCGTCCTCGGCACCCTGCTCGCCGTCATGCGGCTCTCCGACAACCCCGTGCTGCGCGCCGTGAGCTGGGGATACGTCTGGTTCTTCCGGTCCACGCCGATCCTGGTCCAGCTGCTGTTCTGGTTCAACATCGGCGTGCTCTACCCGACGATCCTCGGCGTCCACACCGTCAACCTCCTCGGGCCCGTCTCCGTCGCCGTCATCGGCCTCACCCTCCACGAGGCCGCCTACGCCGCCGAGGTCGTCCGCGGCGGGATCCTCTCCGTCGACCGCGGCCAGATCGAGGCCGCCCAGTCCCTCGGCCTCGGACGCGGCCGCCGGCTCACCCGGATCGTGCTGCCGCAGGCCATGCGCGCCATCGTCCCGCCCGCCGGGAACATGCTCATCGGCACCCTCAAGGGCACCTCGATCGTCTCCGTCATCGCCGTGCAGGACCTGCTCTACTCCGTCCAGCTCGTCTACCACGCCACCTACCAGGTCATCCCGCTGCTCCTGGTCGCCACCCTCTGGTACGTCCTGGTCACCTCCGTCCTCAGCGTCGGACAGCACTACGTCGAGCGGCACTACGCCCGCGGTACGGCGGGTGCCCGATGAACCGCCCGGACACCGCACGCCGCTCGCTCGTCGTCGTCGGCGCCGGCCCCCGCGGCACCGGCTTCCTCGAACGGCTCGCCGCCAACCTGCCCGAGCTGTACGGGGACCACCCCCTCGACCTGCACCTCGTCGACCCGCACCCGGCCGGCGGCGGCCGGATCTGGCGCACCTCCCAGTCCCCGCTGCTCTGGATGAACTCCCAGGCCGAGGACGTCACCATGTTCACCGACGAGACCGTCACCATCGACGGCCCCGTACGGCCCGGACCCACCCTCGCCGAATGGGCCGGCCTCGACGGCCGCAGCTTCCCCAGCCGCCCCCAACAGGGCGCCTACCTCCGCTGGTTCTACGAGCGGGCCCGCGCCGCGCTCCCGCCCTCCGTCACCGTCCACGAGCACCCCACCACCGCGCTGCGCGTCACCGGACCCCGCGACGGCCGCCAGCGCGTCTGGCTCGACGGCCACGCCGTGCCGCTCACCGCCGACCTCGTCGTCCTCGCCCTCGGACACCTCGACGCCCACCCCGACGCCGACCAACGCGCACTCACCGACTTCGCCGCCCGGCACGGACTCGTCCACCTGCCGCCCGACTTCACCGCCGACACCGACCTGTCCGCGCTGGCCGCCGGCGCACCCGTCCTGGTCCGCGGCTTCGGCCTCGCCTTCATCGACCTCATGGTGCTCCTCACCGAGGGCCGCGGCGGCACGTACGAAGAGCACGGCGACCGGCTCGTCTACCGCCCGTCCGGCCGCGAGCCCGTGCTCCACGTCGGCTCGCGGCGGGGCGTCCCGTACCACTCCAAGATCGGCTACGAGCTCGACGGCGAGCACCCCCCGCTGCCCCGCTTCTTCGGCCCCGCCGAGGTCGACGCGCTGCTCGCCAGGACCGGCCCCCTGGATTTCCGGCGGGACGTGTGGCCGCTCGTCGAGAAGGAGCTCGGCTGGGCCCACTACCACCGCCTGTTCGCCGCGCACCCCGAGCGGACCGGCGTCGCCTGGACCGACTTCGAGGAGAAGTACACCGCCGCCGCCCCCCGCTCACCCGAACTCGACGCGCTGGTCGCCGCCGCCGTGCCCGACCCGGCCGACCGGCTCGACCTGGACGCCCTCGACCACCCGCTCGCCGGAGTGACGCACCGCACCGGCGACGCCCTCCAGGACGGGCTGCGCCGCTACATAGCCGCCGACCTCGACCGCCGCCACGACCCCGCGCACAGCCCCGACCTGGCCGTCTTCGGCGCCGTGCTCTCCGTCTACGGGCAGCTCCTGCGCCTCGGCGACCTCGGCGACCCGAGCAACTGGTGGCACGGCTTCTTCAGCTACCTCGCCTCCGGCCCGCCCGGCCCCCGGCTGCGCCGGCTGCTCGCCCTCTCCGACGCCGGACTCGTCCGCTTCCTCGGCGCGGACGTCACCGTCGAGACCGACGAGGAACGGGGCGTCTTCCGCGCCTCCTCCGCGAGCGTGCCGGGGGAGTGGACCGAGGCCCGCGCCCTCGTCGAGGCCCGGCTGCCCGACCCCACCCTGAAGCGCACCGGCAGCCCCCTGCTGCGCGCCCTGTACGAGGACGGCGCCCGCGCCACCGACGCCGGGCTGCTCGCCGTCGACCCCGACGACGGACGGGTCCTGGGCCGCGACGGACGCCCGCACCCGCGGCACTTCGCGCTCGGACCGCACACCACCGCCCGGGCGGGCGGCGCCTTCACCCGGCCGCGCACCGGCGGCTTCGCCTTCCGGCAGAACGACCGGACCGCCCGGACCGCGCTCGCGCTGCTGCGCGACCTGTCCTGTACGGCGCCCGCACCGGAGCCCGAGGCCGTACCGGAGGCGGTGCCCGCGCGCTGAGCGCGGGCCCCCGTTCCGACCGTTCCCCGCGCCCCGGCAGTCCCGGCAGCCCTGGCAGTCCTGTCTGCCCCGGCAGCCCCGCCTGCCTCGTCCGTCCCTCCGCACCTCCCGCCCTCCTCTCGTACCGAGGTACGCCCATGTCTCTCACCAGTGATCCACCGGTCGACGCGCCGCCGCGGCCGGCCGCCGCGACCGACGGCGCGGACCCCGCCGTCCTCAAGGTGGTGCCCGTACGGCACCCCTGGCGCTGGGTCGCGGTCGTCGCCACCGCCGTCGTCCTCGCCCAGTTCCTCAACGGCCTGATCACCAACCCCGGCTGGGAGTGGGACGTCTTCGCCCGCTTCTTCACCGCCGACGCCATCCTCAAGGCCGTCTGGGTCACCCTCCAGCTCACCTTCTACGGCACCGCCCTCGGCTTCGCCCTCGGGATCGTGCTCGCGTTCATGCGCCTGTCCGCGAGCCCCTTCCTCAAGGCGGTCGCCTTCGGCTACATCTGGGCCTTCCGGTCGATCCCGCTCATCGTCCAGCTGCTCTTCTGGTTCAACCTGGCCTACCTCTACAAGGAGCTCAGCCTCGGCATCCCGTTCGGGCCGCGCTTCTTCTCCTTCGACACCATGGGCCTGGTCGGCGCGATGAGCGCCGCCGTCCTCGGCCTGGCGCTGCACCAGGCGGCGTACGCGGCGGAGATCGTCCGCGGCGGCGTCCTCGCCGTCGACGGCGGCCAGCTGGAGGCGGCGGCCTCGCTCGGCATCCCGCGGCTGCGACAACTGCGCCGGATCGTGCTGCCGCAGGCCATGCGCTCGATCCTGCCCAACGCCGCCAACGAGATCATCTCGCTCTTCAAGGGCACCTCGATCGTCTCCGTGATGGCGATCGGCGAGCTCTTCTACCAGGTCCAGGTCGTCTACGGCCGCAACGGGCGGGTCGTCCCGCTCCTGATGGTCGCCACCGCCTGGTACATCCTCCTCACCACGGCGCTCTCCATCGTCCAGCACTACGTCGAACGTCACTACGCGAAGGGGAGCACCCGATGAGCACCGCCGCACCCGACACCGCCGCACCCGAGAGCAAGGTCCGGATCCGTTCCGTACGCAAGAGCTTCGGCGCCCTGGAGGTCCTGCGCGGCATCGACCTCGACGTGCGCCCCGGCGAGGTCACCGTCATCCTCGGCCCCTCGGGCTCCGGCAAGTCCACGCTCCTGCGGACCATCAACCACCTGGAGAAGGTCGACAGCGGCTCCATCAGCGTCGACGGCACCCTGGTCGGCTACCGCCGCTCCGGCGACAAGCTGTACGAGCTGCGCGAGCGCGAGATCCTCCGGCAGCGCACCCGGATCGGCTTCGTCTTCCAGAACTTCCACCTCTTCCCGCACCTCACCGTCCTGGAGAACATCGTCGAGGCGCCGGTCTCCGCCCTCAAGCGCCCGCGCAAGGAAGCCGAGTTGGCCGCCCTGACGCTGCTCGAACGGGTCGGGCTCGCCGACAAGGCCCACGCCTACCCCAAGCAGCTCTCCGGCGGACAGCAGCAGCGGGTCGCCATCGCCCGCGCGCTCGCCCTCGAACCGAGCCTGCTGCTCTTCGACGAGCCGACCTCCGCGCTCGACCCCGAGCTGGTCGGCGAGGTGCTCGACGTCATCAAGGACCTGGCCGCCTCCGGCACCACCATGATCGTCGTCACCCACGAGATCGGCTTCGCCCGCGAGGTCGCCGACACGGTCGTCTTCATGGACGAGGGCCGGATCGTCGAACAGGGCCCGCCGGCCGAGGTGCTGGAGAACCCCCGGCACGAGCGCACCCGCGCCTTCCTCTCCAAGGTCCTCTGACCCTTCCCGCCCTTCCTCCCCGCCCCTTCCCGACCTTCCCTGCCCTCTGACCTTCCCCGACCTCCCCCGACAGAAGGAGTCCCGTCATGTCCGTACGCCGTCGTCCGCTCGCCGTCGCGCTCGCCTCGCTCACCGCCCTCGCCTCGCTCACCGCCTGCGGTGCCAGTGACGTCGCCACCGACCAGGTCGCGCCCAAGGGCCAGAAGGGCGCGGGCAGCTCGATCAACCTCGGCCCGGACCAGAAGCGCGTCCACACCGCCAAGGTCGACGCCATCGCCGCCAAGCTGCCGGAGGCCGTGCGCAAGCGCGGCACGCTCTCCCTGGGGGTCTCCACCGGCAGCGCCCCGCCGCTCGGCTTCTACGCCACCGACGACAGAACCCTCATCGGCGTCGAGCTCGACATCGCCACCCTGGTCGCCGACACCCTCGGCGTGAAGCCGGAGTTCGACGCCGTCTCCTGGGAGAACCTCTTCGTCGGCCTGGACAGCGGCAAGTTCGACGGCGTCTTCTCCAACGTCACCGTGACCGAGGAGCGCAAGGACAAGTACGACTTCGCCACCTACCGCCTGGACGACCTGGCCTTCGAGGCGAAGAAGGGCACGGGCTGGAAGGTGAAGGGCGCGGCCGACGTGGCCGGCAAGTCCATCGCGGTCGGCTCCGGCACCAACCAGGAGAAGATCCTGGTCGACTGGAGCAAGGAGAACGAGAAGGCGGGCCGCAAGCCGGTCGACATCAAGTACTTCCAGAACGTCTCCGACTACTACCTGGCCCTCCAGTCGGGCCGCATCGACGCCTACCTCGGGCCCAACCCGAGCGCCGCGTACCACGTGGCCGCCGCCGGCCAGACGGAGATCGTCGGCAAGTTCTCCGGGGCCGGCGCGGGGCTCCAGGGCAAGATCGCCGCCACCACCAAGAAGGACAGCGGCCTCGTCGCCGCCTACGCCGCCGCGCTGGACCACGTCATCCAGAACGGCACCTACGGGCAGGTCCTGAAGCGCTGGGGGCTGAGCAGCGAGGCCGTGGCCGCCTCGGAGATCAACCCGCCCGGCCTGCCCCGGACCGAGAACTGACCCGGTATGGAAAGGTTTCCCACCATGAGCACGGACACATCGCAGGACCGGCAGGACTGGCAGGACTGGCACGAGCGGCGCGAGGCGGCGGTCGCCTCGACCTACGGGCCGCTCTCGCTGACGGGTACGTACTGGCTCTCGGACTTCCCGGAGGGGCGAATTCCGGCCGTTCCCGGTGAGTGGCGGGCGGAGGACGACGAGGTGGTCCTCACCGCCGGCGCCGAGGACGCGGTCACGGTGGACGGCAAGCCGCTGACCGGCAGCGTCCGGCTCACCGCGGACCACGGCCCGATCCACGAGTCACGAGTCGAGGCGGCCGGCCGACGGCTCGTCGTGCTGCGCCGCGAAGGGGAGTGGGCCGTACGGGACTTCGACCCCGGCTCGGAGGCGCGGCGCGCGTTCCGGGGCATCGAGGCCACCCCGTACGACGAGGCGTGGGTACGGCCGGGCGTCTTCCGCCCGTACGCCGAGGACCGGCACGTGCGGGTGGAGAACGCGGACGGCAAGCAGCGCGGGCTCGGTCTCGCCGGCGAGCTCGTCTTCGACCTGCACGGAGCCGAGCACACCCTCCAGGTGGCCGTGGAGGAGGACGGCACGCTCTGGGCGGTCTTCGCGGACGCCACCAGCGGGCGGGACAGCTACCGCTTCCGCTTCCTGCGGCCGCCGGCCCCGGCGGCGGACGGCTCGGTGACGGTGGACCTCAACCGGGTGCTGCTGCCGCCGTGCGCGTTCGCCGCGCACTTCATCTGCCCCTTCCCGCCGCCGGGGAACACGCTGGACACGGCGGTCGCGGCGGGGGAGCGGCGGCTGGTCGAGGGCTGACCGGGGACCGGCCGGGACCGGGCCGGGCCGGGCCGGACGGGCGGGCGGTACCAGGGGCGAACGCGCCCCGGGTGCCGCCTGTCCGCGTGTCCGGGGCCGTGTCCGGGGCCGGGTCGGCTCGGCTCGGCTCGGCTTGGGAAGCGTGATCGACGGGCTCCTCAACTCCCTTCCGTACAGCGTCAGTTGAAGGATGTACGGCCGAAAGGAGCCCTTGCGGCGTGAAGCGGTACGGCCGGAGACTCCCCCACAGCGCCGGCCCTGGGCCGCGCCTCACGGGTCCGGCACCCCACTGCGGACCCCCGATTCCCCTCTGGAGGAACGAAAAGTGAGGATCAAGCGCACCACCCCCACGAGAAACATCCGGATGCTCGCCGTCGCGACCGGCCTCGCCGCCGCCGCGGCGTTCGCCGTCCCCGCCGCGAACGCCGACTCCGCCGCCTCGACGGGCACCTTCAGCGCCCCCCAGCTCACCGCCGCGAGCGACGCCGTCCTCGCGGCCGACGTCGCGGGCACCGCCTGGCGCGTCGACCCGGCCACGAAGACGGTGGTGGTCACCGTCGACTCCACCGTCTCGCAGGCCGACATAGCCAGGATCAAGCGCCAGGCCGGAGCCAACGCGGGCGCGCTGCGCGTCGAGCGCACCGCGGGCAGGTTCAACAAGCTGATCTCCGGCGGCGACGCCATCTACGCGAGCAGCTGGCGCTGCTCGCTCGGCTTCAACGTCAAGGACAGCGCGGGCAACGACTACTTCCTCACCGCCGGCCACTGCACCGACGGCGCGACCACCTGGTGGTCGAACTCCGCGCACACCACCGTCCTCGGCAGCACGGCCGGGTCCAGCTTCCCGACCAACGACTACGGGATCGTGCGCTACACCAACACCTCGGTGACCAAGTCCGGGACGGTCGGCAGCGTCGACATCACCAGCGCCGCCAACGCCACGGTCGGCATGTCCGTCACCCGCCGCGGCTCCACCACCGGCATCCACAGCGGCACGGTCACCGGTCTCAACGCCACCGTGAACTACGGCGGCGGCGACATCGTCTACGGCATGATCCAGACCAACGTCTGCGCCGAGCCGGGCGACTCCGGCGGCCCGCTCTACTCCGGCAGCCGCGCCATCGGCCTCACCTCGGGCGGCAGCGGCAACTGCAGCTCCGGCGGCACCACGTTCTTCCAGCCGGTGACCGAGGCCCTGAGCGCCTACGGGGTCAACGTCTTCTAGGTCCCGCGCCTTCCAGGTTCTTCCGGTGCCCTCGGCGGACGCGTCGGGGGCACCCCCTTCCAAGATCTTGTGAATCCATTCACAAAGGGACTTCCGGCCCTGTCCCAGGGGTCTTTCATCGCATCTTTTCGCAGGTCACCGGGTGTCGAATGGGAGGTGAAGAAAAAAGCACGGGACCAAGAAGGAGTGCCTGCCATGGAGGCCAAGGAGATGGTGGACGGACTCGTCCAGGCGGCCCTCGCCGCCCTCGACCGGTTCGAGACCCTCGACCAGGAGCAGGTCGACCACATCGTGAAGAAGGCCTCGCTCGCCGCCCTGAGCGCGCACGGCGAGCTCGCCCGCCTCGCCGTCGAGGAGACCGGTCGCGGCCTCTTCGAGGACAAGGCCGTCAAGAACCTCTTCGCCTGCGAGCACGTCACCCACTCGATGGCCGGGCTGAAGACCGCCGGCGTCATCCGCCGCGACGAGCTGAACGGCATCACCGAGATCGCCGAGCCCGTCGGCGTCGTCTGCGCGATGACCCCCGTCACCAACCCGACCTCGACGACGATCTTCAAGGCGCTGATCGCGCTGAAGACCCGTAACCCCATCGTCTTCGCCTTCCACCCCTCCGCGCAGAAGTGCTCGGCGGAGGCCGCCCGGATCGTCCGCGACGCCGCCGTCGAGGCCGGCGCGCCCGCCGACTGCGTGCAGTGGATCGAGGAGCCGTCCATGGCGGCCACCGGTGAGCTGATGAACCACGAGGGCGTCTCCACCATCCTCGCCACCGGCGGCAACGCGATGGTCAGGGCCGCCTACTCGTGCGGCAAGCCCGCCCTCGGCGTCGGCGCCGGCAACGTGCCCGCCTACGTCACCAAGGACGCCAAGCTCCAGCGCGCGATCCACGACATCGTGCTCTCCAAGGCCTTCGACAACGGCATGATCTGCGCCTCCGAGCAGGCCGTCGTCCTCGACCAGGAGGTGTACGAGCAGGGCATCGCCGAGTTCGAGCGGCTCGGCGCCTACGTCGTCACCGCCGCCGAGAAGACCAAGCTGGAGGAGTACGTCTTCGGCACCACCGCCTACGGCACCAACTGCGGCGGCGCCAAGCTCAACGCGGCGGTCGTCGGCAAGTCCCCCCGGTGGATCGCCGAGCAGGCCGGCTTCGAGGTCCCGGAGGGCACCTCGATCCTCCTCGCCGAGTGCGCCGAGGTCGGCGAGAACGAGCCCCTCACCCGCGAGAAGCTCTCCCCGATCCTGGCCGCCCTCAAGGCCGACTCCACCGAGCACGGCCTCGACCTGGCCGCCCGCATGGTCGAGTTCCACGGCCTCGGGCACAGCGCCGCCATCCACACCGAGGACGAGGCGCTGGCCGAGGAGTTCGGCAAGCGCGTCAAGGCGATCCGGGTCATCGTCAACGCCCCCTCCACCTTCGGCGGCATCGGCGACGTCTACAACGCCTTCCTCCCCTCCCTCACCCTCGGCTGCGGCTCGTACGGGCACAACTCGGTCTCCAACAACGTGACCGCGGTCAACCTGATCAACGTCAAGCGGATCGGACGGCGCAACACCAACATGCAGTGGTACAAGATCCCGCCGAAGATCTACTTCGAGCGCAACGCCATCCGCTACCTCGGCGAGATGGAGGGCGTCCGCAGGGTCACGATCGTGACCGACAAGACCATGGGCGCCATCGGCTTCGTCCAGAAGGTCACCGACATCCTCAACGGGCGCGCCGAGCCGGTGACGATCCAGGTCATCGACAACGTCGAGCCCAACCCGGAGCTCGCCACCGTCCGCGCCGGCGCCGCCGCCATGCGGGACTTCGGACCGGACACCATCGTGGCCCTCGGCGGCGGCTCGCCGATGGACGCGGCGAAGATCATGTGGCTGATGTACGAGCGGCCCGAGGTCGAGTTCGCGGACACCAAGGAGAAGTTCTTCGACATCCGCAAGCGCGCCTACCGCTTCCCGAAGCTGGGCGAGAAGGCGAAGCTGGTCGCGATCCCGACCACCTCGGGCACGGGCAGCGAGGTCACCCCGTTCGCGGTCATCTCCGACCCCGAGGCGGCGCAGAAGTACCCGCTCGCCGACTACGCGCTCACCCCGGACGTGGCCATCGTCGACCCGGTGCTGCCGCTGAACCTCCCGCCGACGGTGACCGCCGACTCCGGCTTCGACGCCCTGACCCACGCCACCGAGGCGTACGTCTCGGCCTACGCCAACGACTTCACCGACGGCCAGTGCCTCCAGGCCATCAAGCTGATCTTCGAGAACCTGGAGACCTGCGTGACGGAGGGCGGCAAGGCGCCCGAGGCCCGCGAGAAGATGCACAACGCGTCCACCATCGCCGGCATGGCCTTCGCCAACGCCTTCCTCGGCCTGGTGCACGCCATGGCCCACACCCTCGGCAACACCTTCCACGTGGCCCACGGGCGCACCAACGCCCTGCTGCTCCCGCACGTGATCCGGTACAACGGCACCGTCACCCACAAGGCCGTGCCGTGGCCGAAGGCCGAGGTCTACCGCGCCCCCGAGCGGTTCCAGGAGATCGCCCGGACGCTCGGCCTGCCGGCCGCGACCCCGGAGGAGGGCGTGGAGTTCTACGCCCGCGCGATCGAGGAGCTGCGCGCCAAGTGCGGCATCCCGGCCTCCTTCCAGGAGGAGGGCGTCGACGAGGCGGCCTTCCTGGAGGCCCTGCCCCAGCAGGCGATGAACGCCTACGCCGACCAGTGCGCGCCCGCCAACCCGCGGATGCCGATGATCGACGACATGAAGGCGCTGATGACCCGGGCGTACTACGGGAAGTAGCACCGGTGACCCGGGCGTACTACGGGAAGTAACACCGGTGACCCGGGCGTACCACGGGAAGTGGCGCCGGTGATCAGGTAAGGGGAAGGGCCCCTGGTCGTGACGACCGGGGGCCCTTCCGTGTGCCGGGTCCGCGCTACGGGCGTACCTCGTCGAGCTCCCCGGCGATCGGGTCCGGCTCGGGCTTGCGCTTCAGCGTGGACATCACCACCGTGACGACCGAGCCGACCACCGCCCAGGCGGAGAGGACCAGCAGGGAGCCGGTGACGTCGTTGCCCTTGAAGTAGGCGATCGAGCGGGCCACCCAGGTGCCGGCGCCCGGTGGCAGGGCCGGGCCGATCGCGTTCCAGAACGGTGGCAGCATCGGCAGCGGGAAGGCGCCGCCCGCGCTGGGATTGCCCGCGACCACGATGAGCAGGATCGCCAGGCCGATGCCCACGATCCCGAAGAGCGACTGCAGGGCCAGCGTGGTCGCGCCGACGGCGAAGACCACCAGGGTGCCCAGGCCCCACAGGGCGGGGATGCTGCCGGGCAGGGCGTCCAGGATGGGGCCGACGATGATCGCGCCACCGAGACCGCCGAGGACCGAGTAGAGCGCGAGCACCCCGAGCCGGATGATCGCCCGCTCCAGGTTGGCGGGCCGCGACCCGGAGCTGATCGCCAGGATCGCGGCGCAGATGTAGCCGCCGACGCACCAGCCGACGACCAGGTAGAAGGCGGAGAGCCCGTCGAAGTCCTTCGGGGAGGCCGGGGCCACGTCGACGGTCCGCACCGTGCGGCCCTGGGGCGCTTCGAGCGCCGTGAACATCTTCTCCAGGGTGGAGGAGAGCACGGTGCCGCCGCCAGAGGCGACGAGCAGGGTGTCCGTGCGGCCGGCCGGGTCGACGATCAGGGCCCCGTCGATCTCCCGGTTCACGATCTGGTCCCGGGCCGCGTCCGCGCTCGCCACCGTCCGCGGGTCGAGCGGGTCGCCGGGCAGCTTCTCCAGCCGTCCCGTCAGGGTGGCGGTGACCGGCTGCGGGGCGACCACGCCGAAGGGGACGTCCCTCGGCTTGGGATCGTGCAGGGCCCCGACGTACGAGGCGATGAACAGCATCTGGAGGGCGAAGACGCCCACGACCAGCAAGGCTGCCCGGGGGGTGACGGCGCTCTTCAGTTCGTCGACGAGGGTCATGCCCCCCAGGCTCGTGGCAACGGGGTGTCGTCGCAGGTGGGAGAGGCCCGAACGGGTTATCGTACGGATGTTCGAAAATGAGCTACGCTGGGATCGAGGGGGTGGGAACGTACGTACGAATGAGATGCGGGAGGTGTGGCGATGCCGGGGTTCACGCACCTGCACACCGCGTCGGGCTTCTCCCTGCGCTACGGCGCCTCCCACCCCGCCCGCCTGGCCGAGCGCGCCGCCGAGCGGGGCATGGACGCCCTCGCTCTGACCGACCGCGACACCGTCGCCGGCGTCGTCCGCTTCGCCAAGGCCTGCGCGACGGCCGGCGTACGCCCCCTGTTCGGCGCGGACCTGGCCTACGCCCCGGCCCCCGGCCCGCCGGACACCACCACCGCCGCCGCCCGCGGCTCCGCGCGGCGCGTGCCCGTACGGGGCGGCGCCTTCGTCGACGAGTCCGCGCCCCGCGCCGTCTTCCTCGCCCGCTCCCGCGCCGGCTGGGCCGCGCTCTGCGCCCTCGTCACCGCCGCCCACGCCCGGCCGGGGGAGGGGCCGCCGGTGCTGCCCTGGACCGCCGGGACCGCCGCCGGACCCTCGGGGCCGGGCGCCGACGACGGGCTCTTCGTGCTGCTCGGGCCCGCCTCCGACGTCGGGCGCGCCCTCGTCGCCGGCCGCCCCGACCGGGCCGCCCGGCTGCTCGTGCCCTGGCGCGAGCGGTACGGGGACGCCCTGCGCCTGGAGGTCGTCCCGCACGGGCTCCCCGGCACCGGCCCCGGCTCGCTGCGGCTCGCCGCCCGCACCGTCGGCTTCGCCGCCGAACAGGGCGTCCGGCCCGTCCTCGGCAACGAGGTCCGCTACGCCGACCCCGGCCAGGGCCCCGTCGCCGACGTCCTCGACTCCGCCCGCCGGCTCGTCCCCGTCGACCCCCGCGGCGCCGGGCTCGACGGCGGGGAGGGCTGGCTCAAGGACGCCGGCGCCATGCGGGCCGCCGCCGAGCGGACCGTCGAGGCCGCGGGCTTCCGCCGCGAGGCCGCGCACCGGCTCCTGGAACACACCGCGGCCGTCGCCGCCGGGTGCCTGGTCGACCCCGAGGACGACCTCGGCATGGGCTCCGCGCACTTCCCCGAGCCGCGGCTCGTCGGCGCCGCCCACCGCACCGCCCAGCGGGTGCTCGCCTCCCGGGCCGCCGCCGGCATGGTCCTGAAGGGGTACGAGAAGCGGCGCGGCCACTGGGAGCGAATGCACCGGGAGCTCGACGTCATCGCCCACCACGGCTTCGCCGGCTACTTCCTGACGGTCGCCCAGGTCGTGGAGGACGTCCGGGGGATGGGCATCCGGGTGGCCGCCCGCGGCTCCGGCGCCGGCTCCCTCGTCAACCACCTCCTCGGCATCGTCCACGCCGACCCGGTCGAGCACGGCCTGCTGATGGAACGCTTCCTCTCCAAACGCCGCACCGCGCTGCCCGACATCGACATCGACGTGGAGTCCGCCCGCCGCCTGGAGGTCTACCGGGCGATCCTCGACCGCTTCGGCGCCGAACGGGTCGCCGCCGTCGCCATGCCCGAGACCTACCGGGTCCGCCACGCCGTACGGGACGTGGGCGCCGCCCTGTCCATGGACCCGGCCGACATCGACCGGATCGCCAAGGCCTTCCCGCACATCCGCGCCCGGGACGCCCGCGCCGCCCTGGACGAACTGCCCGAGCTACGCGGGCTGAAGGCCGAACTCCGGGGCCGGGAACGGTTCTGGACGCTGGTCGAGGCGCTCGACGCGCTGCCCCGCGGCATCGCCATGCACCCCTGCGGGGTGCTCCTCTCGGACGCCTCGCTGCTCACCCGCACCCCCGTCGTCCCCACCAGCGGCGAGATCCCCCAGGGCCCGGAGGGCACCGGCGGTTCCCCCATGCCCATGGCCCAGTTCGACAAGGAGGACGTGGAGGACCTCGGCCTGCTCAAGCTCGACGTCCTCGGGGTGCGGATGCAGTCCGCGATGGCGCACGCCGTCGCCGAGGTCGGGCGCGCCACCGGCACCCGCCCGGACCTCGACGCCGTCCCGCCCGGCGACCCCGACACGTACCGGCTCATCCGCTCCACCGAGACGCTGGGCTGCTTCCAGATCGAATCGCCCGGCCAGCGCGACCTGGTGGGCCGGCTCCAGCCGGAGACCTTCCACGACCTCGTCGTCGACATCTCGCTCTTCCGGCCGGGCCCGGTCGCCGCCGACATGGTCCGCCCCTTCATCGAGGCCCGGCACGGCCGCGCGCCGGTCCGCTACCCGCACCCCGACCTGGAGGGGACGCTGAAGGAGACCTACGGTGTCGTCGTCTTCCACGAGCAGATCATCGAGATCGTCGGCATCATGACCGGCTGCGGCCTGGACGAGGCCGACCAGGTGCGCCGCGGGCTCTCCGATCCCGAGTCGCAGGGGCGGATCAGGATCTGGTTCGCCGAGCGGGCCGGGCGCCGGGGGTACGCCCCCGAGGTGGTCGCCCGCACCTGGGAGATCGTCGAGGCCTTCGGCTCGTACGGCTTCTGCAAGGCGCACGCGGTGGCCTTCGCCGTGCCGACCTACCAGTCGGCCTGGCTCAAGGCCCACCACCCGGCCGCCTTCTACGCCGGGCTGCTCACCCACGACCCCGGCATGTACCCGAAGCGGCTGCTGCTCGCGGACGCCAGGCGGCGCGGGGTGCCCGTGCTGCCGCTGGACGTGAACCGGTCCGCGGTCGCCCACCGTATCGAACTGGTGTCCGAGGGCCCGGCGGTGTGGGGCCTCCGGCTCGGCCTCACCGACGTCCACGGCATCAGCGAGGCCGAGGGCGCCCGCATCGAGACCGGCCGCCCCTACGCCTCCCTCCTCGACTTCTGGGAGCGGGCCCGCCCGCGCAAACCCGTCGCCGAACGCCTCGCCCAGGTCGGCGCGCTCGACGCCTTCGGCGCCAACCGCCGCGACCTGCTCCTGCACCTGACCGAACTCCACCGCCTCCAGCGCGGAACCGCCTCCTACGGCGGACAGCTCCCGCTCGCCCAGGGCAACAGGACCGCCCCCGTCGGCCTGCCCGACCTCGACGAGTCCGAACGCCTCAGCGCCGAACTCGGCATCCTCGGCATGGACGCCTCCCGCCACCTCATGGACGACCAGCGGACCTTCCTGCGTGAACTCGGCGTCGTCTCCGCCCGGCGACTGCGCTCCGCCCCGCACGGACAGACCGTCCTGGTCGCCGGCGCCAAGGCCGCCACCCAGACGCCGCCGATCCGCTCCGGCAAGCGGGTCATCTTCACCACCCTCGACGACGGCACCGGCCTGGTCGACCTCGCCTTCTTCGACGACTCCCACGAACGCTGCGCCCACACCGTCTTCCACTCCTGGCTGCTGCTCGTCCGGGGCGTGGTGCAGCGCCGCGGCCCGCGCAGCCTCAGCGTGGTCGGCTCCGCCGCCTGGAACCTCGCCGAACTGGCCGAACTGCGGGCGAACGGCGGCCTGCCGGCGGTCGGGGAACGCCTGTCGGAACAGCCGGGGGACCCTTCCGCCGACGGGACCGCCGACGTAGCCGAGGCCACCGGATCCGCCGACACCGGCCGGCGCATCACCCTGTCCACCGGCTACGAGATGAACCCCTGGGCCGACCTCCGGCCCGCCGGGGAGGGCGCCGCGACACCGGCGCGGAAACTGTGGCACAGCAGCCCCGGGAGCGCCGGATGATCCTCTGCGTACGGTTCCGGCTCGAACCCCCGGGGGAGGTGACGCTCCCCCGACTCATCGCCCTCCTCACGGAGTTCACCCCGGTGGTCGAGGCGACCCCGCACGGCGAGATGCTCGCCGACGTGCGCGGCGCGGCGCGCTACTTCGGCTGGAGCCCGGCCGAGCTCGCCTCGGTCATCCGGGTCAGGGCGCTCGCCCTGTACGGGGTGGACTGCGTCATCGGCGCCGGGCCCAACCCGATGCTGGCCCGGATGGCCGCCCGCGAGGCCCGGCCCGGCGTCACCCTGGTCGTCGAGGACCCGGCGGACTTCCTGCGGGACCGCCCGGTCGTCGCGCTGGACGGCGTCGGCCGCGCCACCGCCCGTACCCTCTGCGGCTACGGCCTCGACTCGGTCGGCCGGGTCGCGGACGCGCCGCTCGCCGTGCTCCAGCGGCTCGTCGGCGCCAAGGCCGGCCGCGAGCTGTGGGAACGGGCCCGGGGCATCGACCGCACCCCCGTCGTCCCCGGCGAGCTCTCCAGGTCGCTGGCCGCCGAACGCTCCTTCCCGCACGACGAACTGGACCCGGCCGAACAGCGCAGGGCACTGCTCTCGCTCACCGAGGAACTGGGCGCCCGGATGCGGACGGAGGGCCAGGTGTGCCGCTCCCTGACCGTCACCGTGCGGTACGCCGACCGCAGCACCTCCGGCCGGACCCGCACCCTGCGCGAACCGACCGCCCACTCGGCCGCGCTCACCGCCCTCGCGTACGCGGTCCACACCTCCTTCGCGCTCCAGCGCGCCCGGGTACGGGGCATCGCCCTGCGCGCCGAGGGTCTGGAACCGGCCGAAGGCGCCGCGCGCCAGCTGACCTTCGACCCGGCGGACGAGAAGGCGCGCCGGATCGAGGCGGTGGCGGACCGGGCCCGGGCGAAGTACGGCCCCCGGGCGGTACTGCCGGGCTCGCTGGCGGCTTGAGACGCACCCGGCGCACCCGCCGCACACCTGCCGCGCACCCGACGGGGACACGCCAGTTTTTACTGACGCGTAACTTCCCAGTCGACGCTACCCGTGCGTAGCTTGACGGAAGCGCATCCCCACTTGTGGTCCGGACCGCAGGGCGTACCGCATCCCCCTTCCCTTGAGCCGCAAGGAGATCGCCCGATGCTGCCCCGGACCTCCCGGACCCCCTGGAAGCACGCCGTCAGAGCGCTGGCCGTGCTCCTGCTGACCGCCGCCGCCACCCTCGCCCCCACCGCCGCCGCGCAGGCCGGCACCGCCCCGAGCCGGGGCTGGAACGACTTCTCCTGCAAGCCCTCGGCCGCTCATCCCCGCCCGGTCGTCCTCGTGCACGGCACCTTCGGCAACGCCGTCGACAACTGGCTGGGCCTGGCGCCCTACCTGGTCGACCGCGGCTACTGCGTCTTCTCGCTCGACTACGGGCAACTGCCCAACGTGCCGCTCTTCCACGGCCTCGGCCCGGTCGACAAGTCGGCCGCGCAGCTCGACACGTACGTCGACCGGGTCCTCGCCGCGACGGGCGCCCGGAAGGCGGACCTCGTCGGGCACTCGCAGGGCGGCATGATGCCCCGCTACTACCTGAAGTTCCTCGGCGGCGCGCAGAAGGTCAACGCGCTCGTCGGCATCGCTCCGGACAACCACGGCACGACGCTCAACGGCCTCACCAAGCTGCTGCCGTACTTCCCGGGCGCCGAGGACCTGCTGTCGGCGTCGACCCCGGGACTCGCCGACCAGATCGCCGGCTCCGCGCTCCTCACCAAGCTGAACGCGGGCGGCGACACGGTGCCCGGCGTGAGGTACACGGTCATCGCCACCCGTTACGACGAGGTCGTCACCCCGTACCGCTCCGGCTTCCTCGACGGGCCGAACGTCGACAACATCGTGCTCCAGGACCTGTGCGCGCTCGACCTGGCGGAGCACGTGGCGATCGGGACGGTGGACCGGGTCGTCTTCCACGAAGTGGAGAACGCCCTCGACCCGGCCCACGCGACCCCGACCACCTGCCTGTCCGTGATCGGCTAACGGACAGAACGACGCCGGGCCGTGGCGAACAGCACGACCGCCCCGAGCCCCAGCACGGCGGCGCCGCCCACCGCCAGGTACGAGGTGGCGGCGTCGCCCCCGGTCTCGGCCAGCGCGTCACCCCCGGCCCCGCCCGCGGAAGCGGGCGCGGGCGCCGGGGCGGCGGCCGCGGAGGACCCGGCAGGCGCCGGCGCTTCCCCGCCCTGCGCACCCTTCCCGCCCTGCCCGCCCTGAGCCCCGTGCCCGGCGTGCCCGGAGTGCCCCGCCGTGGGCGGCGCGTCGGTGGGTGCGGCGGCGGTCGGCGCGGGCGACCCCGGCGACGAAGCGGAATCCGCCCCGAACACGACGTCCGAGCAGGTGTAGAACGCCTCGGGGGAGTCGGACCGCTGCCAGATCGAGTAGATGAGGTGGCGCCCGGACTTCTTCGGCACCGTGCCCTTGAACACGTAGTCGCCGGCGGTCATCCCGGGATCGGTCACCGTGACGAACGGCTTCGCCTCCAGGTCGGACCACTTCAGCGGCTTGGCCGGGTCGTACCCGTCCTTCGTCACGTACAGCGCGAACGACCCCTTGTGCGGGGCGGTCCCCTTGTACCGGAACGTGTGCTCACCGGACGCCATCTTGCTCGCCGGCCAGTCCGCCCGCGCGAGGTCGAGCCCCCGGTACTTGTCGTTCCCGGCGCTGCACAGCTTCCCGTCCGGAATGATCTGCCGGCTCCGCCCGCCGGCGTCCCCGATGTTCACCCCGTTCCAGTCGTACAGCGGCTGCGTCCCACCGGCCGCCACGACCGCCTTGCACGCCGCCGACTTGGGGCTCTCCGGCCCCTCCGCGTAACAGGCCGCGACCCGGCTCACCGGATCGGTCATCGACCCGTGCGCGAAAGCGGGCGCGGACCCGATCCCGGCCAGCACCAGAACGGCGGAGGCGGTGACGACCGGAGCGACGGCCGTACGGAGAGAGGTCATGGGGGGACAACTCCTTCACGAGGGTGGGGATGTGGGGGGTTGCCCAGCAAACTAGCCCTCGCCGAACGGATATCCGGGGGTTCCGACGGCCGGGGGGCGATCTTTATGGTCGTGTTAAGGGGCCTCTAAGCGGGGCCACAGGCACGCCTCAGCCCACCCGTCGGTAGCGCCGTTCCGGGCGGCCCGTGCCGCCGTAGCGGAGGGTGATCTCGGCGCGGCCGGTTTCCGCGAAGTACTCCAGGTAGCGGCGGGCGCTGACGCGGGAGAGGGAGCCGGCCTCGGCGCATTCGGTGGCCGAGAGGCCCTCCGGGTGGGCGCGCAGGATCGTGTCGACCAGTTCCGCGGTGGGGGCGGCCAGGCCCTTGGGGAGTTCGCGGGAGCCGCGCGGGCGGGTGCCGAAGATCTGGTCCACGTCCTCCTGACGGGCCTCCGCCGCCGACAGTTCGGCGAGGCGGCTGCGGAGCGAGGCCACATGGCGCAGCTGCTCCTGGAGGGCGGCCTGGTTGAACGGCTTGATGAGGTAGTGCAGGGCCCCGGCGCGCAGCGCCGCGCGGATGGTGTCCACGTCCCGCGCGGCCGTGATGAACAGCGCGTCCGTCGCGAGCCCCGCGGCCCGCAGTTCGCGCAGCACCGCGATCCCGTCCATGTCCGGCAGGAAGATGTCGAGCAGCAGCAGATCGGGGCGGAGCGCGTGCGCCGCGCGCAGTGCCTCCGCGCCGCCGTGGGCGACGCCCACGACGGAGAAGCCCGGCACCGCCGACACATAGCGGCAGTGCAGCTTGGCCACCATGAAGTCGTCGTCGACCACCAGCACGTTCGTCACGCGGCCAACGTAGGGCGCGACCACAAGGACCACAACGTCCGTTGGTTGCGGAAGAGAGACAGCTTGTTCACGCGCGGGCAACATGTGGGCCACCTCACACCCCCATCCCTCCCTACCGAGAGGCGGCTCACGTGCGGCTCAGCACTCCGCTCGCCCTGTTCGGGGCGGCGCTGCTCGTGCTCGTGGGACCCCCGCTGCTCAGCACCGGCAGCGGCTCCGACACCGGCACGCAGATACCCGGCCTGCGCATCATGGTCCCCAACACACCCGGCGGCGGCTACGACATCACCGCCCGCACCGCGGCCAAGAACGCCGAGGAGGCCGGGCTCACCACCGACATCGAGGTCTTCAACCTGCCCGGCGCGGGCGGCACCGTCGGCCTCACCCGGCTCGTCGGCGAACACGGCAACGGCCGGCTCGCCATGTCCATGGGCCTCGGCGTCGTCGGCGCCGTCCACACCAACAAGACCCCGAAGACCCTCGCCGACACCACCCCGATCGCCCGGCTCACCATGGAGCAGGACATCGTCGTGGTCGGCAAGGACTCCCCGTACCGCACCATTCAGGACCTGCTCGCCGCCTGGAAGAAGGACCCGGGCAAGCTGCCCGTCGGCGGCGGCTCCTCGCCCGGCGGCCCCGACCACCTCGCGCCCATGCTGATGGCGCAGGCCGCCGGCATCCCGCCGAAGGACGTCAACTACGTCCCCTTCGACGGCGGCGGCGAACTCCTCGCCTCCATCCTCGGCGACAAGGTCGCCTTCGGTGTCTCCGGCGTCGGCGAGTACCTCGACCAGATCAAGGCCGGCGAGCTGCGCCTGCTCGCCGTCACCGGCGCCGAGCGGGTCCCCGGCCTCGACGCCCCCACCCTCCGCGAGGCCGGGCTCGACACCGAGTTCATCAACTGGCGCGGGATCGTCGCCCCGCCCGGCCTCTCCGACGCCGAACGCGACAAGCTGGTCGTCCTCGTCACCAAGCTCCACGAGTCCCCGCAGTGGCAGGCGTCCCTGAAGACCCACGGCTGGAACGACGCCTTCCTGCCCGGCGACCGGTTCGGCACCTTCCTCACCGAACAGGACCGCCGCGTCGCCTCCGTACTGAAGGAGCTCGGACTGTGACCACCACGACCCCCGGCACCGCCCCCGCCCCGCGCCGGTCCTGGCTGCGCGAGCACTCCGAGCTCGGCGTCGGCCTCATCCTGCTCGCCCTCGGCGTCCTGGTCCTCACCGACGCCCTCACCATGCCCGTGGACCTCGGGCAGCGCGGCCCCGTCGGCCCCCGCACCGTCCCCCTGGTCGTCGGCACCGGCCTGCTCCTCGTCGCCGTCCTCCTCACCGTCGACGTCCTGCGCGGCGGCAGAGGCGAGGCCGAGGGAGGCGAGGACGTCGACCTGTCCGAACCCGGCGACTGGCGCACCGTCCTCCTCCTCGCCGGCGTCTTCCTCGGCTTCGCCGTCCTCATCGGCCCGGCCGGCTTCCCCGTCGCCGGCGCCCTGCTCTTCTGGGGCGCGGCCTACGCCCTCGGCAGCCGCCACCTGACCCGCGACCCGCTGATCGCCGCCGCCCTCTCCCTGCTCACCTACGTCGTCTTCGACAAGCTGCTCGGCGTCCCGCTGCCCGGCGGCCCGCTGATGGGAGTGCTCTGACCCATGGACTCGCTCAACTCCCTGATCGACGGCTTCGGCACCGCGCTGACCCCCGTCAACCTGCTGTGGGCCGCCATCGGCGTCCTCCTCGGCACCGCCATCGGCGTGCTGCCCGGCATCGGCCCCGCCATGGCCGTCGCCCTGCTCCTGCCCGTGACGTACGGCCTGGAGCCGACCGGCGCGTTCATCATGTTCGCCGGCATCTACTACGGCGCCATGTTCGGCGGCTCCACCACCTCCATCCTGCTCAACACCCCCGGCGAGAGCGCGGCCGTCGTCGCCGCCATCGAGGGCAACCCGATGGCCAAGTCGGGCCGCGGCGCTCAGGCCCTCGCGGCCGCCGCCATCGGGCACTTCGCCGGCGGCATGACCGGCACCGTCCTGCTCGTGCTGCTCGCCCCGACCGTCGCCGCGCTCGCCGTCGACATCGGCGCCCCCGACTACTTCGCCATCATGGTCCTCGCCTTCATCGCGGTGACCTCCGTCCTCGGCTCCTCCCGCATCCGCGGTCTCGCCTCCCTCCTCATCGGCCTCACCCTCGGCCTGGTCGGCCTCGACCAGATGACCGGCCAGCAGCGCCTCACCTTCGGCTCGCTCCAGCTCGCCGACGGCATCGACGTCGTCATCGTCGCGGTCGGCCTCTTCGCCATCGGCGAGGCCCTGTGGGTCGCCGCCCACCTGCGCCGCACCACCGGCGAGGCGATCCCCGTCGGCCGCCCCTGGCTCGGCCGCGACGACGTGCGGCGCACCTGGAAGTCCTGGCTGCGCGGCCCGTTCATCGGCTTCCCGTTCGGCGCGATCCCGGCCGGCGGCGCCGAGATCCCGACCTTCCTGGCGTACGTCACGGAGAAGCGCCTGTCGAAGCACAAGGACGAGTTCGGCAAGGGCGCCATCGAGGGCGTCGCGGGCCCCGAGTCCGCCGCCTCCGCCTCCGCCGCCGGCACCCTCGTCTCCATGCTCACCCTCGGCCTGCCGACCACGGCCGTCGCCGCCGTGATGCTCGCCGCCTTCCAGCAGTACGGCATCCAGCCCGGGCCGCTGCTCTTCGAACGCGAACCCGAGCTGGTCTGGGGCCTGATCGCCTCGCTCTTCGTCGGCATGGTGCTGCTCCTCGCGCTCAACCTGCCGCTCGCGCCGGTCTGGGCCAAACTGCTGCGCATCCCCCGCCCGTACCTCTACGCCGGCATCCTGTTCTTCGCCGCCGTCGGCGCGTACGCGGTCGGCGGCGAGGCCCTCGACCTGGTGATCCTGCTGATCATCGGCCTCATCGGCTTCGGCATGCGGCGCTACGGACTGCCCGTCCTGCCGGCCGTGATCGGGGTCATCCTCGGCCCGGCCGCCGAACAGCAGCTGCGCCGCGCCCTGCAGATCAGCGACGGCTCGCTCACCGGCCTGGTGAACACCCCGTTCTCGGTGACCGTGTACGCGGTGGTGCTGCTCCTGCTGGCCTGGCCGCTGGTGCGGAAGCTGATCAACCGCCGCCGTACTGTGGCGGCATGACGCATGACCGTGTGACGCAGGATCCCCGGAGGCGGGACGTGCCCCGTCCCGCCGCCCCCGCCGACGTGCCCGCGGTGAAGGCCGTGATCGACGCGGCCTTCCACCACTACATCGAGCGGATCGGCGTCGTGCCCGCCCCGATGGAGGAGGACCACACGGCGAACGTGGCGGCGGGCCGGGTCTTCGTCGCGGGCGAGCCGGTGGCCGGCCTGGTCGTGGTGGTCCCGGAGGCGGACCACCTCTACCTCGACACCATCGCCGTCCACCCCGACGCCCAGGGCACCGGCCTCGGCCGGGTCCTGATGGGCTGGGTCGAGGACCGGGCCCGCGCCCTCGGACTGCCCGAGGTGCGGCTGCTCACCAACGCGATGATGTGGGAGAACCAGAAGCTGTACGAGCGGTACGGCTACGAGGTCGTCGAACGGCGTCGTGACGGGCCGTACGACCGCGTCCACTACCGGAAGTCCGTGAGCGGCGCCCCGACGCCCGACTCGCCTCCGACGGGGTGAGCCGGGCGTCGGCGAGTGGCCAGGACGGGCGCTACGCCCCCGCCGCCAGCAGGCGCACCAGGCCCTCGCGGCCCAGCGCGTCCAGCTCGTCGAGGGCGCGTACGGCCCGCTCGGCCGCGTCCGGGTCGGCGGCGGCCAGGCCGCTCGCCGCGAACTCGTCCTCGTCGAGCCGCAGGACCTCGGAGCCGTCCGCCGACACCCACAGGTCGAGGTCCAGGTCCTCGACCAGCACCTCGGCCCCGTCGGCGCCCACCGCGGCGGGCCGGGTCACGTCGCAGTACCAGCCCTTGAGCGTGCCGTCGCCGGACCGCACCTCCTTCACCGCGTACCAGCGGTCCCGCCAGTAGTGCTCGGTGAAGACGTCGCCCGGCTCGAAGCGCACGAAGCCGAAGTCCCGTACTCCCTCGGCGGCCCACGGCGCCCGGACGGTCAGCCGGACCCCGTCGTCGGCCAGCAGCTCCGCCGGATAACGGATCTTGGTCCGCCCCGCCTTCACCAGGGCGATCTCAACCCAGCGCGCGGACATGGCGGCACTCCTTCGCGGCGATCTCGTACCCGAACCACTCGTTGACGGCGAGCATCGGCCCGTTCTCCGTGTCGTTGCCGGTGAGGGCCTCCGTGCAGCCCGCCGCCCGCGCCCGGTGCAGCGAGTGGTTCTTCGCCAGCTTGGCGAGCCCCCGCCCGCGGAACTCCGGCGCCGTGCCCGTCATCCCCGACCCGTAGCGGCCCAGCCCGTCGGTACGGGCCGCCGTGAACGCCGCCGGCCGCCCGTCGACCAGCGCCACCGTGGTCAGCTCGCGGTCGAGCAGCGGGTGGTTCCAGGTGGACGCGAGCCAGTGCGCGTAGTCGTCGAGCTCGGCGCCCACGTCACCCGGCTCGTCGGCCGTGGTCAGCGCGTCCAGCTCGAACAGCGGGCGCGGATCGGCGGCGAAGTCCGTCGCCGGACGCAGCTCGACCCCGGCGGGCGGCTCCTGGAGCGGCGGCAGCGCGGCGGTGGTCAGGTCGAGGCGCAGGAAGTAGGCGGAGCGGCTGGCCGTGTACCCGTGCCGCTCGGCGAAGGCGCGGTGCGCCGGCTCGTCCAGGACCCAGCTGTACAGCGTGGTCGCGCCCACCGCGGCCAGGTGCTCCTCGGCGGCCCGCAGCAGCAGCGCGCCGGCGCCGCGTCCGCGGTGCGCGGGGTGCACGAAGACGTTGACGTTCCCGATGCCGGGCTCGGGCGACTCGTGGGCGAGCGCCACCTCGGCCGTGCCGACGATCTCCCCGTCGGCCTCGGCGACCAGCGGGCGTCGGCGTGCGTCGGGATGGGTGTGCGCCCAGTCGAAGGCCACCTGGGGGCCGGTGGCGAGCATGAAGGGCAGGGCGGCGCGCCGGACCCGGGCGTAGCCCTCGGTGTCCTCGGAGGACTCGGGCCGTACATCACGGACGATCACAGTCATGATGCCGCACGCTATGCGGCGGGCGCGTCAGGCCGCCTCCCATTTTCCCGTCGGCCGGGTGCACAATCGGGCGGGTGACGCTTCGAATCAGCGTGGACCAGCACTCCACCACCGCTCCGTACGAACAGCTCCGCGCCCAGATCTCGGAGAGCGCCCGCTCGGGGGAGCTGCCCGTCGGCTACAAGCTCCCGACGGTGCGGGGCCTCGCGGAGGACCTCGGGCTCGCGGCGAACACGGTCGCCAAGGCGTACAAGGCCCTGGAAGGGGACGGGGTGATCGAGACCCGGGGTCGCAACGGCACCTTCGTCGCGGCGGCCTCCGACGCGGCCTCCCGCCTGGCCGCCACGGCCGCGGCGGCGTACGTGACGGAGGCGCGCCGACTGGGGCTGAGCCGGGAGGCGGCGGAGTCGGCGGTCGCCGAGGCGATCCGGGCGACGTTCGACGACTGAGCCCCCGCGGCCGTGGGCCACGGCGCGCGCGGACCGCGCCGGGCCCCGCTACAGGTACAACCCGGCGTCGGCGGCGCGCTGTTCCGGCATGCCCACCGCCGAGGTCCCGCGCCGTAGCGCGAACAGCTCCGCCAGGGTCGAGCCGTCCCGGCCCACGCCCTCCTCGCTCCCCAGCCAGTCCACCGACTCGGCGCGGGTCAGCGGGCCGACCTCGATGCGGGCCAGGCAGCGGCCGGGGCGGACCACGGCGGGGTGCAGGCGCTCCAGGTCCTCGTTGGTGGTGACGCCGACGAGGACGTTGCGGCCCTGGCCGAGCAGGCCGTCCGTCAGGTTGAGCAGCCGGGAGAGCGCCTGGCCCGCGGTGTGCTTCGCCTCGCCGCGGATCAGCTCGTCGCAGTCCTCCAGGAGCAGCAGCCGCCAGCGGCCCTTCGGGGTGCCCTCGTCCTCGCCGATCGCGATGTCCATCAGATAGCCGACGTCGCTGAACAGGCGCTCCGGGTCGAGGACGCAGTCGACCTGGCACCAGTCGCGCCAGGACCGGGCGAGGGTGCGCAGGGCGGAGGTCTTGCCGGTGCCGGGCGGGCCGTGGAGCAGCAGCAGCCGGCCGGTGATGTCCTCGGGGGTGACGGCCATCAGCCGGTCCATCGCGCCGGCGACGGGCGCCGTGTAGTTGGGCCGGATCTCCTCCCAGGTGCCCGCGCCGATCTGCCGGGTGGTCCGGTGCGGGCCGCGCCGGGGCGACACGTACCAGAAGCCCATGGCGACGTTCTCCGGCTGGGGTTCGGGCTCGTCCTTGGCGCCGTCCGTGGCCTCCTTGAGGACCCGTTCGGCGAGGGCGGCGTCGGTCGCGGTGACGGTGACGTCCGCGCCCCGGCTCCAGCGGGAGACGAGCAGTGTCCACCCCTCGCCCTCGGCGAGCAGCGCGCTGCGGTCGTCGTCCTTGGTGGCCCGGAGCAGTCGCGCGCCGCCGGGCAGCAGCGTGGCGGCGGGCTTGACCCGGTCGAGCGTGGTGCTCAGGGCGTGCGGCTGTTCCCCGGTCGTGAAGCGTCCGAGGAACAGCGCGTCGACGACGTCCGACGGCGAGTCGCTGTCGTCGACGTTGAGCCGGATGGGCAGTGCCCCTTCGGGTCTCGACGGCTTCCCGGACGGTTCCCCCGCCGTGCCCTGGGCTTCGTTGGCTGACATGGCGTCCATGATCCGGCAACCGGGCATTCCGTGCACGGGGTTTTGAACGGGACGTTCCGCGGGGGCCGACCGATGTTCAGATGGCTTGATCTTGATGGTTTCTGAAAGGAAGTCAGGGGTAATCGGCCACGAGTTTTGGCATGGACACTTCCAGCGCGCCGGTTCGACTGCTACTACCTGGTAACGCAGAGATCCTGCTACAGGAGGTCCCATGAAACTGTCCCGTTTTACGGCTTTCTCCTCTTCGCTCCTGCTCGGTGCCGTCCTCGCCCTCACCGGGGTGGGAACCGCGCAGGCGGCCGAGAGTGCCGCACTCGACTACGTGGCGCTCGGCGACTCGTACTCCTCGGGCGTCGGCTCCGGGAGTTACGACAGCGCGAGCGGCGACTGCAAGCGCTCCACGAAGGCCTATCCGGTCCTCTGGAAGAACGCGAACGCCCCCTCGTCCTTCGCGTTCACCGCGTGCTCGGGCGCCCGAACGGGTGATGTCACGGCCAATCAGCTCGGACCGCTCTCCACCGCCACTGACCTGGTGTCCGTCACGATCGGCGGCAATGACGCCGGTTTCGCCGACGTCATGACCACCTGCGTCCTCCAGTCGGAGGCGACCTGTATCAACCGCGTGAATCAGGCCAAGGCCTACGTCGACTCCACGCTGCCCGGGAACCTCGACTCGGTGTACACGGCGATCCACAACAAGGCGCCCAACGCCCGGGTCGTGGTGCTCGGCTACCCGCGCTTCTACCAGCTCGGCGGAACCTGCGCGGCAGGTCTGAGCGAGAACGAGCGGCGCGCCATCAACGACGCCTCGGACTACCTCAACACGGCCACCGCCAAGAGAGCCGCCAACCACGGCTTCACCTTCGCGAGCGTCGTCCCCGCCTTCACCGGGCACGAGATCTGCGCCTCCGGCACGGCGTGGCTGCACAGCGTCAACTGGCTCAACATCGGGGAGTCGTACCACCCCACCGCGGCCGGCCAGTCCGGCGGCTACCTGCCCAGCTTCAAGGGCGCGGTGTAGCACCCGGCGCGGGCGTGCCGGCCGAGCTCGTGGCCGGCGGGCCCGTGGGAGTGGTGGCCCCGCCCGTCGGGGTCACCCGCTCGCACGTCACCGAGAAGGCGACCAGGCCCGACCGCACGGTGACCGGCGAGCGCACCTCCACCCCGATCCGGTCCTCCAGCGTCCCGTCCGGCCGGTACACCGCCTGGATCCGGGTCACCTGACGCTCGGTCGGACCGCCCGCCGGGAACTCCAGCGTCCGCCACGCGGTGTCCTGGCCCTCGCCGCTCTCGGTGACCCAGCGGTACGACACCGAGGCGGGCGTCCCGCCCACCGTGAACGTCGCGGTGAAGGCGGGCGCCCGGTCCTGCGGCGGCGGGCAGGCCCCCTCGTACCGCGCGCGGTCCGCCCGCACGGACACCACCACCGAGGTCGCCGGCGTGCTCGCCGAGGTCGACGGGGGAGTGGTGGGCGCCCCGGTGGTCGGCGCCGCCGTCGGCGTCGTTGTCGTCTCCGTGGCCGGCGCGCTCGTCGTCTCCGGCGGGGCGGGCGGGGGCGAGGGGTTCTCGTCCCGCAGCGCCGCGTACGTCAGTCCGCCGCCCACGAGGAGCAGCGCGACGATCCCCGCGACGAGCGCCGTGCGCCCGCGCCGCCGCTCCCCGGGCTCCGAGCCGGGCGGCGGCGTCCCGGGCGCGGGCAGCGGGGTGGTGGCCCCGGGACCCGACGGGCCGTGGGGGCCGCCCGGTCCGCCGGAGCCGCCGGTCCGGCCGCCGGGACCGCCCGCGCCGGGAAGCGGCGCCGGGAACGGTCCGTACGTCTCCGCCCGCGTCGGCCCGGCGCTCGGGGTGCCGCCGGCGCCGATCACGCGCAGCCGCTCCTCGGCGTCCTCCGCGGACATCCGCCGCTCCGGGTCCTTCCGCAGCAGCCCCTCGATCACCGGCGCGAGCGGTCCCGCGCGCTCCGGCGGGACCGGCTCCTCGTCCACGACCGCCCGCAGGGTGTCGAGCGCGGTGTCGCGCCGGAACGGCGAGGCTCCCTCGACGGCGGCGTACAGAAGCACTCCGAGCGACCAGAGGTCCGCCGCGAGCTCCGGCGTGCGCCCCATCGCGCGTTCGGGCGCGAGGTACTCGGGGGAGCCGATGAGCTCACCCGTCATGGTGAGCGGGGAGGTGCCCGCGACGGCCGCGATGCCGAAGTCGGTGAGCACCACCCGGCCGTCGTTGGCGAGCAGCACGTTGGCCGGCTTCACGTCCCGGTGCAGCACCCCCGCCCCGTGCGCGGCGCGCAGCGCGGCGAGCACGTCGGCGCCGACCAGGGCCGCCCGCCGGGGCGGCAGCGGGCCCTCCGCCTCCAGGGTCTCGGCGAGGGTGAGGCCGCGGACCAGCTCCATCACGATCCAGGGGCGGCCGTCCTCGGTGACCACGTCGTACACGGTGACCGCGCTGCGGTGCGAGACCCGCGCGGCGGCCCACGCCTCGCGCTCCAGACGGGCGTAGAGCCGCTCCCGGTCCTCGGCCGGCAGGCCGGCCGGGGCGCGGACCTCCTTCACCGCCACCTCGCGGCCCAGGACTTCGTCCCGGGCGCGCCAGACGGTGCCCATCCCGCCCTCGCCGAGCACGTCCAGAAGCCGGTACCGACCCGCGATCACCGTCATCCCTCCACGGTAGCCGAGGCGGCGCGCCCGCGGGTGGCGGAGATCACACCCGCCCTGACGCGTGCCGCCGGGGGCCGCCCGTGCAGGATGGTTCGTGACGGTTCGACAGGCGTTCGACCGCTGTCCAACTCACCCTGGAATCAGACGGATTCGGACAGTGATCGTCAACCCCCGTACACGTGCGGTGAATCCTGCGGCCGGAATACACGGGTGTCGTAGCGGGGCGATAGGGTTAACCTGCCCGGGCCGGGTGCCCTTGTACGGGTGGGGAGTGACATGGAACAGATAGCAATGCGCAGCAGGCCGCGTGTGCCTGCCATTACCTGCGGGAGCAGCGCGACGAGTTCGCGACTGGACCGCCATCTCGCGGTGCTCGGCGGCCCTGCCGTGCCCCAGCGCGAAGCGGCCGAGGCGACGCTGCTGATGCGGGAGCTGACCGCGCGTGAGGTCCCGGTGCACGGTCACCGCAGCCGGAGCTCGCGGGTCTCGCTCTTCGCTCCGCTGCGCCGACTGCGCCGCTCCCTCTTCGGCAACCACAGCTGACGGACCGTCCGGACCGGGCTCCCGCGTACCCCGACGCATCGCTCCCGCCCGTTCCGCTCGGCCCGCTTCCGGCCGTTCGTCCCGCCGGTACGCCGGACGTGTCCCCGCCCGTCCGGCGCCTCACTCCGTCCGCGTCCGGACCCGGCGGTCCTCAGGCGCGGGCGTAGCGCCGTACCGCGGCCGGTGCGCTGAGCGCGAGCAGCGCCAGTGACCACAGCAGCGCCCCGGCCACCGGGTGCGCCACCGGCCAGGCCGCGTCCGCCGGCACGGACGCGTTCCCGAACAGCTCCCGTACGGCCGTGGTCACGGCCGAGATGGGGTTCCACTCGGCGATCGTGCGCAGCCACCCCGGCATGCCGTCCGTCGGGATGTACGCGTTGGACAGCAGCGGCAGCATGAACGTGGCGCTGCCCAGCTGTCCGGCCGCCTCCTCGCTGCGCGAGGCGAGCCCGAGCAGGATGCCCACCCAGGTGGTGGCGAAGCGGAAGAGCAGCAGCAGTCCCAGGGCGCCCAGCGCCTCCAGGGCGGTGCCCTCGATCCGCCAGCCCATCGCGAGGCCGACCAGGAGCAGCGGGACGATGCCGACCGCGGTCGTCAGCAGATCCGCGAGCGCCTGGGAGAGCGGCACGGCGGCCCGGCTGATCGGCAGGGTGCGCAGCCGGTCCGTCACGCCCCGGTGGGTGTCCTGGGCGGCCTGGAACATGCCGGTCATGACGCCGTTCGCGGCGGTCGCCACCAGCAGGCCCGGCACCAGGTAGGTCCGGTAGTCCGCGCCCGGCATGGCGAGCGCGCTGCCGAAGACGTATCCGAAGAACAGCAGGAAGACGATCGGCATGGTCTGCGTCATGACCGTGATCGCCGGGGCGTGCCGGACCTTCTGGAGGTGGCGGCCGAGGAGCGCGCCGCCGTCGTGGACGAGGGAGCTCATGCGGCGGCCTCCTGGGGCTCGGGGCGGGTCTCGCGGCCGGTGAGGCGGAG
Source organism: Streptomyces sp. NPDC093111 (assembly GCF_040683955.1). Taxonomy (NCBI): domain Bacteria; kingdom Bacillati; phylum Actinomycetota; class Actinomycetes; order Kitasatosporales; family Streptomycetaceae; genus Streptomyces; species Streptomyces sp. NPDC093111. The sequence continues at coordinate 218,405 of NZ_JBFBNW010000014.1, read as the reverse complement.
GAACACCTCGTCGAGGGTGGGCGGGCGCAGTGAGGCGTCGAGCAGCTGGATCCCGGCGGCGTCGGCCTCGCGCACGATCCGGGGCAGGGTGAGCGTGCGGTCCGTGGTGACCGCGCCGACGGCGCCCCGCTCGGCGTCCAGGGCCGGCGCGGAGCCGGTGAGCCGGTCGAGGACCGCGGCGGCGGCCTCCAGGGACGCCGGGTGGGCGACGACGATCTCGGCGTAGCTGCCGATCAGCGCCTTGAGTTCGGCCGGGGTGCCGCGGTGGGCGGCCCGGCCCCCGTCGATCACGACGACCTCGTCGGCGAGCTGGTCGGCCTCCTCCAGGTACTGCGTGGTGAGCAGCACGGTGGTGCCCTGGGACGCCAACCCCCGTACGGCGTCCCAGATCTCGCCCCGGCTGTGCGGGTCGAGCCCGGTGGTCGGCTCGTCCAGGAAGAGCACCCGCGGCCGGACGATCAGGCTCGCCGCCAGGTCGAGCCGCCGCCGCATGCCCCCGGAGTAGGTGCGGGCCGGCCGCCCGGCGGCCTCGGTGAGCCCGAAGCGCTCCAGGAGCTCGTCGGCGCGGGAGCGCGGGGCGCGCAGGAGGCGGGCGAAGAGGCGCAGGTTCTCGGCACCGGTGAGGTCGCCGTCGACGGAGGCGTACTGCCCGGTGACCGCGATCCGCTCGCGCACCCCGGCGGGGTCGCGGACCACGTCCCGCCCAGCGACCCGGGCGCTCCCGGCGTCGGGGGCGGTGAGGGTGGTGAGCACCCGCACCGCGGTGGTCTTGCCCGCCCCGTTGGGGCCGAGCACTCCGCAGACGGTGCCCTCGGGCACGGCCAGGTCGAGCCCGCGCAGCGCGTGCACCTCGCCATAGCGCTTCTGCAGACCCTCACTAAGTACAGCGTACGTAGTTGTCATGCGGCGACGATAGCGCATTACGTACGCTGTACGTAACAAGGTGCGTCCGAGGGCGTCACTACGATGGGGCGACGAGGTGATGAGCGATGACGGGCCGAGCGGCCGAACCCGAAGTGATCTGGGCGCGCCCCGAGCGCACGGGCCGAGGCCCCAGACCGGCGTACAGCCGGAGCGACATCGCGGCCGTGGCCGTGCGCATCGCCGACGCCGACGGCATCGACGCGGTCTCCATGCGCCGGATCGCCGCCGAACTCGGCTGCGGCACCATGTCGCTGTACAACTACGTGCCGCGCAAGGAGGACCTGTACGAGCTGATGGTCGACGCGGCGTGCGCGGAGTACGAGCTCCCCGACGCGCCCAGCGGCGACTGGCGGGCCGACATGACCGGCCTCGCCCGGCAGACCCGCGCGCTCATGTACCGGCACCCGTGGCTGTCCCGCGTGATGACCACGGCCTACGGATTCAGCCCGCACGCCCTGCGCTACCTGGAGTGGTGCCTGGGCTGCCTGGAGCCCCTGGACGTGCACCCCGGCCTGAAGATGCAGCTCATCGCGATGGTCAACGGCACCGTGATGGCCACCGTCCGCAACGAGCAGGCCATCGCCGAGCGGGCCCGCGGACTCCCCTGGTCCGAGGAGCAGGAGCAGGCGGTGCGCGGCGCCTATCTGAGGGGGCAGCTGGCCGGCGGGGCCTACCCGCACCTCGCCGCGCTGCTCACCGCGTCCCCCGAGCCCGTCGACGCCGAGGAGGTCTTCGAGCTGTCCATCGCCCGGCTGCTCGACTCCTTCGCGCCGCCGGGCGCCTGACGGGGACTGCCACCGGCCCGCTCACAGGAGCGTGAACTGCCCCTCCGGGCCCTCCTCCTGATGGTCGAGCACGGACGCCGGGCGGCGCGCCCCCTCCGGTACGGGCAGCACCCCGGCCGCCCGCAGCGCCTCCCGGGTCACTCCGGCCGAGGCCGCCCGCGCCGTGAGCGCCGCACGCTCCGGCGCGCGCCCGGCGAGCAGGGCGAGGACCGTGATCAGTTCGAGCAGCTCCGAGGTCCACTCCTGTGGCCAGCCGCCCGGCCCGATCGCCTCCAGGCTGCCCGGCTCGGCGGGCGCCGTCCGGTGCGCGAACCACTGCTCCAGCATCCGGGCACCCCCCGCCTCGAACTCCCAGGCCGCCGCCGGGACCGGGGAGATCCGCCCCTCGCCCAGGCTCAGGACCTCCTCCGCCGGGTCGTACCCGAGCTCCGTCGGCCGGGCCGGAACCGCCGCCCGTACGTAGGGCCGGCGCCCGCCCGGCAGCCGCGGCCGGGCCCCGCCCCCGGCCCCGCGCAGCTGCACCTCGATCAGCTCCCGGCCCAGCGCCACGCCCGCCGCCCAGACCTCCGGGTCGGCGGGCAGCGGCACCCGGCAGCCCGCGGGGGAGGGCACGCCCGCCGCCACCGCCCAGCCGAGCAGGTCCGTCGCGGCGACCCCGGACCCGTACCGTGCGCGCAGGAGCGGCAGCAGGCCCGGCGCCAGGTTCGGCTCCGCGCCCCCGGGGCGGCGGAAGAGCGGGCGGATCCGGCCGGGGCGGCCGGCGGGGGAGCGCCCGTCGGGCAGCGCGGCCGTCACCAGCAGCGCGGGACCGGCCGCGCCCGGCACGTACCCCTGCTCGACGGCGAACAGCTGGTGCGCGTCGGCGACCCGCCACAGCTCGGGGCGGGCGGAGTCGATCAGCCGGTGGTCGGGGAGCAGCCACTGCTCGTCGAAGGGGCCGTGCGCGAGCCGTACCGGCTCGGGGCAGGGGCCCGCCTCCCGGGAGAACCGGACGGTGCCGGTCCGCTGTCCGGGCAGCGCGGCCACCGAACTCGCCGGCGTCCGGGCCCGGCTCGGCCGGAACAGCGCCTCGCGCTCCGCGCCCCGCGCCGCCACGAGCCGGTCCCAGCGGGCCCTGAGGGTGCGCGGGTCGGGGGCGACGATCCAGGAGCGGCCGAGCCGCAAGGGGGCCGTGGACCACGGCATGAGGTCGTCGAGCAGGGGCGCGTCGAGCAGCGGCAGGTCCTCCGTCACGCCCCGCATGCTAACGACGCCGGTCAGTGCGCCTCCACCGTGACGGTGAAGGAGAAGCGGTCGCCCCGGTACCGGATGCGGGCCACGTCGACCACCCGGCCGTCGTCGTCGTAGCTGACGCCGGTGTAGTGCAGGATCGGCGAGAGCAGCGGCACCTGGAGCAGGGCGGCCGTCTCGGGGTCGGCGAGCCGGGCCTCGACGGTGTCCGTGATGCGGCTGATCCGGACGCCGACCAGGTCCCGCAGCACCTTCGTCATCGGCCAGCGCTCCAGGTCGGCCGGATCGATGCCGGCCGCGATCTCCGGGAGCACCGCGTTCTCCGCCCAGTTGGTGGGCTCGCCGCTCTCCCCGTCGGCGCGCAGCCGCCGGTAGACCGCGACCTCGGCGCTCCCGGGGAAGTACTCGGCGAGCTCGCCGGGGACCGGCTGGGTGCCGTGCCCGAGGACGGTGGTCCGCTCGCCGGACTGCTGGGCCACGATCGCGTCGATCGAGCCGAGCAGCCGGCGCGGGGCGGAGCGCCGGGCGCCCGGCTCGATGAAGGTGCCGCGCCGCCGGTGCCTGCTGATCAGGCCCTCCTCCTCCAGTTCCTTGAGGGCCTGGCGCATGGTCAGCACGCTCACGCCGTAGTGCGCGGCGAGCTGCTCCTCGGTGGGCAGCCGCAGCGAGGCGTCAGGGGTGCGGCCCAGTATGGAGGCGCGCAGCGACTGCGAGACCTGGTACCAGAGCGGCAGCTTCCGGTTCAGGACCAGCGAGTCGGGAGCGAAGGCGGTCACGGCTCTCTCCGTACGACGACTACGAGACTTCAGGCCAGGACCTTACGGCCGGAAGTGGCGCTGAAGACCCTGCCATACGTCGTCGTAGCCCTGCTGCAGGTGGTCGGCCCCGGCGGCCTGCGGGGTGGCGGTGATCGGCCAGCGGGTCTCGAACATGAAGGCGAGGCCGTCGTCGACCTTGTGCGGCTTGAGCTCGGCGGCGCTGGCCCGGTCGAAGGTCTCCCGGTCGGGGCCGTGCGCGGACATCATGTTGTGCAGCGAGCCGCCGCCCGGCACGAAGCCCTCCGCCTTGGCGTCGTACGCGCCCTCGATCAGGCCCATGTACTCGCTCATCACGTTGCGGTGGAAGTACGGCGGGCGGAAGGTGTCCTCGCCGACCAGCCAGCGCGGCGCGAAGACCACGAAGTCGACGCCGGCGAGGCCGGGGGTGTCGGACGGCGAGGTGAGCACCGTGAAGATCGACGGGTCCGGGTGGTCGTAGGAGATCGTCCCGATCACGTTGAAACGGCGCAGGTCGTAGACGTACGGCGTGTGGTTGCCGTGCCAGGCGACGACGTCGAGCGGGGAGTGCCCGTAGGTCGCCGACCAGAGGTTGCCGCAGTACTTGTTGACCACCTCGACCGGGCCCTCGACGTCCTCGTAGGCGGCGACGGGGGCGCGGAAGTCGCGGGCGTTGGCCAGGCCGTTGGCGCCGATCGGGCCGAGGTCGGGGAGCTGGAAGGGCGCCCCGTAGTTCTCGCAGACGTAGCCGCGGGCGGTCGCGTCCAGGAGCTCGACGCGGAACCGGACCCCGCGCGGGACCAGCGCGACCTCGCCGGGGCGGACCGCGAGCAGTCCGAGCTCGGTGCGCAGCAGCAGCCCGCCGTGCTCGGGGACGATCAGCAGCTCGCCGTCGGCGTCGCTGAAGACCCGCTCCATGGGCGCGTTCGCGTGGTACAGGTGCACGGCCATGCCGCTGCGCTGGGTGGCGTCGCCGTTGCCGCCGAGGGTCCACAGGCCGGCCAGCCAGTCCGTGCCGGCCGGGGGCTCCGGCAGCGGGTTCCAGCGCAGCCGGTTGGGGTCGGGGACGGTCTCGGTGAACGGCGCGGTGCGCACGCCGCCGTTGTCGGTCCGGGTGAACGGGGGGTGCGCGGCCGAGGGGCGGATCCGGTAGAGCCAGGAGCGCCGGTTGTGCGCCCGCGGCTCGGTGAACGCGGAGCCGCTGAGCTGCTCGGCGTACAGGCCGAGCGGGGCCCGCTGCGGCGAGTTCCGGCCCTCCGGCAGGGCGCCGGGGACGGCCTCGGAGCCGTGCTCGTTGCCGAATCCCGTGCTGTAGCTCAGCGCTGCGGCCGTCTTGCCGGCCTGTTCCGCGTTCATCGCGTGCTCCTGTCCTGACGCTCACAACAATCCTATGCATGACCGTAGGATTCTGCTCCCGCTCGCGTCAACGGCTCTTTTCAGGAGCTCTTGGACGAGGTGCGTGCACAGGGGGTTCCAAAAGATGAACAATGCTCTACTCTCTCGCGCATGTCGTGGACCCGAAGGTTCGTTCTCGCGCTCTCCGCCGTACTCGCGGCCCTCGCCGCCACCCTCGTCGCCGCGCCCGCGGCCCAGGCGCACGAGGAACGGCCCGTCACCCTGCCCGACGGCTCGGGCAGCGTGCCCGTGCTGCGCACCGGCGAGCCGGACCTGCTCGTCTGCAAGGCCGACCGGGCGGACTTCGAACGCCGGATCGCCGCCTTCCCGGCCGGCCTCAAGGACCGCAACCGCGCCCTGTACGCGCGCTGCACCGCCCCCGGCACCCGGCAGGGCTTCCGCCACCTCCAGCAGGCCGTCGACGCCGTGAACCGGCCCGGCATGACCATCGCGATCCTGCCCGGGCTCTACGAGGAGGAGCCCTCGCTGCCCGCGCCCACCGGCGCCTGCGCCGCCCTCAAGGCACCGCTCTCCGGGCTCGGCTACCAGATCCTCAGCTACGAGCAGCAGAAGCGGTGCCCGCACAACCAGAACCTGGTCGCCATCCTCGGCAAGAAGAACCTCCAGGTCGAAGGCACCGGCGCCTCCCGCCTCGACGTGGTCGTCGACGCCAAGTACGCCAAGCTCAACGCGATCCGGGCCGACGGCTCCGACGGCATCTACTTCCGCAACTTCACCGCCCAGCGCACCACCTTCAACTCGCTGTACATCCTCGCGGGCGACGGCTTCGTCATCGACGACGTCCTCACCCGCTGGAACGACGAGTACGGCTTCCTCACCTTCGCCTCCGACCACGGCCTCTACAAGAACTGCGAGTCCTACGGCAACGGCGACTCCGGCATCTACCCCGGCTCGGCCTCGAACATCAACGACGGGCGCGGCTACGACGTCCCCCGCTACTCCATCGAGATCACCGGCTGCCGCAGCCACCACAACATGGTCGGCTACAGCGGCACCGCCGGAGACTCGGTCTACGTCCACGACAACGAGTTCGACCACAACATGGGCGGCGCCTCCATGGACTCCGCCTTCCCCGGCCACCCCGGACTCCCGCAGAACCACGCCCGCTTCGAGCGGAACCTGATCCACGACAACAACGCCTCCTACTACAAGTACGTCGCCGACGGCACCTGCGCCAAGCCGCCCGTCGAGCGCGGCTACGAACAGGGCGTCGTCTGCCCCCAGATCTCCATGCCGCCCGGCACCGGCATCATCACCGCCGGCGGCAACTGGAACCTCTACGAGAACAACTGGGTGTACGGGCACCAGCGCGCCGCCTTCTTCCTCAGCGCCGTCCCCGCCTTCATCCGCGGCGAATCCGCCTGGGGCAAGCAGACCGACACCTCCCACCACAACCGCTACGCCGGCAACCACCTGGGCGTCGACCGCTCCGGCGCCTCCCGCCCCAACCGCACCGACGTCTGGTGGGACGGCCAGGGCGGCGGCAACTGCTGGCAGTCCGACTCCGCCGCGAGCACCCCCGCCGCCCTCCCCGCCTGCGGCACCGCCCGCGGCGAGGTCTCCGGGAACACCCGCCGCCTCGCCGGCGAACCGGTCAAGCTCGCCCAGCTCCTCGTCTGCGCCGACTACAACGTCCAGGCCCGCCGCCTGCCCGCGGGCTGCGACTGGTACGGGGCGCGCGGCATCCAGCGCGTCGAGACCCAGCTGACCCTGGGCATCGCCGCCGTCCTCGCCCTGGTCGGCACCCTGCTCTGGTGGCGCCGCCTGCGCGGCAGCCGCCTCGCCGCCGTCGCGACCGCCCTGGGCCTGGCCGGCCTGGTCCTCGACGTCGCCGGCTCCACCCTCGCCCTCACCCCCACCTCCGTCCCCGCCCTGGCCCTGCTCCTCACCGGCCTGTGGTGGACCGGCATCGGCCTCGCCCTCCGGGCCGGCGGCACCCGCCCGGTCTTCGCCTGGACCACGGTCGCCCTCGGCGCCCTCACCCTCCTCGACGCCTTCGACAAGGCGGTCCTGATGATCCCCTGGATCCCCGTCAGCCCCGCCTGGGTGCGCGGACTGCTCGCCGTGGTCTGGGTGCTGTGGGCCGTGATCGTCGCCGGCGCCCGCGGACCCGCCCGGGCCCCGGCCCCGCCCACCGCCCCCGCGACGCCCGCCACCCCGGCGGCCACCGGCGGCGCCGCGTGAACGCCCGCACGGCCCGCGCCGCCCGCACCCTGCTCGCCCTCGCCGTCGGCGTCACCCTGCTCTCCGGATGCGGCGGACGCCCCACCACCCACCACAAGCCCGGCACCACCCACCAGGAGGCCACCGGCGGCAACGGCACCCTCCTCACCGCCAAGGACACCACCGGACACCGCCTCCGCGAGGTGCCCGCCGCCGGGGCGCCCGGCGTACGGGTGGAGATCCGGCCCGACAGCGAGGGCGGCTGGAACGTCCACCTGCTGGTGGAGAGGTTCCGCTTCACCCCCGAGAGCACCGGCGGCGGCGCCCTCCTCGGCCGGGGACACGCCCGGCTGCTCCTCGACGGACGCGAGACCGCCCGCGCCTACGGCCCCTGGGCCCACGTCCCGGCCGGCGCCCGCACCCTCACCGCCCGGCTGTACGCCGACGACCACACCGCCTGGGCCGTCGCCGGACGCCCCGTCGAGGCCACCGTCCGCCTCGCCGACACCGACGGCACCGCCTCCGCCGCGACCCCGACCCCGCCGCCCGCCACCCCCGCCGGGCGCACCCTCACCGTCACCGTCAGCGGCGACTCCGTACAACCACCCCCGTCCCGGGTCGAACTGAAGAAGGGCGAACTCCTCACCCTCCGCGTCACCAGCGACCGCACCGACACCCTCCACGTGCACGGCTACGACCGCGAACTCCCCCTCCCCGCCGGAAAACCGGCCACCCTCACCTTCACCGTGGACCGCACCGGTCTCTTCGAGGTGGAGACCCACGAGTCCGGACTCGTGCTGACCCAACTCGTCGTCCGATGACGGGGCTCGCCGAGGCCGGCGCTCTGGCGGCCGGCCTGGCGGGCGCCGGACTCCACGCCGCCGGCCCGCCGGGGCCCGGCCCGGCCACCCTGCCGCTCGCCCACGGCGTGGGCGCCCAGCACGACCTGCCCCTCTCGCCCTTCTACGCCTACGCGGGCGCCTTCGCCGCGCTCTTCGTCTCCTTCCTCTCGCTCGGCCTGCTCTGGTCCTCCTCCCGCTTCCGCGGCGACCGGGCCGGCCGCCCCCTGCCCGCCGCCGTCCAGCGCCTCGCCGACGCCCCCGCCACCCGCACCGCGCTGCGGGCCCTCGGCGCCGCCGCCGCGCTCCTCCTCGTCCTCTTCCTCCTCCTCGGCCCCGACGACCCCGACCGCAACCCCGCGCCCGGCGCCGTCTACGTCCTGCTCTGGGTCGGACTCGTCCCCGCCTCCCTCCTCCTCGGCCCCGTCTGGCGCCTGCTCAACCCGCTCCGCACCCTCCACGCCCTGCTCCGGCGCCTCCTCCCCGCGGGGCACCCGCCCCGCCCCCTGCCCGCCCGGCTCGGCATCCGGCCCGCCGCCGCCGGACTCCTCCTCTTCACCTGGCTCGAACTCGTCGCCCCCGACAACACCACCTCGACCGTCCTCCTCACCGCCCTCGGCGCGCACACCGCCGTCCACCTCCTCGGCGCCGCCCGCCACGGACCCGACTGGTTCGCCCACGCCGACCCCTTCGAGGCCTACTCCTCCCTCCTCGCCCGGCTCTCCCCGCTGGGCCGCCGCGCCGACGGCCGCCTCGTCCTGCGCTCCCCCTTCAACGGCCTCGACGCCACCCCGCCCGTCCCCGGCCTCGTCGCCTCCGTCTGCGTCCTCCTCGGCTCCACCGCCTACGACGGCCTCTCCGACAACCCCCGCTGGATCGGCGTCCTCCAGACCTCGGCCCTCGGGCGCACCCCCACCGCCACCCTCGGACTGCTCGCCTCCGTCGCCCTCGTCGCCCTCCTCTACGGACTCTGCGCCGGCGCCCTGCGCCTGCTGAACCGCGAACTCACCACCCCGCTCACCTCCTTCGCCCACTCGCTCCTGCCCATCGCCCTCGGCTACCTCGTCGCCCACTACTTCTCACTCTTCGCCACCGAAGGACCACGTACCGTCATCATGGCAGCGGGCACTGACAACGCCCCCACGCCCGCCCCACCCCTGGGCCCCGGCGGCCTCGCCACCCTCCAGGTCGCCTCGATCGTCATCGGCCACGTCCTCGGCGTCATCGCCGCCCACGACCGCTCCGTCCGCCTCTTCCCGCCCGACCGGGCCGTGGCCGGACAACTCCCGCTGTTCGCGCTGATGATCGCGTACACCCTCGGAGGCATAGGGCTGCTGATCGCCTGACCCCGACCGGAACGGCATGATGGTCCCCGTGCCCCAGTCCGACCCGCAGTTCCCGCCGTCGCACCACGCCGCCCAGGCCGCGCAGACCGTTCCGGCGCTCCGCCGCGCCCCCGTCCAGCAGCGCAGCGCCGAACGGCTCGCCCGGATCCTCGACGCCTGCGCCGAACTCCTCGACGAGACCGGCTACGAGCAGCTGAGCACCCGGGCCGTCGCCGCCCGGGCGGGCGTCCCCATCGGGTCCGTCTACCGCTTCTTCCCGAACAAGCGGGCCCTGGCCACCGCCCTCGCCCACCGCAACCTCGACCGCTACGCCGCCCGCATCGCCACCCGGCTCGACGTGCCGCCCGCCGAGGGGGACCGGGCGGCCACCGCCGTCGGACTCGTCGACGCCGTCCTCGACGAGTACATCGCGATGAAGCGGACCGTGCCCGGCTTCGCGCGCGTCGACTTCGGCATCCCCGCCCCCGGCGAGGCGGGTGAGGAGCCCCCCAACCAGCTCGTCGCCGACCGCATCTGCGGCCTGCTCGCCGGCCCCCTCGGCCGCACCGCCGACGAGGCGCTGCGCCGCAAGGTGCTCGTGGGTGTCGAGGCCACCGACGCCCTGCTCCAACTCGCCTTCCGCGCCGACCCGTCGGGCGATCCCGCCCTGATCGCCGAGACCCGCGCCCTGCTCCGCGCCTACCTCGCGCCCTCCCTCGACTGAGGCGGTCGGAGCGGCGCCTCGGCCTGATGCTCCGCCTCGGACCGTAGGGGCTGTACGGACCGTGCGGACCGACCCGCGACGCCCTCCGCGCTCCGGCGGCAGCCGGCCGGACAGCGTCCCGCGCCCCCGTACAGGTCCCCCCGGGTCGAGCACCCCTGCTGTGACCTGGGGTTTTGCTCGTATTGCTCACGCGTCAACATCTTGTTAACGCCGGAACCGGCCACCTACCGTCATCCGCACCGCCGCTCTGGCGGGAGTTCAAGGGTGAACGTGAGGTGTCCTCCCATGCTGACCATCCTCGGCTTCGCCATGATCGCGACCTTCCTGGTCCTGATCATGACGAAGAAGATGTCGCCGATCGCGGCGCTCGTGCTGATTCCCGCGCTGTTCTGCGTCGCCGTCGGACAAGGGGCCCAGCTGGGCGACTACGTCATCGAAGGCGTCGGCAAGCTGGCGCCGACGGCCGCGATGCTGATGTTCGCGATCGTCTACTTCGGCGTCATGATCGACGTCGGCCTGTTCGACCCGATCGTCCGGGGCATCCTGCGCTTCTGCAAGGCCGACCCGATGCGTGTCGTGGTCGGTACGGCGGTGCTCGCCGCGATCGTCTCGCTCGACGGTGACGGCTCCACCACCTTCATGATCACCGTGTCGGCGATGTACCCGCTCTACAAGCGCCTCGGCATGAGCCTGGTCGTCATGACCGGTGTCGCCGCCACCGCCAACGGCGTCATGAACACCCTCCCCTGGGGCGGTCCGACGGCCCGCGCGGCCACCGCGCTCAAGCTGGACGCGGCCGACATCTTCGTCCCGATGATCCCGGCGCTCGCCGTGGGTCTGCTCTTCGTCTTCGCCCTCGCCTATGTCCTGGGCCGCCGCGAGCGCAAGCGCATCGGCTACCTCAGCCTGGACGAGGCGCTGGTCCCGCAGGCCGAGAGCGAGACCGTGCTGGTCGGGGCCGGCGGGAACGGTGTCGGCACGGGTGCCAAGGGCGGCAAGGGCGGCAAGGCGGGCAAGGGCGCGAACGGTGCCACCGGGGCGGCTTCCGGTGGGGAGCTCCCCGAGGCCGCCGGAACGGGCGCCGACGAGGAGGCCGGCGGCGGCTTCCAGGGGCTCGACCCGAACCGCGCGACCCTGCGTCCCAAGCTGTACTGGTTCAACGCCGGCCTCACCGTCGTCCTGCTCGCCGCGATGATCATGGAGCTGCTGCCGATCCCGGTGCTCTTCCTGCTCGGCGCCGCGCTCGCCCTCACGGTCAACTTCCCGAACATGGGCGAGCAGAAGGCCCGTATCGCCGCCCACGCGGACAACGTCCTCAACGTCTCCGGCATGGTCTTCGCCGCCGCCGTCTTCACCGGCGTGCTCACCGGTACCGGCATGGTCAAGCACATGGCCGACTGGCTGGTCGGCGCCATCCCCGAGGGCATGGGGCCGCACATGGCGCTGGTCACCGGTGTGCTGAGCCTCCCGCTCACCTACTTCATGTCGAACGACGGCTTCTACTTCGGTGTCCTGCCGGTGCTCGCCGAGGCCGGGGCCGCGCACGGAGTGTCCCCGCTGGAGATCGCCCGCGCCTCGCTGGTCGGCCAGGCCCTGCACATGTCGAGCCCGCTGGTCCCGGCGGTGTACGTGCTGGTCGGCATGGCGAAGGTGGAGTTCGGCGACCACACCCGGTTCACCGTGAAGTGGGCCGCGCTCACCTCGCTGGTGGTCCTCGCGGCCGGGATCCTCTTCGGGATCATCTAGGCCCGGACGGGTGGAAGTCGGAGGGTGGCACGGCACGGTGCCACCCTCCGTAGTCATGCGATGACCAATAGTCAGATTATCGGCCTATTGAGCCGGTGTCTGTAGACGACTGGAGGAACTCCGCATGACCGCTCAGGCTGCCCGTCCCCTGCTCTCCGCCGCCGTAGTCGGCCTCGCCCTGGGTGCCGTCACCCTGGCCGGCGCTCCCGCCGCTTTCGCGGCCCCCGGAGACGACGGCGACATCAAGGTCCACCATGCGGGCACGGTCGAGCCCGACCAGAGCAACGACCCCCAGGTCTGCGAGTTCCACTTCGCCGCCTTCAACTTCAACGACCTCTCCACGATCCACTGGGACATCTACAACCAGCCCCCGGGCACCCCGCCGGCGGTACGGTCGGGCGACATCGCCCTCGACTCCGCCCACAACGGCTACAGCCCCGACATGACGCTCCCCGACGGCATGTACAAGGTCGAGGTGACGTGGGTGGGCCAGCAGGGCGCCAAGAAGAGCAAGGTCTTCCGGGTCAACTGCGACAACTCCACCACCCCGCCGACCACACCCCCGCCGACCACGCCGCCTCCCACCGGCGGAGGCAGCAGCAACGGAGGCGGCGGCAACGGAGGGGGCGGCAGCGGCGGCGGCTACAGCGGAGGCGGTGGTAACGGGGGCGGCTACAACGGAGGCGGCGACAGCGGTGGTGGCAACGGCGGCTACGGCCACCACAAGCCGCCGCACGGTCCCGTCGGTGCGGGCGGCGGCGGAGCGGCCGACACCACCGCCTCGGACGACGGCTCCGCCTTCGGCGTCGGATCCGCCGTCGCCGCCGGTCTGGCGGGCACCGCCGGCCTGATCCTCATCCGTCGTGCGCGCCGCCGCAACGATGGCGCCGCGTAGGTCCCCCTCCCCGCGCAGGACGGTATCCACCGGCCGGGCTCCCTCCGTCTCCCCGAACGAGCGGAGCCCGCGCCGGCCCCACCCGCGCGGGCCTGCCTCGCGCAGACCCACCACCCGCAGGCAGCGCCGGCTCCTCAGGCTCGCCCGCACCGTCGCCCTGACCCTCACCCTGGTCGCCGGCGTCGTCTGGTGGGCCCAGGACGGGGAGCCGGAAGGGCCGGCCCTCGCGGCCGGCACCGCCGCACACGGCGTGGCACGGCCGGCCGCGGCCCCGGGAGACCAGAAGCCGAAGAGCCTCCCGCGCGCGGCCCCCGCCACGGCGAAACCCCAGCCCCCACCCGCACCCCTGGGGCGATCCCACCCCACCACCCTCGCCGTCCCCGCCATCACCATCGAGGCGCCCGTCGTGAAGCTGGGCCTCGACGCGTCCGGCGTCCTCGCCACCCCGCCGATCGAGAACCCGCGGGTCGTCGGCTGGTTCGCCGACGGCCCGACCCCCGGCGAGCGCGGCACCGCCGTCGTCGTCGGCCACCGCGACACCCGCACCGGACCGGCGATCTTCCTCAACCTCAACTCCCTCGCCCCCGGCAACACCGTCCGCATCGCCCGCGCCGACGGCCGCGTCGCCGTCTTCACCGTCGACCGGGTCCGTACGTACGCCAAGTCCGCCTTCCCCGACAAGGAGGTCTACGGCGGCACGGGCCGCCCCGAACTGCGCCTGCTCACCTGCGGCGGAACCTTCGACCGCAAGGCGGGCTACGAGTCGAACATCGTCGTCTTCGCCCACCTCACGGGCGTCGACCGGGTGATCTGACCCCACCGGGGCGCCCCTCCGCCGCGCCCGCCCCGCCCCGGCGGGCTCACGCCACCCGGCGCGCGCCCGCCGGACCCGCCACCTCCGCCGGGAGCGCCGCCGCCCGCCTCCCGGCCCGCCGCCGGGAGCGCCGTCATGTGGTGGCGAGTCATCGCCAACCCCCTTCCGGGGGCGCCGGCCCGGCGCGCACAATGATCGTGGAGCCGGAAAAGAGCCCGCGTCAGCCGCGTGGAGATCGTCCGGCACCAGCATCACGGCCGCTCCGCACCCGATACGCCGAGCGGCCACGCCGTCGCCCGGAACGGCCGGTCCCGCTCCTCCTCGGGACCGCGCCCCGCCTCCGGGCGGACCCAGCCCGAGGACGGCAGCGGAGACGCCGGTACGGGACACTCCTCTCCCGCACGGAGCACTCCGCGGTCGGCCGGTCCGCCGACCAGCCGTCCGGGGCCACGGCGACGCCAGGCCGTGGGGCCGCGCGCCCCCTCCGCGCACAGTGCGCTGCCACCGCCTGCCCCGCGCCGCCGACACCTCCGTATCCGCATCGGCATCCGGATCAGCGCCCGCGCGCCCGCATCCCCGTCCCCTCGCCCACCGCCCACCGCCCACCGCCCCGGCAAGGCGGAACCCCCCAGTTCGCGGGCGGCAGGGCTGTCCGGGGTGCCCGTGGACACCGGGGGAAGCGGAAGGCGAGGATCGGGCATCAGGCATCGGGCATCAGGCATCGGGAAGACGGTCGGGGCGGCCCCGGGGTGCCTCCGTGCCGGTGTGCCCGAGTGGGCGGTCCGGCGGGAAGGGGCCTGGCGCCCAAAAACTAACAGCGCTAGTTTGGGTGCCGGTCACGCGAGCAAGCGCGCCGCCCCGACGTGTGAGGAGACAGCGGATGAAGGCCCACGACGCGATGTACATCGGCGGGGAGTGGCGCCCCGCGGCGTCCGCGGCGACGATCGCCGTGATCGACCCCGCCGACGAGACGGTCATCGCCCACGTCCCGGCCGGCACCGCCGAGGACGTGGACGCCGCCGTCGGCGCAGCCCGCGCCGCCTTCCCCGGCTGGGCCGCCACCGCGCCCGCCGAGCGGGCCGCCCGGATCGGCGCGCTGCGCGACGCGCTCGCCGCCCGCGCCGAGGAGATCGCCGCCACGGTCACCGCCGAGCTCGGCGCCCCGCCGCAGCTCGCCGCCGCCGTGCACGCCGGACTGCCGATCGCCGTGGCCGGTTCGTACGCCGAGCTCGCCGCCACCCACCCCTTCGAGGAGAAGGTCGGCAACTCGACCGTCTACTCCGAGCCGGTCGGCGTCGTCGCCGCGATCACCCCCTGGAACTACCCGCTCCACCAGATCGTCGCCAAGGTCGCCCCCGCCCTCGCCGCCGGCTGCACCGTCGTCCTCAAGCCCGCCGAGGACACCCCGCTGACCGCCCAGCTCTTCGCCGAGGCCGTCCACGCCGCCGGGGTGCCGGCCGGTGTCTTCAACCTGGTCACCGGCCTCGGGACGGTCGCCGGGCAGGCCCTCGCCGAGCACGCCGACGTGGACCTCGTCTCCTTCACCGGCTCCACCGCCGTCGGCCGGCGGATCGGCGCCCTCGCCGGCGGCGCGGTCAAGCGGGTCGCCCTCGAACTCGGCGGCAAGTCCGCCAACGTGATCCTGCCCAGCGCCGACCTCGGCAAGGCCGTCGCCGTCGGCGTCGCCAACGTCATGTCCAACTCCGGCCAGACGTGCAGCGCCTGGACCCGGATGCTGGTCCCCGCCGAGCGGTACGAGGAGGCCGTCGCCCTCGCCGCCGAGGCCGTCGCCAAGTACGTCCCCGGCGAGCGCCTCGGCCCGCTCGTCAGCGCCCGGCAGCGCGACCGGGTCCGCGGCTACATCGAGAAGGGCGTCGCGGAGGGCGCGCGGCTCGTCGCGGGCGGCCCCGAGGCCCCGCGACCGACCGGCTACTACGTCGCCCCGACCGTCTTCGCCGACGTCACCCCCGGGATGACCATCGCCCAGGAGGAGATCTTCGGCCCGGTCGTCTCGATCATCCGGTACGAGGACGAGGCCGACGCGCTCGCCATCGCCAACGGCACCGTGTACGGGCTCGGCGGCGCCGTCTGGGGCGAGCCGGACGAGGCCGTCGCATTCGCCCGCCGCATGGAGACCGGCCAGGTCGACATCAACGGCGGCCGGTTCAACCCGCTGGCCCCCTTCGGCGGCTGGAAGCAGTCGGGCGTCGGCCGCGAGCTCGGCGCGCACGGACTCGCCGAGTACCTCCAGACCAAGTCCCTGCAGTTCTGAGCGCCGTACTCACCCGAGGAGCCCCACCGTGATCCGCGCCGCCGTCCTGCCCGCCATCGGCTCTCCCCTGGAGATCACCGGCATCGAACTCCCCGAGCCGGGACCCGGCCGGGTCAAGGTCCGTCTCGCCGCCGCCGGGGTCTGCCACTCCGACCTGTCGCTGACCAACGGGACGATGCGGGTGCCCGTGCCCGCCGTCCTCGGCCACGAGGGCGCCGGCACGGTCGTCTCCGTCGGCGAGGGCGTCACCCACGTCGCCCCCGGCGACGGCGTCGTCCTCAACTGGGCGCCGTCCTGCGGCACCTGCCACCCCTGCTCGATCGGCGAGGTCTGGCTCTGCGCGCACGCGCTGACCGGCGCCGGCGACGTGTACGCCCGCACCGAGGACGGCACCGAGCTGCACCCGGGGCTCAACGTGGCGGCCTTCGCCGAGGAGACGGTCGTCGCCGCGAACTGCGTGCTGCCCGTCCCGGACGGCGTGCCGCTCACCGACGCCGCCCTGCTCGGCTGCGCGGTCCTCACCGGCTGGGGCGCGGTCCACCACTCCGCGCGGGTCCGGCGCGGCGAGACCGTGGCCGTCTTCGGCGTCGGCGGCGTCGGCCTCGCCACCCTCCAGGCCGCCCGGATCGCCGGCGCCTCGACGATCGTCGCGGTCGACGTGTCGCCCGAGAAGGAGGCGCTGGCCCGGGCCGCCGGGGCCACCGAGTACGTCGTCGCCTCCGACACCACCGCCAAGGAGATCCGGAAGCTGACCGGCGGCCACGGCGTCGACGTGGCCGTCGAGTGCGTCGGCCGCGCCGTCACCATCCGCACCGCCTGGGACGCCACCCGGCGCGGCGGGCGCACCACCGTCGTCGGCATCGGCGGCAAGGACCAGCAGGTCACCTTCAACGCCCTGGAGCTCTTCCACTGGGGCCGCACCCTCGCGGGCTGCGTCTACGGCAACTCCAACCCGGCCGAGGACCTTCCGGTCCTCGCCGAGCACATCCGCGCCGGCCGCCTCGACCTCGGCGCGCTCGTCACCGAACGCATCACCCTGGAGGGCATCCCGGGCGCCTTCGAGAACATGCTCGCGGGCAAGGGCGGCCGGGCCCTGATCGTCTTCTAGCCCGCCCCTCCCCGGCCCCCGCAGGGGGGCCGGTCCCGGCACCCCCACGGCGCCGGACCTAGCCCCGTACGGTCCCGGCCGGAGCCGCCGCCACGGGCTTCGGCCGCGACCGGGACACCGCCACGCCCGCCAGGCACAGCGCGCCGCCGCCCAGCGTGAGCAGCCCCGGCAGCTCGCCCAGGAACACCCAGGCCAGCAGCACCACCAGGGCGGGCACGGCGTAGGTCGTCGCGCCCATCCGGCCGGCGGTCGTACGCGCCAGGGCGTAGGCCCAGGTCGTGAAGGCGAGGGCGGTCGGGAACACGCCGAGGTAGACCATGTTGAGGGTCGCCGACAGCGGGGCCCGGCCCGCCTCCTCGACGAGCTGCCCGGCGAACGGCAGACAGGCCACCGCACCGATCAGACACCCGAAGGTCGTCACCTGGAGCGCGCTGCCGTGCGCCAGCGCGGGCTTCTGGGCGACGACCCCGCCGGCGTACGCGATCGCCGCCAGCAGACACAGCGCGACGCCGAGCACCGAGGCGTGGCCCCCGCCGGACATGGACAGCCCGACGGCCACCGCGCCCGCGAAGGACACCGCCATGCCCGCGAGCAGCCGGGGCGGCAGCGACTCCTTCAGGAAGCGCGCGCCGAGCAGGGCGATCAGGATCGGGCCGATGTTCACGACCATCGCCGCGGTGCCCGCGTCGACCTCCTGCTCGCCCCAGTTGAGCACCACCATGTACACCCCGAACCACAGCAGCCCGGACACGCCGATCCCGCGCCAGGCGGCCCGCGGCGGGAGCCCTTCGCGGCGGATCAGCAGGACCGCGCCCAGGACCAGGGAGCCGGCGAGCAGCCGGCCGAGGGCGAGGGCGCCGGGGGAGTAGGCGGCGCCCGCGCTGCGGATGGACACGAAGGCGGACGCCCACAGGACGACGGTGACACCGGCGGCGGCCAGCGCGAGACGGGAGGTTCGGTTCGGCATGGACCGACCGTACGGCGCGGACCGTTCGGCGCTCACCGAATTATCGGCCGCCGCCCGCTGTCGACCCTCGCCCGCCTCACCGCAGCGCCGCCGCCTCGATGCCCAGGCGCTCGTACAGCGCCCGTTCGCCCTCGGGGGTCACCTTCACCGCCCGCTCCGACCCGATCCGTACGCACCACCCGGCGTCCATCGCGTGCCCGCACAGGGCCGCTCCCGCGAGCCCGGCGAGGTGCTGGCGCCGCTCGGTCCAGTCGAGGCAGCCGCGCGCGACGGGCCGCCGCCCCTTGGGCGCGAGGGTGATGCCGAGTTCCTCGAACCAGGCCATGCCCGGGTCGGTCAGGGCGAACCCGGTGTCCTGGCGCAGCAGTCCGCGCGCGGTCAGGGCGTCGGTGAGGGTGATGCCGAGCCGCCCGGCGAGATGGTCGTAGCAGGTCCGGCCGCGGGCCATCGCCTGCCCGGCGCTCGCCGCCCGCAGGCCGAGGGGCGCCCGGGGCTCGGCCGGCTCGGAGCGGGCGGCCAGGTCCTCGACGAGGTGCGCGACGCCGGGGTCGGCGAGCCGGACGTACCGGTGCCGCCCCTGCCGCTCCTCGGCGAGCACCCCGCCCGCGACCAGCTTGCCCAGGTGCTCGCTGGCGGTCGAGGCGGCCACCCGCGCGTGGCGGGCCAGCTCCCCGGCGGTCCAGGCGCGCCCGTCGAGCAGGGCGAGCAGGAAGGCGGCGCGGGTCTCGTCGGCGAAGAGGGCGGCGAGCGAGGCGAGGTCTTTGGGGGCCATGGGACCAGCATGGCGCAGCCACGGTTCGGCGGTGGCCGAACCATGACGGTCAGGCCACCCAGCGGCATTGCGGGCCATGCGGGCTATGGCGGCTACGCAGGCTATGCCGGCTACACGGGCTACGCCGGCTGCGCGTACTGCGTGAACTGTGCCCCGAGCCCGTCGAGCAGGGCCCGCAGCCCCGTGTCGAAGGCGCCCTCGTCGACCTTCTCGCGCCGTTCCGCGAGGAGATGGGCCTGGCCGAGGTGCGGGTAGTCGGCGGGGTCGTAGGCGGTCTCGTCGTCGACGAAGCCGCGGGCGAAGGAGCCGAGGGCCGAGCCCGTGACGAAGTAGCGCATCAGCGCGCCGATGTACGTGGCCTGGGCGGGCGGCCAGCCCGCGCGGACCATCGCGCCGAAGACCGCGTCGGCGACCTTCAGGCCGGCCGGCCGGCGGCCGGGGCCCTGGGCGAGGACCGGGACGATGTGCGGGTGGTCGGCGAGGGCGGCGCGGTAGGAGACCGCCCAGTCGTGCAGGGCGGTGCGCCAGTCGCGGGGGTCGCCGTCCGCGAACATCGACAGGTCGATCTTGGCGCTGACCGCGTCCGCGACGGCGTCGAGGATCTCGTCCTTGGTCCGGAAGTGGTTGTACAGCGAGGGCCCGCTGACGCCGAGTTCGGCCGCGAGTCGCCTGGTCGAGAGGGCGGCGAGCCCCTCGGCGTCCACGAGCGCTCCCGCCGTCTCGACGATGCGGTCTCGGCTGAGGAGGGGCTTGCGCGGTCGGGCCATGGCGCACATAGTAGGCCCGACCCTGAAAACTAGCAGTGGTAATTAAATGAGGATGGGGTGGCCCGGTGAATCTGGAGCTGAGCGAGGAACAAGCGGCCGTACGACGGCTCGCCGAGGACTTCGTCGCCCGCGAGGTCGCCCCGCACGTCGTCGCGTGGGACCGGGCCGAGAACGTCGACCGGTCGATCGTGAAGAAGCTGGGCGCGGTCGGCTTCCTCGGCCTGACCCTCCCGGAGGAGTACGGCGGCTCGGGCGGCGACCACCTGGCGTACTGCCTGGTCACGGAGGAGCTGGGCCGCGGCGACTCCTCGGTGCGCGGCATCGTCTCGGTCTCCCTCGGCCTGGTCGCCAAGACGATCGCCTCCTGGGGCGACGAGGCGCAGAAGCGGAGCTGGCTGCCGCGGCTCGCCTCCGGGGACGCGATCGGCTGCTTCGGCCTGACCGAGCCGGGCACCGGATCCGACGCCGGGAACCTGGCCACCCGGGCGGTCCGCGACGGCGACGCGTACGTGATCGACGGCAGCAAGACGTTCATCACCAACGGCACCTGGGCCGATGTCGTGCTGCTCTTCGCCCGCACCGGCGGCGCCCCCGGACACCGGGGCGTCTCCGCGTTCCTCGTGCCCACCGACACCCCCGGCCTCACTCGCCGCACCATCCACGGCAAGCTGGGCCTGCGCGGCCAGGCCACCGCCGAGCTGGTCCTCGAAGGCGTCCGGGTGCCGGCGAGCGCGATGCTCGGCCCCGAGGGCAAGGGCTTCTCCGTCGCCATGTCCGCGCTCGCCAAGGGCCGCATGTCGGTCGCCGCGGGCTGCGTCGGCATCGCGCAGGCGGCGCTCGACGCGGCGGTGCGGTACGCGGGGGAGCGCGAGCAGTTCGGCAAGCCCATCGCCTCGTACCAGCTGGTGCAGGAGCTGATCAGCGACATCGCGGTCGACGTGGACGCGGCCCGGCTGCTCACCTGGCGGGTCGCGGACCTGATCGACCGGGGCGAGGAGTTCGCCACGGCCGCCTCGAAGGCCAAGCTGTTCGCCTCGGAGGCCGCCGTCCGCGCGGCCAACAGCGCCCTCCAGGTCTTCGGCGGCTACGGCTACATCGACGAGTACCCGGTCGGCAAGCTGCTGCGGGACGCGCGCGTGATGACCCTGTACGAGGGCACCAGTCAGATCCAGAAGCTGATCATCGGGCGGGCGCTCACCGGGGTCTCGGCGTTCTGAGCACCCGGGGGAGTGCCGGGGGGAGTACCCGGGGGAGTGCGCGGGGCGTGCGCGGAAGTACCCGGGCGCCCTCTGAGTATCCGGGCGGATGTGGTGTCGGCCACAGCCGCCCGATGCTGTTCCGCATGAGCGAATACCCGGTCAAGCAGCAGCAGAACACCTCCGCCTACTACGTGCAGGCGATCCTGTCCTTCGGCGCCGCGCTCCTGGCCGTGACGGTCGGGATCTACCGGCTCGACGCCAGTGCCTGGGTCCGCGGCTTCCTCGCCGTCGCCGTCCTCTACCTCACCACCTCCGCCTTCACCCTCGCCAAGGTCGTCCGTGACCGGCAGGAAAGCTGAGCCGCCACTCTCTAAGCGCTTGCTCACCCTCGTTGTATGGTGTTCGTCCCTGAGGCCCGACGAGGAGAGTGCGATGAGCGTGACGGAGGAGACGCCCGGCGGCGAGGACATGCCGTGGGGCGAGGTCACGCCCGAAGCGGCCCGGCGGCTGCTGGTCGCCGCCGTCGAGGCGTTCGCCGAGCGCGGCTACCACGCCACGACGACCCGGGACATCGCGGGCCGGGCCGGCATGAGCCCGGCCGCGCTCTACATCCACTACAAGACCAAGGAAGAGCTGCTCCACCGGATCAGCCGGATCGGCCACGACAAGGCCCTGGAGATCCTCCGGGAGGCCGCCGACGGGCAGGGCACGGCCGCCGAGCGGCTCGCCGACGCCGTACGGTCCTTCGTCCGCTGGCACGCGGAGCGGCACACCACCGCGCGGGTCGTGCAGTACGAGCTCGACGCCCTCGGCCCCGAGCACCGCGCCGAGATCGTGGCGCTGCGCCGCGAGTCGGACGCCACCGTGCGCCGGATCCTCGACGAGGGCGTGGCGGCCGGGGAGTTCGACGTCCCCGACGTGGCCGGCACCACTGTGGCGGTGCTCTCCCTCTGCATCGACGTCTCGCGCTGGTTCACCACCCAGGGGCGCCGGACGCCGGACGAGGTCGGCGCGCTCTACGCCGACCTCGTGCTGCGGATGGCGGGGGCTCAGAAGTAGTAGCGGGAGACCGACTCGGCGACGCACACCGGCTTGTCGCCGCCCTCGCGCTCCACGGTGACCCTCGCCGTCACCTGCACCCCGCCGCCGGCCTCCGTCACCTCGGTCAGCACGGCGGTGGCGCGCAGCCGCGAGCCCACCGGCACCGGGGCGGGGAAGCGCACCTTGTCCGTCCCGTAGTTGAGGCCCATCCGCATGCCCTCGACGCGCATGATCTGCGGGACCAGGGTCGGCAGCAGCGAGAGCGTGAGGTAGCCGTGCGCGATCGTCCGCCCGAACGGGCCGGCCGCGGCGCGCTCCGGGTCGACGTGGATCCACTGGTGGTCGCCCGTCGCCTCGGCGAACTGGTCGATCCGCTTCTGCTCGATCTCCAGCCAGTCGCTGTGGCCCAGCTGTTCGCCGACCCCGGCGCGCAGCTCCTCGGCGGAGGTGAAGATCCTCGGCTCGGCCATGTTCCCGCTCCCTCTCGTCCCGGTGATGTTCCGGTGGTGTCCCGGTGAAGCCCCGTGATGTCTAAGCGCTTGCTCAGCATGTGGGGGCGGGCGCCCTCCTGTCAACGCACCGGAACGCCCCTCGCGTAGGCTCGGGCGGGTGCCGCAGATTCCCGAGAAGGTCCACGAACTCACCGTCGGTCAGCTGTCCGCGCGCAGCGGGGCGGCCGTCTCGGCCCTCCACTTCTACGAGGCCAAGGGCCTGATCGGCAGCCGCCGCACCAGCGGCAACCAGCGCCGCTACGGCCGCGACACGCTCCGCCGCGTCGCCTTCATCCGGGCCGCCCAGCGGGTCGGCATCCCGCTCGCGACCGTCCGCGACGCCCTCGCCCGGCTGCCCGAGGAGCGCACGCCCACCCACGAGGACTGGGCCCTGCTCTCGGCGGCCTGGCGGACCGAACTGGACGAGCGGATCAAGCAGCTCGGCCGGCTCCGGGACCACCTGAGCGACTGCATCGGCTGCGGCTGCCTCTCGCTGCGGAACTGCGTCCTGTCCAACCCCGACGACGTGTTCGGCGAGCGGCTCAGCGGCTCGCGCCTGATGCCCGAGGGCAAGGGCTGACGACGAGCGGGGACCCGCCACCCCCGTGGGCGGGCCCCCGCTCGGCTCTGGGGCGGGCGGTCACTCGTACTCGGTGCCGCCCTTGCGGGTCAGGTACGCCGGGCTGACCGCCTTCGCGATCGCCCGCCCGCCGACGACCGGGCTGTGCCGCTCGGTCGCCGCGCGGATCACCACCCCCTCGCGCAGGTGCAGTTCCCGCCCGGAGACCGTCTCCCGGCCGCTCGCCAGCGCGAGGACGGTGCCGAGGTCGTACGGGCCCGAGTACAGCCGCGGTACCAGGGGCAGCTCGCCCGGCTCCAGGACCTCCGCCGGATCCAGCCACCGGACGCGCCCGTCGATCTTGGCGCACAGGTCGAAGAGCGCGAACCCGAGCCCGTCCTCGACGCGGGCGTTCGCCCCGTACGCCAGGTCCTGCACCCCCGCCCCGTACACCTCGCCGAACAGGCCGACCCGGCGCGCCCCGAGCCGCGCGGCGAGCCGGGCCGCGACGGCCGGCAGCCCGTGCCCGAGGACGGCGCGCCAGTACAGGTTGCGCGGGTCCTCCCGCAGGGCCAGACCCTTCGCGCCGAAGCCCTTGGACGAGACGAGCGTCCGGCCCTCCCCGGCGAGATGGGTCACCAGGCAGGCCGTGCCGTGCAGCTTCTCCGTCAGGACCACCGGCTCGCCCGGCGCGAAGACCTCCGGGAAGCGGTGCAGGTTCTCGATCTCCACCCACGGCAGCAGG
This sequence comes from Streptomyces sp. NPDC093111, assembly GCF_040683955.1. Lineage (NCBI taxonomy): Bacteria > Bacillati > Actinomycetota > Actinomycetes > Kitasatosporales > Streptomycetaceae > Streptomyces > Streptomyces sp. NPDC093111. The sequence goes on along the minus strand of NZ_JBFBNW010000014.1, from coordinate 194,847 downwards.
TCCGGCGCGGACTCCACGTCCCCGCTCATCGTCGGCGGCACCGGCGGCGCCCACTTGACGATCCCGAGCAGCTCGGCGAAGTCCGTCCGCTCGGCCGCCGCGCGCGCCAGGTCCACCCCGGCGAGCGCCTCGGGCCGGCACACGATCCCCTGCGACAGCTCCCCGCGCAGCCGCACCGCCTTGACCCGGTCGCCCGCCTTGCCGGCCAGCCGCCCGGTGAGCCCCAGCTCGTCGACGAGCGCGAGCGGCAGCACCGCCTGCTCCGGGATGTAGAGCGCCACGTCACCGGTCCGGTACCCGCCCTTCGCCACGATCGCCCGGTACAGGCCGACCTGCGCGAGTTCCAGCGCGTCGGCGTTCGGGTGCTCGTGCACGGTCAGGGTCTCCGCGGTGACGCGCAGGGTCGACATGTCAGGACTCCGGTCGCTCGGCTCGGTGTGGTGGCGTGGTCATCGCCGCACACTGTGCCCGGCGCGCATTCCGCTGGGCGACCGGATTTCCGTCTGCTAGCGTCGCTCGTTCGCGACGGGCCTCAGGCCGAAGTCCCCGCCGCCCGGGCCGAGATCGGCACCGCCAGCGCCGCCGACACCAGCTCCGCGTTGGAGCGGGCCGGGCTGCCGTCGGGCAGCAGCAGGGTGTCCTCCAGGCCGATCCGGATGCCCAGGCCGAGGTGCCGGGCCAGCCGCAGCAGCGGCCAGGCGGTGGCGCCGGAGCCGTGGAGCAGGACCGGGCGGGAGTGCGGGGAGCGGGACAGGGCCGCCAGCAGGGCGCGGGCCGTGGACTCGGCCGCCGCGGGGGACGGGTCCGTCACCTCGGCGTGGACGCGCAGCACGCGCGAGGCCAGCGAGGAACGCAGGAAGCGGGCCGGTCCGTCCGTGCCGGAGCGCAGACATGCCTCGACGGCGACACCCCGGCCGAGCAGGGCGGCGGCGAGGGCCTCGGCCCCCGGCTCGTGCCAGTTGACGCAGGCGTGGTCGGGCAGCACCGTCCAGGCGCGGACCCGGGCGAGCCGGCGCACCGGGTCGCGCTCCGAGCGGACCCCGGTCGTCACGCCGACCGGCACGTCGACGGCGGCGCGGATCGCGGCCAGCGTGTCGGCGAGGACCCGCGGCGAGAGGGTGTCCCCGCCGCAGGGGGTCTTGGGGTGCACGTGCACGTCGTCGGCGCCCGCGGCGACGGCGGCGGACGCCGCCTCGGCCATCGCGACCGGGGACATCGGCACCGAGGCCGAATCCCCGGGCCCGTGGCCCCCGTTGAGACAGACCTGGAGCATCACGCCACCGACGCCAGCCGGGGCAGCGCGTCCCCACGGGTCCGGGCGAGTGCCCGGGACGTGAGGACCGCGCGAGGTATCAGCACCCCGCAGTCCTCGCACACCGGACCGAACCACGGCTCGTCCCGCAGCTCCGCCCGCCACTCGATGCGCGGCCCCGCGCAGACCGGACAGTGGTCGCCCGGCCCCCGCTTCAACGCCTCCACCAGCCGCCCCACCACCTCGGGCAGCGGCTCCTGCGGATGACGGGCGGGATCGTCGCAGCGGGCCACCCCGTTGCCGCCCCAGATCCGGCGGTGCCACTCGTCGAGCGCGGCCGGGCGGCGCAGCCCGCCGTGCTTCTCCCGCCGCCTGCGCTCGGCGAACTCCGCCTCGTACGCGAGCCACACGGCCCGCGCCTGTTCCAGTTCGTCCAGGGCGGCCACCAGCCGCCCCGGATCGGCTTCCCGGTCCTCCGGGCCGAAGCCGTGGCTCCGGCACAGATGGTCCCAGGTCGCCCGGTGACCATAGGGCGCGAACCGCTCAAGGCACTTGCGCAGCGAATACCGTCGCAAGGCCGTGTCGCTCCCTGGATCACGGACCTGTCTCGCGAGACTCCGGAACCCGGCCATCGTCTGCCCACCTCCGTCGCTGGCACTTCGGCGATATGAGAGGGACGAACGGGAGCCGCTCCGTGTTCCATCGAACATCGGACGACGGCCGCCGACGGCCCTCCGACGGCCGGAACCGACCCCCGGCGCGAGCCCGCCGATCCGCCGCTCAGCCGCCGAAGCGGCCCGCCCTCGCCACCACCCGGGCCAGCTCCGGGTGGCAGACGTCGCTGTGCTCCGACACCACCTCCGCCGCGTCCACGCTCACGCAGCCCGACCCGGGCAGCCCGTCCCGCAGCACCGCCCCCAGCGTGCGGGCGGCCGTCCCGGGAACGGCCTGAATGCCGTCGTAGCCGAGCGCGCCCCACCGGCGCCCGTCCTGCCCGATGAGCGCGTCGTCGTCGCGCGACATCCGGGAGGCCAGCGGATAGAAGACCCGCAGCGCGGTGTCGTGCCGGGAGTGGCAGGCCACCAGGGGGCCGTCCACCCGGCGCTGGAGCTCCGGGAGGGAGCCGCCGCGGCCGGGGGCGTGCGGGAGGCGGGAGGCGAACGCGTAGTGCGAGAACGCGCCCTGGAGGAGGGTCACCGACTTCACGGTGCGGGTGCCGTCGGGCAGGCCGAGCAGGGCGTGCGCGACCAGCCGGCCGCCGAAGCTGTGCCCGGCGAGGTGGACGCGCAGACCCGGGGCGGTACGGGCGAGCTCGCCGAGCACCGGGCCGAGGCCCCGGGCGCCGACCACGCCCGCCCGGCGCTTCATCGTGTAGTACGTGGCCTGGCGCAGCGCCTCCTTCGCGCCCTTCCACAGCCGCTTCACCCGGTCCCCGCCGAACAGCGCCGCACCACCCGCGCCGGAGGCGTCCGGCGGACCGGCGGCGCCGGCCGGGCCGCCGCCCCCGTCACCCGGGCCGCCGCCCCCGTCACCCGGCCCGTCCTCCTCGCCCGCGGCGGCGAAGGCCGCGTACGTCGTCAGGGGGTCGGCGACGAGGAAGGCCGGGACGTCGGAGTCCGGGCCGAGCAGCCCCGCCCGGTCGGTGTCCGTCAGCTCCCGCAGCAGCGCCCCGAACTCGGCGAACGCCGACTCCCGGGCCGGCTGCGTGCCGGTCAGTTCCGCGAGCCGCGCCACCACCGCCGTCTTCCCGGGCAGCGCGGCCGTGAGCGAGGCGAAGTCGGGGACGGGCTCGTCGGAGAACATCATCGAGGGCCAGACCACCCCCGCGTAGCCGAGCCGTACGCCCGGCCCTTCGAGGCCGGGGAAGGGGGCGAAGAACGCCGAGTAGAAACGGGTCGCCACGGACGGCGAGTTGTTCCATCCGTGGGCGAACACCAGTAGGTCCGTGCAGCCCTGGCGGGCGAGCTCCGCGAGCCCGGCCGCCTGTCCGGCCGGCCCGCCGGGGCCGTCGCCGTCCTTGTCGAAGGTGATCTCCCGGTACGGCCCGACACTCATCCCGGTCATGGCCCGTCCCTCCGCGTCGAGGTGCCGTCGGCACCGGGATTCTTCCCCCGCGGAGGGACGGACAGTCGTCAGCCGAGGTACCGCGCCGCGGAGATCTCGGGGAAGTGCACGACGGCGTCGTACGCGGTCGAGAGCCGCACCCCCACGACGTCGCCCTCCCAGGGGAACGCCGTGCCGATCGCCCGCGTCGGGCGGGCCACCGACAGCCACTCCCGGGCGGCCGGGGTCGCGGTCCGCAGGTCCAGCAGGAAGGGGCGGGACGAGACCCGGTCGAGGACGTCCGTGTTGCTCCCCGCGCCGAGCGGGCCGACCGTGAACTCCCGTACGGGTTCGCCCGGGGTCCCCGTGTCGTGCGCGTTGAACGAGCCCCGCCCGAAGGTGGCGCCGATGCTCACGTACCCCGTCCCGAGCGCGTCCCGCAGGAAGGCGCCCTGGAGCCGCGGGTACTGGTCGGGACGGGGGGTCTCGTAGCCGATGTGTCCGTCGTGCGCGGACAGCACCATCCGGTCGCCGGTGCGGCGCTGCCACCACACCGTGTTCTCGGCCATGACCCGGTCGCGGTAGAGCATCGCCTGCGCGGCCTCGTCCTTGCCGCTCTCGCCGGTCAGGTCGTACGCGTACTCCGCGCCGACCTGGGCGATGGCCCGGGCGTGCTGCACCGCCCACGCGTGCGCCTCGCGGGCCGCGCGGTCCCGCCCGGCCGGCCGCTGCTCCTCCAGGAGGGCGAGGACCCGGCCGGTGTCCGCCGCCATCGCCCTGCGCTCGGCCAGCGGCCTGGTCAGGTAGGCGTTCATCCAGGCGTCCACGGTGCCGGTCGGCCGCGAGCCCCGGTAGAGCTCCCGGACCCGGGGCAGCAGCCCCGGCCGGGTCCGGGCCACGTAGTCGGTGACCCGGTCGTAGAGCCCGGGGCCCGCGTAGCCGAGGTCGTTGCCCATGAACCGCACCGGGTGCTCCGGGTGGCGCTGGTTGTGCCGCCGCATCCAGGTGAACAGGTCCAGGTACTCCTGGGTGTTCCAGAAGCCGTACGAGTTCTGGAACTCCTCGCGCATGATCTTCCGGATGTCGCCCTTGCCGAGGCGCACGTAGTCGTCGACGAGCAGACCGGTGCTCCAGTTCGCCTCCAGGGCGAAGGTGGTGAACCCCTGCCGTTCCACGAGCTGTTCGAAGACCTGGTGCTTGAGGCGGAAGAAGTCGGCCGAGCCGTGCGTGGCCTCGCCGACGCCGACGACCTTCGCGTCGCCGACGATCCGTTCCAGGGTCCGGGTGTCGGTCAACGGGCCTGCGGTGGCCGCGAGTTCGCGCACCGGGTCGGGGGTCGACGGCCCGTCGGCGAGGGCCGGGGCGGCGGGGGCGAGGAGGCCCACGCACAGGGCGGCGAGCAGGACGGTCAGCGGGCGCCGGCGCGGGTGCCGGCGCGTGGGGCCGGGCGTGGTGCGAAGCGTGGTCCGGGGCGTGGGGCGGCGTCGTAAGGAAGTGCTCATGACCCCAGCCAACCCGCAGGGCGCGGGCCGGGACATCCGGCCCGCACCCGTGCCCGTCCGGGGGCCAGCCCCCGTCAGCGGTAGAGCAGGTACTCCCGCCGCACCGCCCGGAACGCCGCCAGGCCCGCCTCCCAGTCCGCCGCCACCTCGTCCGCCGTCGCGCCCGCGTCGATCAGCGTGCGCACCCGGCTCGAACCGGTCAGCTTGTCGATCCAGGCGTCCGGCCGCCACGCGAAACCGCTCCAGCTCCGGCGGGCGGTGACCAGCAGCGCGATCCCGGTGCGCACCGGGTCGAAGGCCGCCGGGTCGTGCACCATCAGCTGGAGCCCGCCCACCGTCTTCCCCTGGAACTTGGAGAAGGTCGGCGCGAAGTACGCCTCGCGGAAGCGCACCCCGGGCAGCTCCAGGGCGTTCGCCGCCGCCGCCCACCGGCCGTCGATCCCGTCCGCGCCGAGCAGTTCGAACGGGCGGGTGGTGCCGCGCCCCTCGGAGAGGTTGGTGCCCTCGAAGAGGCAGGTGCCCGCATAGACGAGCGCCGTGTCGGGCGTCGGCATGTTGGGACTGGGCGGCACCCACGGCAGGCCCGTGGCGCCGAAGAACTCCCCGCGCCGCCAGCCGGTCACCGGCACCGTCTCCAGCTCCACCGGCCGCTCCAGGAACTCCCCGTTGAAGAGGCGGGCCAGCTCGGCCACCGTCATCCCGTGCGCCTGCGCGACGGGCTCGCGCCCGACGAAGGTCGCGTACGCCCGGTCCAGGACGGGACCGAGCGCGGCCCGGCCGGTCACCGGGTTCGGCCGGTCCAGGACCACGAAGCGCTTCCCGGCGAGCGAGGCCGCCACCATGCAGTCGTAGAGCGTCCAGATGTACGTGTAGAAACGGGCGCCCACGTCCTGGATGTCGAAGACCACCGTGTCCACGCCCGAGGCGGTGAAGACGTCGGCGAGCGGCCGGCCGCTCTTCAGGTACGTGTCGTAGACCGGCAGCCCGGTCGCCGGGTCGTCGTACCGCCCCTCCGAGCCGCCGGCCTGGGCCGTGCCCCGGAAGCCGTGCTCGGGGCCGAAGACGGCGACCAGGTCGACGCGTTCGTCGGCGTGCATCACGTCCACGATGTGCCGGGCCTCGGCGGTGATGCCGGTCGGGTTGGTGACCACGCCGACCCGCTGCCCGGCCAGCCGCGCGTACCCGTCGGCGGCGAGCCGCTCGAACCCGGTGCGCACCCGGCGCCCCCGGGCGCCCTCCCCGGCGGCGCCGTCCGGGGCCGCGTGTGCCGCCGTCGATCCCGTACCGGCCGCCGCCACGGCGCCGAGCGCACCGCCCGCGGCCAGCAGGCCACGTCTGGACAGGCTCATGCGGAAACCTCCTTGATCGCCTTTCCTGACATGGCCCCGCACGCTAGCGCTCCGCCGGGCCGCGCGGAACGAGGCGTACCGCCGGAGTCTTCCCCGGCTCCATACCGACCGGTTAGTCTGCCCGCACGACCGCTACGGAGAGGTGGACCGCCGATGAGTACGGTGCAGGGCGTGGAGGGGGCCGCGGTGGTCGTCACCGGCGCGGGCGGCGGCATCGGCGCCGCACTCGCCCGCAGGTTCGCCGCCGACGGGGCCCGGGTCGTCGTCAACGACCTCGACCCCGGCCGCACCCAGGCCGTCGCCGACGAGATCGGCGCCCTCGCCGTCCCCGGCGACGCCTCCGGCATCGTCGAGGAGGCCCGCGCCGCGCTCGGCGGCACCGTGGACGTCTGGTGCGCCAACGCCGGACTCGCCTCGCCCGGCGACGCCTTCGCCGACGAGGAGGTCTGGGCCGCCGCCTGGGACGTCAACGTCATGGCCCACGTCCGCGCCGCCCGCGCGCTGCTGCCCGACTGGCTGGAGCGCGGCACCGGCCGCTTCGTCTCCACCGTCTCCGCCGCCGGACTGCTCACGATGATCGGCGCCGCCCCGTACAGCGTCTCCAAGCACGGCGCGTACGCCTTCGCCGAATGGCTCTCGCTGACCTACCGGCACCACGGCCTCAAGGTCCACGCGATCTGCCCGCAGGGGGTGCGTACGGACATGCTCACCGCCTCCGGAACCGCCGGCGAACTCGTCCTCGCCCCCACCGCCATCGAGCCCGAGGACGTCGCCGACGCCCTCTTCGACGCCATGGCCGCCGACCGCTTCCTCGTCCTGCCGCACCCCGAGGTCGCCGACTACTACCGGGCCCGGGCGACCGAGCCCGAACGGTGGCTGGGCAATATGAACCACATCCAGCGGAAGTGGGAAGGGGCGGGCGCATGAGCACGAGCCGGCAGGAGCGGGAGCAGGGGCAGCCGGGACAGCAGGGCCAGCCGGGGCAGCAGGGCCAGTCAGAGCAGCCGGGCCCCGAGTCGTACGGCAGCGGCGGTACGGGGTCGATCTACGCCGCCAAGCCCTGGCTCGGGCGGCTCAGCGCGGCCCAGCGGGCCCCGATCAGCCCGCCCCCCACCACCCTGCACGCCTTCCGTGCCGCCGCCGCCCGCACCCCGGACCATCCGGCCCTCGCCTACTTCGACGGCCGGGTCTCCTACCGCGAGGCCGACGCCCTCTCCGACTCCGTCGCCGGACACCTGGCCGCCCGGGGCGTCGGGCGCGGCGACCGGGTCGCGGTGATGCTCCAGAACAGCCCGCACTTCGTCCTCGCCCTCCTCGGCGCCTGGAAGGCGGGCGCCACCGTCGTCCCGCTCAACCCGATGTACAAGGCGGGCGAGGTCGGCCACGCCCTGAGGGACTCCGGCGCCACCGCCCTGGTCTGCTCCGACCGCGCCTGGGACGCCTACCTCCGCGAGACCGCCGCCGAGGCCGGCGTCCGGATCGCCCTCACCGCGTACGAGCGCGAGCTCCAGACCCGCGACGACCCCCGCGTCCTCGGCTTCGACCGGGTCGCGGCCGACGCCCTGCGGGGCGCGGAGGACCTCCTCTCGGTCGCCCGCGCCGGACACCCGGCCCCGGAGGGACGCGAGCCGGCCACCGACGACCTCGCCCTGATCAGCTACACCTCCGGCACCAGCGGCACCCCCAAGGGCGCCCTCAACCTGCACCGGGGCATCGTCCACAACGCCGAACGGCAGCGCGCCGGCCACCCCGTCCCCGAGGGCGCCGTCTACTTCGCCCTCGCCCCGCTCTTCCACATCACCGGACTCGTCTGCGAGCTCGGCGCCTGCTTCGCCAACGGCGGCACCCTCGCCCTCGCCTACCGCTTCGAGTCCGGGGTCGTCCTCGACGCCTTCCTGGAGCACCGGCCCGCCTACACCGTCGGCCCCTCCACCGCCTACATGGCGCTCGCCGCCCACCCGGCCGCCACCCCCGGCCACTTCTCCTCGTTCCTCGTGATGTCCTCGGGCGGCGCGCCCGTGCCGCCCGCGCTCGTCGAGAAGTTCCGTGCCGGCTTCGGCCCGTACCTGCGCAACGGCTACGGCCTCACCGAGTGCACCGCCCCCTGCGCCTCCGTGCCGCCGCAGTCCGAGGCGCCCGTCGACCCGGCCTCCGGCACGCTCTCGGTGGGCGTCCCCGGGCCCGACACCGTCGTGCGGATCCTGGACGAGACCGGCGCCGAGGTCCCGTTCGGCGAGCAGGGCGAGATCGCCGTCCGCGGCCCCCAGGTCGTCCCCGGCTACTGGCGCCTGCCCGAGGCCACCGCGGCGACCTTCCCCGACGGGGAGCTGCGCACCGGCGACATCGGCTTCATGGACGCGGACGGCTGGCTGTACGTCGTCGACCGCAAGAAGGACATGATCAACGCCTCCGGGTTCAAGGTCTGGCCGCGCGAGGTCGAGGACGTCCTCTACACCCACCCGGCCGTCCGCGAGGCCGCCGTCGTCGGCGTGCCCGACGCCTACCGCGGCGAGACGGTCAAGGCGTACGTGAGCCTGCGGCCCGGCGCCGATGCGGGCCCCGCCGAGCTCTCCGCCTACTGTGAGCAGCGGCTCGCCGCGTACAAGTACCCGCGCGAGGTCGAGATCCTGGCGGAGCTCCCCAAGACGACAAGTGGGAAGATCCTCAGGCGGGACCTGCGGTCCCGGAAGTGAGCACCGGCATGGACGAAAGAAGGCGGAGCATGGCCAGGACGACGGACGGCAACGGGGTCCCCGTCCCCCAGAGGCTCCTCGCCGCCGCCACCCGGCTCTTCGCGGAGCACGGCTACGACCGGACCTCCGTCCAGGAGATCGTGGAGGCGGCGGGCGTCACCAAGGGTGCCCTCTACCACTACTTCGGCTCCAAGGAGGACCTGCTCCAGGAGGTCTACTCCCGGGTGCTCCGCCTCCAGCAGGAGCGGCTGGACGCCTTCGCGGGCGCCGACGCCCCGGTGGAGCTGCGGCTGCGGGACGCCGCCGCCGACGTCGTCGTCACGACGATCGAGAACCTCGACGACGCCGCCATCTTCTTCCGCTCCATGCACCACCTCAGCCCGGAGAAGAACAAGCAGGTCCGGGCCGAGCGGCGCCGCTACCACGAGCGGTTCCGCGCCCTGATCGAGGAGGGCCAGCAGTCCGGGGTGTTCTCCTCGGCGACCCCCGCCGACCTGGTCGTCGACTACCACTTCGGGTCGGTCCACCACCTGTCGACGTGGTACCGCCCCGACGGTCCGCTCACCCCGCAGCAGGTGGCCGACCAGCTGGCCGACCTCCTGCTGCGGGCGCTGCGCCCGTAGTCCGTTCCGGCGGGGTCAGAGGTACTTCTTCAGCTCCCGGCGGGCCAGCGACCGCTGGTGCACCTCGTCGGGGCCGTCCGCCAGCCTCAGGGTGCGCGCCCCGGCCCACAGTTCGGCCAGCGGGAAGTCCTGGGAGACCCCGCCGGCGCCGTGCACCTGGACGGCCCTGTCGATGATGTCGACCACCGCGCGCGGGGTGGCGATCTTGATCGCCTGGATCTCGGTGTGCGCGCCCCGGTTGCCGACGGTGTCCATCAGCCAGGCCGTCTTGAGGACGAGCAGCCGCAGCTGCTCGACCGTCACCCGGGCGTCCGCGATCCAGTTCTGCACGACGCCCTGCTGGGCGATGGCCTTGCCGAACGCGGTGCGGGAGACCGCGCGCCGGCACATCAGCTCGATGGCCCGCTCGGCCATGCCGATCAGCCGCATGCAGTGGTGGATCCGGCCGGGGCCGAGCCGGGCCTGGGCGATGGCGAAGCCGCCGCCCTCCTCGCCGATCAGGTTCGCGGCCGGGACCCGGGCCCCGTCGAAGAGCACCTCGGCGTGGCCGCCGTGGGAGTGGTCCTCGTAGCCGTACACCCGCATCGCGCGGCGCACCTCGACGCCGGGGGTGTCGCGCGGCACCAGGATCATCGACTGCTGGCGGCGCGGGTCGGCGCCGTCCGGGTCGGTCTTGCCCATGACGATGAGGATCCGGCAGTCGGGGTTCATCGCCCCGGAGATGTACCACTTGCGCCCGTCGATCACGTACGAGTCGCCGTCCCGCCGGATCCGGGTCTCGATGTTGGTGGCGTCGGAGGAGGCCACCTCGGGCTCGGTCATGGCGAACGCCGAGCGGATCTCGCCGGCGAGCAGCGGCTCCAGCCACTGCTTCCGCTGAGCCTCGTCGCCGAACTGGGCGAGCACCTCCATGTTCCCGGTGTCGGGGGCGGCGCAGTTGAGGGCGGTGGGGGCCAGCTGGGGGCTGCGGCCGGTGATCTCGGCGAGCGGGGCGTACTGGAGGTTGGTGAGCCCCGCCCCGTACTCCTCGTCCGGCAGGAACAGGTTCCACAGCCCCTGCCGCTTGGCCTCCGCCTTCAGGTCCTCGACGACCGCCGGGGTGTCCCAGGGGGAGGCGAGCCGGGCGCGCTGCTCGTGGGCGACGGCCTCGGCGGGGTACACGTGCTCGTCCATGAAGGCGAGGAGCCTCGCCCGCAGTTCCTCGGTGCGGGCGTCGTAGGCGAAGTCCATGGCGGGTCAGCCTTCCTGGAGGGTGGTGAGGCCGTGCTCGATGAAGACGGGGACGAGCTCGCCGATGCGGTCGAAGCCGGCGCCGACGGTCTGTCCGAGGGTGTAGCGGTAGTGGATGCCCTCCAGGATCACGGCCAGCTTGAACCAGGCGAAGGCCGTGTACCAGGAGACGGCGCCGGTGTCCCGGCCGGAGCGGGCGGCGTAGCGCTCGATCAGCTCGCCGGGTGTCGGGTGCCCGGCGGCTGACGCGGTGGTGGAGATGGGGGAGTCCGGCAGCTCCAGCGGCGCGCTGTACATGACGAGCAGGCCGAGGTCGGTGAGCGGGTCGCCGAGGGTGGACATCTCCCAGTCGAGGACGGCCTTGATGCGGTCGTCCTCGCCGATGAGGACGTTGTCGAGCCGGTAGTCGCCGTGGACGACGGCCGGCGCGGGCGAGGCGGGAAGGCCCCGGCCGAGCGCGGCGTGCAGTTCGTCGATGCCCGGCAGCTCGCGCCCCCGGGAGGCGGCGAGCTGCTTGCCCCAGCGGCGCAGCTGCCGGTCGAGGAAGCCCTCGGGGCGCCCGAAGTCGTCGAGCCCCACGGCGGCGGGGTCCACGGCGTGCAGGTCGACGAGGGTGTCGACGAGCCCGAGGACGGCCTCGCGGGTACGGGCGGGGCCGAGCGGGGCGAGCTCGGCCGCCGAGCGGTACGGCGTGCCGGGCACGAACTCCATGACGTAGAACGGCGCCCCGAGCACCGACTCGTCCTCGCACAGCACGACGGTCTCCGGCACGGGCACGGCGGTGCTCCGCAGGGCGCTGATGACCCGGTGCTCGCGCTTCATGTCGTGCGCGGTGGCGAGCACGTGCCCGAGCGGCGGCCTCCGCACCACCCAGCGGCCGGTCCCGTCGGTCACCCCGTACGTGAGGTTCGACCGGCCGCCCTCGATCAGCCGGGCGGTGAGGGGGCCGGCGACCAGCCCGGGCCGCTCGCGGTCGAGGAAGGCGCGCAGCCGCTCGGGGTCGAGACCGGGCGGCGGGGAACCTGGCGGCGGGGTGGAGCTCATGCGGGGATACCTCCGGGATCGGCGTCGGCGTTCATGATGACCGACCAGTCGGTATGTCGTCCAGAGGGGGCGGTTCCTTCGCGCGCCGGGCGGTACGGCACGTCCTCACCGGCCGCCCGGCCCGGACGCGGGCCCGGCGACCGCCCGCCGCGCCGTCACGCGTGGCAGGCCACCGGGACCCCGCCGTTCATCGCGGCCATGTCCCCGAAGATCGCCACCGGGTCCAGCGGGTGCCCCTCCGGCAGGCCGTCCAGCTCCGCGTACGCCCGGTGCAGGTTCGCCACCAGACGCTCGCTCTCCCGCCACGCGGCGAACTCGCCGAGCTCCGCGCCCCGGGCCGTCTCCAGCGGCGTCGCCCCCTTCGCGTGGCCCTCCCGGGCCAGCTCCCGCACCCACAGCAGGTACCGCTCGGTCGCGTCGTACGCGGAGGGGTCGGTCACCCGGCCGTGCCCGGGCACCACCGTGGGCGCGTCGAGCGAGCGCAGCAGGTCGAGCGCGCGCAGCGAACCGGCGAGCGAGCCCATCGGCAGGAACGGCGTGCCGCCGTGGAAGACCAGGTCGCCGGTGAACACCACACCGTGCCCGGGGAGATGGACGATCGAGTCGCCCGTGGTGTGTGCCGGGCCGGGGTGGATCACCCGTACCTCCACCTCGCCGACGTACAGCGTGAGGGAGTCCCGGTACGTGAGGTGCGGCGGCAGGATCTCGACCCGGCCGAAGTCGGTCTGCGGCCACAGCAGATGGAGCTGGTGCCCGGCGGCGAGCTGCTCGGCCCGGCAGTTCTCGTGCCCGATGATCCGCGCCTCCGGCCGGAACACCCCGTTGCCGTAGGTGTGGTCGCCGTGGTGGTGGGTGGAGACGATCGTGCGCGGCGCGGCGAGCCCGGCCTCGCGGACCGCGTCGCGCAGCAGCAGGGCCCGCCGCTCGGTGGCGGCCGTGTCGACGAGCAGCGTCTCCCCGCCGTCGCCGAGGAAACCGGCGTTGTTCAGACACCAGCCGCCGTCGGGCTGGACGAAGGCGTGGACGTTCGGCGCGAGCGCGACCACGTAAGGATCGGTGACAGACACAGGAGTTCCCCCGGATGAGAGCCCGACTGGACAGGGGAAGGGTGCCAGTCGGGACGGGTCCGGGGGAAACCGGGGCCGCGCCGCCCGGAGCGCGGGGTCAGTGGTCGTCCCAGTGGTTGCCGTGCTCGGCGTGCCGGTGCCCGTCGTGGGCGTAGTCGACGTGGTCGCCGTGGGGGACGGCGGCGTGCCCGCAGCCGGGCCCGTGCGTGTGGCCGGGATGGGTGTGCGCCACGTGCGCGGTGGACTCGCACTCGTCCCAGTGCCCGGCGTGCTCGCGGTGCAGGTGCCCGTCGTGCGCGTAGTCCGTGTGGTCCCGGTGGGGGACGGCGGTGTGCCCGCAGGCCGGGCCGTGGCTGTGCGCGTGGGTGGCGTGCTCGTGGTGGGTGACGGTCATGGCTCCACCTCTGCGAGGGGTCCGCTGATGACCTCAGGCTAGTCCGTAATGTCCGTTTCTTCAGGTGGGTGCGGGCGCTGCCCGGGGCGCCGACCACGACCAGGCCCCGCCCCGGCCCGCCTCACAGCAGGACCGCCACCCCGAACCCGGCGAACGCGATCGTGCACAGCGCCGCGAGCCAGGCGCTCCGCAGCGACAGCTGCCGGGGCCGCGCCGCGCCGAGCGACTGGATCCTGCGGTGCGCCACCGCGAGGAAGCCGATCCACACCAGGGCCGAGAGCCCCACCGCGAGCAGGCCGGTCGCCGTCACGCCCTCGTGGATCGCCTGCTTGCCCGCGAGCACCGCCGTCACCGTGCACGACAGGGTGGTGCGCCGCCAGGCCAGCCGGGTCCGCTCGGGCTGGAGCCCCGGGTCCCGGAGGGCCGGCCCGCCCCCGTCGCCCGCGCCGGTCACCGTCCGGCCCAGCCGAAGACGACGACCACCACCATCGCGACCGCGACCACCGCCACCGCCAGGCTCAGCACCGCCGGGAACCGGGAGGTCGGCAGGTCCTCGCCGCGCCGCATGGCCCGCTCGCAGCGCACCCAGTGGTTCACGGCGCGCAGGGCGCACAGCACACCGGCCGCGAGCAGCGCGAGCGCGAGCCCGACCCGGACGCCCCAGCGCAGGTCCGGCAGGAACTGGTCGACGGCGAAGCCGCCGCCGATCAGCGCGAGCGCGGTCCGGATCCAGGCGAGGAAGGTCCGCTCGTTGGCCAGGGAGAAGCGGTAGTCGGGGGTCTCGCCCTCCTCCCGGAGCCGCTGCGGCGCGAACCACAGTCGCAGGCTCTGTATGAAGTCGCTCACGCGGGCACCTTATCCGTCGCATGATCACACCGCCCGGCGGCGACCCTCGCGGCCGGCCTCGCCGACCCGCGCCATCGGCCCAGGTCACCCGGCACGCAAGCCCCACCCGCCCTGGCTCACGCGCCCCGGCTCACGCGCCCCGGCTCAGCCCGCCCCGCTCCCTGCGCCCCGCGCCCCGGCTCACCCCGCCCCGGCTCAGCCCGCCCCGCTCACCCCGCCCCGAGCCCCCGCAGCCGCTCGTACGCGGCGAGGCCGTCCGGTACCCACTCCCAGTCGGCGAGCCGTGCCTCCAGCTCGTCCTCCGGCAGGAAGGCGTGCCAGGCGACCTCCTCCACCTGGGGCCGTACGGGCAGCTCGCAGCGCACCTCGTACACGGCCGACCACCACTTGCCGGCGACGCCCCCGGAGTCGTACAGGAAGCGGAACAGCGGTACGGGCCGGGGCAGCCCGGAGACGCCCAGCTCCTCCTCGGCCTCCCGCAGGGCGGCGTCGTCGTAGGACTCGCCCGCGCCCACGACCCCGCCGACGAACATGTCGTACAGCGACGGGTAGACCAGCTTCGTCGGGGTCCTGCGGTGGACGAAGACGCGTCCTTCGGCGTCCCGGACCCGGATGAAGGTGCAGCGATGGATCAGGCCCCGCGCGTACACCTCACCGCGCGGGGCCCGTCCGACCACCCGGTCGTTCTCGTCGACGACATCGAGGACCTCATCGGCAGCGCTCATGCGCCCCATGAAATCACCGGCCGTCGTCAGGTGGGCAGGCTCACTGCCCCATCACGTACTTCACCGTCGGGCCGGTCGTCCAGCCGCCGTCCACGGCCAGCTCCGCGCCCGTCACGTACGACGCGGCGTCCGAGAGCAGGAACACGACCGCGCCCGCGATCTCGTGCGCCTCGCCGACCCGGCCCATCGGGGTGTTGGGGTACTTGCCCTCGCCCTTCTCGATGCCGACGGAGGCCGTCATCGGGGTGTACGTCATGCCCGGGTGGACCGAGTTGACGCGGATCCGCGAGGTGCCGAGCTCCACCGCGCCGATCTTCGTCAGCCCGCGTACGCCCCACTTCGAGGCGCCGTAGCCGGCGGTCAGCGCGAGGCCCATCAGGCCGGCGGCCGAGGAGATGTTGACGATCGAGCCAGCGCCCGCCTCCCGCATCGCGGGGATCGCGGCCTTCATGCCGATGAAGACGCCGGTCAGGTTGATGTCGAGGACCTTGCGGAAGTGCTCGACGGACTCGGTCTCCAGGAGAGCGCCGGTCGAGATGCCGGCGTTGTTCACCAGGCCGTGCAGCCCGCCGAACTCCTCGACGGCGTACGCGACGGCCGCCGCCCACTCCTCCTCCGAGGTCACGTCGTGGTGGAGGAACCGGGCCCGCTCGCCCAGCTCGGCGGCGGTGGCCTTGCCCTCCTCGTCGAGCACGTCGGTGATCACGACGTTGGCACCGGCGGCCACGGCCTGCCGGGCGGCCTCGGCGCCCAGGCCACGGGCGCCGCCCGTGACGATGACGGTCCGGCCGGTCAGGTCGTGCGGGTGGTGCGCGGGGGTGTTCTCGCTCATGAGGGGTCCTTTCGGGGCCTACGGGGGTGGGCGCCGCTCCGGGGCTGTGCGGCCAGGAGGAGCGCCGTGGTGGTCTCGACCAGATCGGCGAGGAAGAGCGCCTCTCCGGTGAGGGGTTCGGTGCCGTCGAGGTACTGCCGGGCCCGGTCGGCCATCGCCGCGCCGACGACGGTCAGCGCCAGGTCGAGGCGTTCCAGACGCAGCGGCTCGGGCAGTCCGGCGGCGGCCAGGCAGGTCTCCAGGCGCTCGATCAGGCGCCAGTAGCAGGTGCCCGCGAGCGTGGGGTGCGGGGAGCGGGTGCGGATCCCGCTCTCGTGGCTGAGCTGCGCGGAGATCCGCAGGCAGCAGCGGCCCCGGTCGGTGCGCAGCTCGCTCGACTCGGCGGTGACCAGCGCGTCGACCAGCTCGTGCAGCTCGACGGGGCCGGCGGCGAGGAGCGGGGCGAGCACCTGTTCGGTGCGCAGCTGGCGGCCGGCCATCACCGTGTCGAGCAGTCCGGCCCGGGAGCCGAAGTGGTACTGGACGGCGGACGGATTGCCCTGTCCGGCGAGTGCCACGATGTCCCGCAGCTGGGCGCCGTCGACGCCCTGGGCGGCGAAGACCCGCTCCGCCGCACGGATCAGTTTGTCCCGGGTCTCGGGCCCTGACGTCCTTGCCATACGTCCATATTAATGCCCGACATTAGAAAACGGGAGGGTGGTCGCCTCCGGAAAGTGGCGGGCAAAGTGCCTCCAACCGTTGACTCGATACATCGGTGTATCCAAGATGCGGTCCATGCCTCCTGCCTACGACGCCGACGTCATCGTCATCGGAGCCGGCCTCGCCGGACTCGTCGCCACCGCCGAGCTGGTCGACGCCGGCCGGTCCGTGATCCTGCTCGACCAGGAACCCGAGCAGTCGATCGGCGGCCAGGCCCACTGGTCCTTCGGCGGCCTCTTCCTCGTCGACTCGCCCGAGCAGCGCCGGATGCGGATCCGCGACAGCCACGCCCTGGCCCTCCAGGACTGGTTCGGCACCGCCGGCTTCGACCGCCCCGAGGACGCCTGGCCGCGCCGCTGGGCCGAGGCGTACGTCGACTTCGCGGCCGGTGAGAAGCGCGCCTGGCTGCACGGCCTCGGCGTGCGCTTCTTCCCGGTGGTCGGCTGGGCCGAGCGCGGCGGCTACGACGCCAACGGCCACGGCAACTCCGTCCCCCGCTTCCACATCACCTGGGGCACCGGCCCCGGCCTCGTCGCCCCCTTCGAGGCCCGGGTCCGCGAGGGCGCGGCCCGCGGCCTGGTCCGCTTCCGCTTCCGCCACCGGGTGACCGGGCTGGCCCGTACCGCCGGCAGCCTCGACACCGTCACCGGCGAGATCCTGGCCCCCTCCGACGCCCCGCGCGGCACGGCCAGCGCCCGCGAGGCCACCGGCGCGTTCACCCTGCGTGCCCAGGCCGTGATCGTCACCTCCGGCGGCATCGGCGGCAACCACGACCTGGTCCGCGCGCAGTGGCCCGAGCGGCTCGGCACCCCGCCCGCCCGCATGCTCTCCGGCGTCCCCGCCCACGTCGACGGCCTGATGCTCGGCATCGCCGAGAAGGCCGGCGCGCACCACGTCAACCGCGACCGGATGTGGCACTACACCGAGGGCATCGAGAACTGGAACCCCATCTGGGCCCGGCACGGCATCCGGATCCTGCCCGGCCCGTCCTCGCTCTGGCTCGACGCGACCGGCAAGCGGCTGCCCGTCCCGCTCTTCCCCGGCTTCGACACCCTCGGCACCCTCGAACACATCATGCGGACCGGCCACGACCACACCTGGTTCGTGCTCGACCAGAAGATCATCGGCAAGGAGTTCGCCCTCTCCGGCTCCGAGCAGAACCCCGACCTCACCGGCAAGTCGGTCCGCGACGTCATCGGCCGCGCCCGCGCGGACGTGCCCGCCCCCGTGAAGGCGTTCATGGACAACGGCGCCGACTTCGTCGTCGAGCGCGACCTGGCCGCCCTGGTCCGCGGCATGAACCGGATCACCGGCGAGGACCTGATCGACGAGACGGCGCTGCGCCACGAGATCACCGCCCGCGACCGCGAGATCGCCAACCCGTTCACCAAGGACCTCCAGGTCACCGCGATCCGCGGCGCCCGCAGGTACCTGGGCGACCGCCTGATCCGTACCGCGTCCCCGCACCGCCTGCTCGACCCGAAGGCCGGCCCGCTGATCGCCGTCCGCCTCAACATCCTCACCCGCAAGTCCCTCGGCGGCCTGCAGACCGACCTCGACTCCCGCGTCCTCACCGAGACCGGCGAGCCGCTGCCCGGCCTGTACGCGGCCGGCGAGGCGGCGGGCTTCGGCGGCGGCGGCGTCCACGGCTACCGCTCCCTCGAAGGCACCTTCCTCGGCGGCTGCCTCTTCTCCGGCCGCGCGGCGGGCCGGGCGGCGGCCCGGGCGGTCGGCTGACGGAGGCCCACCGGACGGAGACCGGCCGTTTCCCGTCGGCCGGTCTCCGTCCGGCCGGCGGGAAACGACCGAGGCCCTGGCGCGCGGATCACCGCACTCCAGGGCCTCGGCAGAGGGAACCTGCTACCGCTCGGTCGCCGCTAGATCACCAGCGACAGCAGCAGCACGAAGACGATGCCGACCACCGAGATGATGGTCTCCATCACCGACCAGGTCTTGATCGTCTGGCCGACGTTCATCCCGAAGTACTCCTTCACCAGCCAGAAACCCGCGTCGTTGACGTGGCTGAAGAAGAGCGAACCGGCACCGATCGCCAGGACGAGGAGCGAGACCTCGCCCGTCGACATGCCCTCGGCCAGCGGGGCCACCAGGCCGGCCGCCGAGATCGTCGCCACCGTCGCCGAGCCGGTCGCGAGCCGGATCGCGACCGCGATCAGCCAGGCGAGCAGCAGGGCCGGGATCGACCAGTTCTCGGAGAACTCCAGGATCATCTGGCCGACGCCGATGTCGATGAGGGTCTGCTTGAAGCCGCCGCCCGCGCCGACGATCAGCAGCACGCCCGCGATCGGGGCGAGCGACTTCTCGACGGTGGAGGAGAGGCGCTCCTTGGTGAACCCGGCCGCCCGGCCCAGGGTGAACATGCCCACTATGACGGCGGCGAGCAGGGCGATCAGCGGGGAGCCGATCACGTCGGTGACCTTCTGCACGCCGTTCTCCGGGTCGTCGACCACGATGTCGACGAGCGCCTTCACCAGCATGAGGACGACCGGCAGCAGCACGGTGGCCACGGTGGCGCCGAAGCCGGGCCGCTTCTCCAGGTCCTCGGAGGGGCGCGTGGGGATCATCTTCTCGGGGGCCGGGATGTCCACCCAGCGGGCCGCGTACCGGGAGAAGACCGGACCGGCGATGATCACGGTCGGGATCGCGACGACCAGGCCCAGGGCGAGGGTGACGCCCAGGTTGGCGCCGACCGCGTCGATCGCGACGAGCGGGCCGGGGTGCGGCGGGATGAGCCCGTGCATGACGGACAGACCGGCGAGGGCCGGGATGCCGATCCGCATCAGCGAGTAGTTGCCGCGCTTGGCGACCAGCAGCACCACCGGGATCAGCAGCACGATGCCGACCTCGAAGAAGAGCGGCAGACCGATCACGGAGGCGATCAGGACCATCGCCCACGGCATGCCGCGCCGGCCGGTCCTGGCCAGGATCGTGTCGACGATCTGGTCGGCGCCGCCGGAGTCGGCGAGCAGCTTGCCGAGGATCGCGCCGAGCGCGATGAGCACGCCCACACCGGCCACGGTGCTGCCGAGTCCGGCGGTGAAGGACTTGATGGTGGCGGCGAGCGGGGCACCCGCGAACGCGCCGAGCGCCAGCGATCCGATGGTCAGCGCCAGGAACGCGTGCATCTTGAACTTGGTGATGAGCAGGACGATGACGGCGATGCCGGCGAGGACGGCGATGCCGAGCTGGGCGTTGCCTGCCGAGGTGATGGGTTCGGCGGCGTCCGCTGCCAGGATCTCGACGCTGAGACTGGTCACGGTGGGGTCCTTGGGGGAAAGGGGGCGGGGGCAGAAAGGGGGGAAGAGGGGACGGAGCCGGGGTCAGCCGGCGAGGCGGCGCAGGGCCGTGACGGCCCGCCGGGCGATCTCCTCGGGGGTGCCGGTCACGTCGACGGCGACGCCCGCCTCGTCCGCCCCGAGCGGCTGCAGGGTGGCGAACTGGGAGTCGAGGAGCGCGGTCGGCATGAAGTGGCCCTTGCGCGCGGCCATCCGCCGCTCGATGAGCTCCCGGTCGCCGGTCAGGTGGAGGAAGACCACGCCGGGGGCCGCGGCGCGCAGCCGGTCCCGGTAGATCCGCTTCAGCGCGGAGCTGCTCACCACACCGCCGAGCCCGGCCCGGGTGTGCGCCCAGCGCCCGATGGCGTCGAGCCAGGGCTCCCGGTCCGTGTCGTCCAGGGGGGTCCCGGCGGACATCTTGGCCACGTTGGCCGCCGGGTGGAAGTCGTCGCCCTCCGCGTACGGAAGGCCGAGCGCCTCGGCGACCAGGGGCCCGATGGTCGTCTTGCCGGTCCCGGCGACGCCCATCACGACGACGACCGGGGGGCCGGCCGGGACGGGCTGGGGGGTGCTGCTCATGGGGGGTGCCTCGCTGTCTTCTTCGACATCGATCCGTCGCGCTCATGAAACCTGTTGGGTACGACGTATTCAAGAGGCTGTGACAAATAAGTCGTACTTATTCTTCCCGGCGTGATCACCTGTGTGATCACGCATAGGCTGGCCACCATGACGACAACGGCCCAGGGGCTCCACCCGCACGTCCTGAACGCCCTGGGCCTCGCGATCACCGCGGGGGAGTACCCGCCCGGCGCCGTGCTGCGCAGCGACGAGCTCGCCGGGCGCTTCGAGGTCTCCCGGACCGTCGTCCGCGAGGTCGTGCGCGTCCTGGAGTCCATGCACCTGGTCGAGTCCCGCCGCCGGGTCGGCGTCATCGTGCTGCCGACCGAGCGCTGGAACGTGTACGACCCCCAGGTCATCCGCTGGCGGCTGGCCGGCGCCGACCGCCCCCGCCAGCTCCGCTCGCTCACCGTGCTGCGCTCCGCGATCGAGCCGGTCGCCGCCGGACTCGCCGCCCTCCACGCCACCCCCGAGCAGTGCCGCGAGCTCACCGAGGAGGCCCTCGGGATGGTCGCCACCTCGCGCGGGCGCCGCCTGGAGGAGTACCTGGTGCACGACATCGCCTTCCACAGGGTCGTCCTCAACGCCTCCGGCAACGAGATGTTCGCCCGGCTCGGGGACGTGGTCGCCGAGGTGCTCAGCGGGCGCACCCGCCACCAGGTGATGTTCGAGGACCCCGACCCGGCCGCCGTCACCCTCCACGTGCAGGTCGCCGAGGCCGTACGGGAGCGGGACGCGGTCCGCGCCGAGGCGCTGACCCGGGAGATCGCGGTCGGCGCGCTCAAGGAGCTGGACGTCCTCGCGCCCTGAGCCGCCCAAGCTCTGAACTAGCTCAAATCGGGGCGTTCAGTGACATCCGCCACAGTCAGTGGCGCCGGTTGCCGTGAGGATGTGCGTGGGCCGTGCCGGGGAGAACCCCCCACGGGCGCGGCCGGGTACCGCACGACCCTCCCCTCACGAAGGCGACCAACTCCATGAGTGACCGCGTCACCGCGGCCGAGCAGCGGACCGCCGTCCCGGCGGCCACCGGTTCCACGGCGTCCCCCCACATCGACGCCGGCGACGCCGGATACCGCAAGGACCTCAAGTCCCGGCACATCAACATGATCGCCATCGGCGGCGCCATCGGCACCGGCCTCTTCCTCGGCGCGGGCGGCCGGATGGCCAGTGCCGGACCCTCGCTCTTCCTCGCGTACGCGGTCTGCGGCGTCTTCGCCTTCCTCGTCGTGCGGGCCCTGGGCGAGCTCGTGCTCTACCGCCCCTCCTCGGGCGCCTTCGTCTCCTACGCGCGGGAGTTCATGGGCGAGAAGGGCGCCTACACCGCCGGCTGGCTCTACTTCCTCAACTGGTCGACCACCGCCGTCGCCGACATCACCGCCGCGGCCACCTACGCCCACTTCTGGGCGATGTTCAGCGACGTCCCGCAGTGGATCCTCGCCCTGATCGCCCTCGCGGTCGTCCTCGCCGCCAACCTCATCTCGGTCAAGTACTTCGGCGAGATGGAATTCTGGTTCGCCATCGTCAAGGTCGCAGCACTCGTCGCGTTCATGCTCGTCGGCATCTTCCTCGTCGTCACCCAGCACGAGGTCGGCGGCCACACCCCGGGCCTGGCCAACATCACCGACAACGGCGGCATCTTCCCCCACGGCATGATGCCGATGCTGCTGCTCATCCAGGGCGTCGTCTTCGCCTACGCCTCCGTCGAACTGTGCGGCGTCGCCGCCGGCGAGACCGAGAACCCCGAGAAGATCATGCCGAAGGCGATCAACTCGATCATGTGGCGCGTCGGCCTCTTCTACGTCGGCTCCGTCGTCCTGCTCGCCCTGCTCCTCCCCTACACCGCCTACACCGGCGACCAGAGCCCCTTCGTCACCGTCTTCGACAAACTCGGCATCCCCGGCGCCGCCGGCGTCATGAACCTGGTCGTCCTCACCGCCGCCCTCTCCAGCCTCAACTCCGGCCTCTACTCCACCGGACGCATCCTGCGCTCCATGTCCCTGGCCGGCTCCGCACCCAGGTTCACCGGCGTCATGAACAACGGCGGCGTCCCCTACGGCGGCATCCTGCTCACCGCCGGCTTCGGCGTCCTCGGCGTCGCCCTCAACTACGTCATGCCCGGCGAGGCCTTCGAACTCGTCCTCAACTTCGCCTCCATCGGCATCATCGGCACCTGGGCCATGATCATGATCTGCTCGCTGCTGTTCTGGCGCGCCGCCCGCGCCGGCCGGGTCACCCGCCCCGGCTTCAAGCTGCCCTGGGCCCCCTACACCCAGCTGATCACGCTCGCTTTCCTCGCCACCGTCCTCGTCCTCATGTGGATGGACGGCGGCGTCGGCCGCACCACCGTCGCCTGCCTCCCGCTCATCGCCGCGGCCCTCGTCGGCGGCTGGTTCCTGGTCCGCGGCCGGGTCCGCGCCACCGAGGGCCACTCCCGCGACTGAGGCCACCCCGGCCACGGGGCCCACCCCCGCGACTGAGCCCACCCCCACGACTGAGCCGATCCCGGCGACAGAGACCCCCCCACGGGAGGAGGCCCCCGCGAGCACGCAGCTCGCGGGGGCCTCGCGCGTCCTCACCGGACCTCCGGCGGCTCAGTGGCCCCCGTGCCCGTGCCCGTGGCCCGCGCCGTGGTCGAAGGGCAGCACCTCCGGCGGCACCACCACGAACGGGCGCATCATCCCCATGTCCTCGTGCTCCAGCAGATGGCAGTGGTACATGAACCGGCCGTACGCCCCGTCGAAGCGGCCCAGCACCCGCACCAGCTCCCCGCCGGGCACCCGGAACACGTCCTTCCAGCCGGCCTCGTTCGCCGGTACCGGCACCGGCCGCGAAGGATCGAACCGCACCGGCCTGCGCGAACCGCCCACCACCGCGTCGAAGCCGTCCGTCGTGTACGCCTCCCGCCCCATCACCTGGAAGTCCGCCAGGTGGATGTGCATCGGATGCATCAGCGGCCCCGGGGCCAGGTTCAGGAACGACCACTGCTCGTACGAGCCCTCGCCGATGGTGAACCCGAGCCCGTCGTTGAACGTCCGGGCCGTACGCCGGTACGTGCGCACCTTGCCGTCCGCCGACTGGAGCTGGATCACCCCGTTCGCCGGCAGCCGCAGCTTGGCCCCCTCGCCCTCCGGGACCTCCTCCATCTCCCACATCTCCGGATGCCCGCCGCCCCCGACCGTCCCCGGCGGCGTCAGCACCACCAGCCGGTGCCCGTGCTCGACGTGCGCGTGGTCGTAGCGCCGGAAGGACCCCGAGAGCACCGGCGGCAGCGCGAAGCCGTCGCAGCCCCCGTCCTCGGCCCCCTCGCCCACCCGGAACTCCATCACCTGCGGATACGGCACGCTCAGCGCCGCGTCCGGCACCCCCGGCTCCCGCCCCGGGGCCTTGTTCACCAGCCGCAGCCGCTGCCCCGCCCGGCCCCGGAAGTCGATCAGCAGGTCGAAGCGCTCGGCCGGGGCGATCGTCATCGGCGCGACCGTCTCCGCGCCCCCGTCGCCCGCCGCGAAGTCGAACGGCACCGGGCGCGGCAGCAGCCCGCCGTCACTGCCGATCTGATGCACCGCCCCCGGCACCGGCCGGTCGTCCTCGTCGACGAGGACCAGGTCGTAGGTCCGCGCGTTCGACGCGTTCACCAGCCGGAAGCGGTACCAGCCGTCCCGCACCTCCAGATACGGCCAGATCGTGCCGTTCACCGTCGTGTACGGGCCGAGGAACGGCAGCCCGACCGGCTTCCCCGTCTCCGGGTGACTGGCCACCAGACGCGTCGTCTTGTGCAGCAGCCGCCCGTTCAGCACCCCGTCGTCGTCCACGTCGAGATTGCGGTCCGCCAGGACCAGCGGCAGCTCCCGCTCCCCGGACGGCAGACCCAGCGCGTCCTCCTCCTCGTCCCGCACCAGATAGGTGCCCATCAGCCCCGCGAACACGTTCCACCGGGTGATGTTCATGGCGTGGTCGTGGTACCACCAGTGCACCGCCTGGTGCTCGTTCGGATACTCCGACAGCTGCGCGCCGCCGAAGCCGACCCCGTTGTCCGTCCACCCGTCGTTGCCGCCGCCGGTCTGCGCCCCGTGCAGGTGCGTCACCGACCAGGCGGGCAGCGCCGCCACCTCCTGGACCGGCTCCACGCCCTCCCGGCCCGGCCGGTTGTGCGGATCCGGCCGCCCCTCGGTCCGCGGCACCTCGACCACGGTCACCGGGTACGCGCTGCCCTGCGGGATCCGGTTGGTCCACGCCACCCGGACCCGCTGCCCCCGCCGCACCTCGATGGTCGGGCCCGGGACGCTCCCCCCGTACCCCCACATCAGCGTGGGCGGCAGCTGCCGGTGCATCCGCACCCACGTCGGACGTAACGCGATCTCGATCTCGGCCGTGTCGTCGCCCGGTTCCGGACGGATCACCGGCGGCACGGTCAACGGGTCCGCGAACGGTTCGAGTTCACTGGTCATGGATTCCCCCTGAGGCTGTGTCATGCCTGCTGGAGGTGGAGACGGCGAGCGGGAGGACGCGGGTTGCGGCCTCCGCGTAACCTGGCCGATATCGTCACATCCGTAACGCAGGTCACCGTTTGGTGGAAGGGAAGTCCACGATGGCGCAGCAGGTCCAGGGGGTCGTCGCCCCCGGCAGGAACGAGCCGGTCCGGGTCGAGACGATCATCATCCCCGACCCCGGGCCCGGTGAGGCCGTCGTGAAGATCCAGGCCTGCGGCGTCTGCCACACCGACCTCCACTACAAACAGGGCGCGATCAACGACGAGTTCCCCTTCCTCCTCGGCCACGAGGCGGCGGGCGTCGTCGAGTCGGTCGGCGAGGGCGTCACCGACGTCGCCCCCGGTGACTTCGTCGTCCTCAACTGGCGCGCGGTGTGCGGCCAGTGCCGGGCCTGCCTGCGCGGCCGCCCCTGGTACTGCTTCGACACCCACAACGCCAAGCAGAAGATGACCCTGCTCGACGGCACCGAGCTCTCCCCGGCCCTCGGCATCGGCGCCTTCGCCGAGAAGACCCTGGTCGCCGCCGGACAGTGCACCAAGGTCGACCCGGCCGTCGCCCCCGAGGTCGCCGGACTCCTCGGCTGCGGCGTGATGGCCGGCATCGGCGCCGCCCTCAACACCGGCCAGGTCGGCCGCGGCGACACCGTCGCCGTCATCGGCTGCGGAGGCGTCGGCGACGCCGCGATCGTCGGCGCCCGGCTCGCCGGAGCGGCCCGGATCATCGCCGTCGACATCGACGACCGCAAGCTCGCCAAGGCCCGCGAGATGGGCGCCACCCACACCGTCGACTCCCGCACCGGCGACCCCGTCGAGGCGATCCGCGAGCTCACCGGCGGCTTCGGCGCCGACGTCGTCATCGAGGCCGTCGGCCGGCCCGAGACCTACCGCCAGGCCTTCTACGCCCGCGACCTCGCCGGCACCGTCGTCCTCGTCGGCGTCCCCACCCCCGAGATGAAGCTGGAACTGCCCCTCCTCGACGTCTTCGGCCGCGGCGGCGCCCTCAAGTCCTCCTGGTACGGGGACTGCCTGCCCTCCCGCGACTTCCCGATGCTGATCGACCTGCACCAGCAGGGCCGCATCGACCTCGGCGCCTTCGTCACCGAGACCATCGGCCTCGGCGACGTCGAGAAGGCCTTCGGACGCATGCACGAGGGTGACGTCCTGCGCTCGGTGGTGATCCTCTGATGACCACCCGCATCGACCACCTGGTCACCTCCGGCACCTTCAGCCTCGACGGCGGCACCTGGGAGGTGGACAACAACGTCTGGATCGTCGGCGACGACACCGAGGCCGTCGTCATCGACGCCGCCCACGACGCCGAGGCCATTCTCGCCGCCCTCGACGGGCGCGCCCTGCGCGCCATCATCTGCACCCACGCCCACGACGACCACATCGACGCGGCCCCGGCCCTCGCCGCCGCCACCGGCGCCCGGATCCTGCTCCACCCCGCCGACCAGCCGCTGTGGAAGCTCACCCACCCCGACCACACCCCGGACGGCGACCTCGCCGACGGCCAGGTCCTCACCATCGCCGGGACCGACCTGCACGTCCTGCACACCCCTGGCCACGCCCCCGGCGCGGTCTGCCTGTACGCCCCCGACCTGGGCACCGTCTTCACCGGCGACACCCTCTTCCAGGGCGGCCCCGGCGCGACCGGACGGTCCTTCTCGGACTTCCCGACGATCGTCGACTCGATCCGGGACCGGCTGCTCACGCTGCCGCCCGAGACGGTCGTCCGCACCGGCCACGGCGACGGCACCACCGTCGGCGCGGAGGCCCCGCACCTGGAGGAGTGGATCAGCCGAGGCCATTGAGCGGGCGGCGGCTCAGGAACCGCCTCGGCTCGCCCGTGACCGGGTCGGTGAACGCCAGCGACCGCGCGAGCAGCTGGAGCGGTCGCCCGAAGTCCTCCGGCCCGTCCCCACGGACCACCGGGTACAGCGGATCGTGGAGGATCGGCAGCCCGAGCGCGTTCATGTGCACCCGCAGTTGATGGGTCCGCCCGGTCACCGGCACCAGCCGGTACCGGGCCAGCCCGCGCGCGTGCGCCAGGAGCTCGATCCGGCTCTCGGCGTTCGGCTCGCCCGGGACCTCCCGGGCGGCCGGCACCCCGCGCTCCTTCTCGATCCGGCTCCGCACGGTCACCGGCAGCTCCACCGCCGGGTCGTACGGCGCCACCGCCTCGTACGCCTTGTGCACCACCCGGTCCCGGAACAGCGTCTGGTACGCCCCCCGGTCCTCCGGCCGTACGACGAAGAGCACGAGCCCGGCCGTCAGCCGGTCCAGCCGGTGCGCGGGCTGGAGGAACGGCAGCCCCAGCTCCCGGCGCAGCCGCGCGAGCGCCGTCTCCGTGACGTGCCGGCCCCGCGGCGTCGTCGCCAGGAAGTGCGGCTTGTCCGCCACCACGATCCGCTCGTCCCGGTACACCACGCCGATCTCGAAGGGCACCCGCTCCTCGGCGGGAAAGTCCCGGTGGAACCAGAGGTGCCGCCCCGCCGCGTACGGCTCGTCCCCGTCGGCCGCCGTCCCGTCCGCCCCGACGAACCGCCCCTCGCGCAGCATCGCCTCGATCCGCCCGGCCCCGACGGCCGCCGCGTACCGGTCAAGGAGATACGCCCCCACGGTGCCCCAGCACCGCTCCGGATCCTCCGGCAGCCGGACCCGCACGGCGTCGATCCCGTGCCGCTGCGGAAGCGGGGAGACGGGAGCCTTGTTCCTGCGTCGCACCGGTCCCACCGCCCTGGACGAGCCCTGAGAAGAGCCCCATACAAGAAGGACCCCACATGATGTGGGGTCCTTCGCTGGTGTCCGAGGGGGGACTTGAACCCCCACGCCCGATAAAGGGCACTAGCACCTCAAGCTAGCGCGTCTGCCATTCCGCCACCCGGACAGGTGATCTCGTCTTCCGGACCGCTGGGCCCTTCCGACGAGGAAAACCATAGCAAACATCTGAGGTGGCCGATCACCACCCCTGCGCGCCCCCCGTCGTGTGACGGGCGCATGTCGGGCGGTGGCCGCCCTTGGGTCCCGAGGGGGGCACGCGGGAGGATGGGGAGATCACCAGTCAGTACATGGGGCACGTAGTGGGAGGAAGCAGCGTGAGCGAGTCGAACACCGGCCGAACCGTCACGGGCGAGGACGAGGTCGTCGACCTCTGTCGTGACCTCATCCGCATCGACACCAGCAACTACGGCGACCACTCCGGTCCGGGCGAGCGGGCGGCGGCGGAGTACGTCGCCGAGAAGCTGGCCGAGGTCGGACTCGAACCGAAGATCATCGAGTCGCACAAGGGGCGGGCCTCCACGGTCGCCCGCATCGAGGGCGAGGACCCGTCCAGGCCGGCCCTCCTCATCCACGGACACACCGACGTCGTCCCGGCCAACGCCGAGGACTGGACCCACCACCCCTTCTCCGGCGAGGTCGCCGACGGCTGCGTCTGGGGCCGCGGCGCCGTCGACATGAAGGACATGGACGCGATGACCCTCGCGGTCGTCCGCGACCGCATGCGCAGCGGCCGCAAGCCCCCGCGCGACATCGTCCTGGCCTTCCTGGCGGACGAGGAGGCGGGCGGCACCTACGGCGCCCGCCACCTGGTCGACAAGCACCGGGGCCTCTTCGACGGGGTGACCGAGGCGATCGGCGAGGTCGGCGGCTTCTCCTTCACCGTCAACGAGAACCTCCGGCTCTACCTGGTCGAGACCGCCCAGAAGGGCATGCACTGGATGCGGCTGACCGTCGAGGGCACGGCCGGCCACGGCTCGATGACCAACAACGACAACGCCATCACGGAGCTGTGCGAGGCCGTGGGCCGGCTCGGCCGCCACCAGTGGCCCGTCAGGGTCACCAAGACCGTCCGGTCCTTCCTCGACGAGCTCTCGGACGCCCTCGGCACCCCGCTCGACCCCGAGGACATGGAGGCCACCCTCGCCAAGCTGGGCGGCATCGCCAAGATGGTCGGCGCCACCCTGCGCAACTCCGCCGCCCCGACGATGCTCGGCGCCGGCTACAAGGTGAACGTCATCCCCGGGCAGGCCACCGCCCACGTCGACGGACGCTTCCTGCCCGGTTACGAGGAGGAGTTCCTGGCCGACCTCGACCGGATCCTCGGCCCGCGGGTCAAGCGCGAGGACGTGCACGGCGACAAGGCCCTGGAGACCAGCTTCGACGGCGCCCTGGTCGACGCCATGCAGCTGGCCCTGCAGGCCGAGGACCCGATCGCCCGCGCCGTGCCGTACATGCTCTCCGGCGGCACCGACGCCAAGTCCTTCGACGACCTCGGCATCCGCTGCTTCGGCTTCGCCCCGCTCCAGCTGCCGCCGGAGCTCGACTTCGCCGGCATGTTCCACGGCGTCGACGAGCGGGTACCGGTGGACGGCCTGAAGTTCGGCGTCCGGGTCCTGGACCGCTTCATCGACGCCTCCTGAGAGCGCGCCCGTCGCGGGCGCCCCCCAAGTAATCGCCCGTGCGTGCGCGGATGACCGGAAAGAGTGAATGCCCCAGAGGGCTCGTAGCCCCCTGGGTTCCCCCTCGTTACAGGTGGTGCGGTCCGCGGCTGGGACCGCATTGCCAACAAGGAGGAATAATGATCAAGAAGGTCGTCGCTGCTGCGGCTGCCACCGGCGGTCTCGTTCTCGCGGGTGCGGGCATGGCCGTTGCCGACGCGGGTGCCCAGGGTGCCGCCATCGGTTCCCCCGGCGTGCTCTCGGGCAACGTCGTCCAGGTGCCGATCCACATCCCCGTGAACGTGTGCGGCAACACGGTCTCCGTGATCGGTCTGCTGAACCCCGCCTTCGGCAACACCTGCATCAACGCCTGACGTTGAGCATCACCCCCTGAGGGTTTGAGCCAAGGCCGGCCCCGGAGTGCGCGCCATGCACTCCGGGGCCGGTGGGCATTTCGCACGAGCCGAGCATGCAGGGAAGCGGGAACACAGCAATGCGACAGGTCACACGCATCACCCGGAAGAGCATCGTCACCGTCGCCGCGGCGGGCGGCATGATCGCCCTCGGCGGCGGTTACGCCCACGCCGACGCGAACGCGAGCGGTACGGCCTCCCACTCGCCGGGCGTCGCGTCCGGCAACAACGTCCAGGTCCCGGTCCACGCGCCGGTGAACCTCTGCGGCAACACCGTCAACGCCGTCGGTCTCCTGAACCCGGCGTCGGGCAACACGTGCGCCAACGCGAGCCGCCCCGGCGGCTACGGGGACTCCGGCGGCTCCGGCGGGTCCTCCGCCCACGGCAGCGCCTCGCACTCGCCGGGCGTCGGCTCCGGCAACGTCGTCCAGGTGCCGGTGGACGCCCCCATCAACGTCTGCGGCAACAGCGTCAACGGCGTCGCCCTCGGCAACCCGGCCATGAACAACGGCTGCGGCAACGGCATCGAGCCGACGACACCGGGACACCCCGTGGAGCCGGGGAACCCGGGTACGCCCGGGACTCCTGGTACGCCTGGGACTCCGGGTACGCCTGGGACTCCGGGTACGCCCGGCACCCCTGGTACGCCCGGCACCCCGGGAACTCCGGGGAACCCCGGTACGCCCGGCAACCCCGGTACGCCCGGTACGCCCGGGACTCCGGGTACGCCCGGCACTCCCGGCACTCCCGGACATCCGCACGGGCCGAACACCCCCGGTACGCACACGGGCGTCCAGGCCCCGCCCAGCGAGGAGCTCGCGCACACCGGCGCCGGTGCGGTCGGGATGGCCGTCCCGGCCGGCGCGGCCCTGCTGCTGGCCGGATCCGTGATCTACCGCCGGGCGCGTCGCACCGCCTGAGCCGCACGGAATCGGCAGGGGCCCCGCATCGCGGGGCCCCTTCTGCGTCTCACCAGGTGGCGCGGATCTGACGGATGATGCGCCGGCGCAGCCGCACTCTGCGGCTGCCGTCCCGATGCAGGCTCAGTCGGTCCAACTCCCAGTGCCCGTACTCGGCATGGTCGGTCAGAAGCCTCGTCGCCTCCTTGCGGGAGACGCCGCGCGGCACGTACACGTCGACAAATTCGTATTCCGGCATCGCATCTATTGTGCGGCCAAGGGCCCGGTACGGATAGCGTCTGTCCTATGTCTGATGCTGCGCAGCCCACCGCTGCCGAGGTACGCGCCGCCGCCGAGGCGGTCAAAACCGCACTGGACCGTCACCTCGCGGCGGTCGAGAGCCGCACCGGGGACGACGACCCGGCCGTCTACGAGGCCTTCAACGCGCTCGCAGCGGCGGCGGAGGTGTACGACGAGGTCCTCTACGACCGGTACGACGAGGTCACCCCCTTCGAGATCCCCGGAGCCGACGACTCCCTGCCGCCCTACGCGGGGCCCGAGGAACCGCACGCCGTCAGCGTGCTCATCCGCCGCGACTACGCGGTGGTCGAACCGAAGCGCCTCGTCGCCCAGGCCCGGCGCATCGTGGACGTCGACCGGGAGGGGAACGGCGCCGGCAGTACCTATGCCGCCCTCGGAACCCTGTTCGGCGAGTACGAACCTGACGAAATCGCGTCCCGTCACAAGGAATTCGGCCTGGAGGAGGGCGACTCCACCCTCTGGGTCGAGGCGACCGACGAGCTGCCCGAACCGGGGGAGTGGCTGAACACCCCGTTCGACCACACCGACCCGGAGCGGATCGTCTGCCGTTTCGACATCAGCGCCGTCTTCGACGACGAGGCCGAGGAAGCCGACGAGGTCGAGGAAGCCGACGAGGTCGAGGAGGAGCTGGAGGAGCAGGCCCACGGGGCCTGAGAGCCCGCCCGAGCCCCCGGACCGACAGCCCGGCCGGCACCCGTCCCGCGAACCGCGGGGTGGGTGCCGGCCGGACCGCGTCTCCGGCTGTTCCGCCGGAGACGGCCCTAGGGGGTGTCCTCCTCGTGCAGCAGCGCCTCGACCAGCGGGCGGAGCCGGGTCGTGCGCTCCGGGGTGAGGCCCTCGGCCACCGCGCGGGGCAGCGCCTGGTCCACGCCGTGCACGATCGAGAGGTGCCGCTCGGCGCGGCCGAAGGCCGTGTACACCCAGGCCCGGCTGAGGCCCGCCGCCGCGTCGCCGGGCAGCACCACGACCGCGGCCGGCCAGCGGGCCCCGGCCGCCTGGTGCGCGGTCAGCGCCCACCCGTGCCGCAGCGCGCCCTCGACCCGCTCCTTCGGTACGACGACCCGCTCGCCCGCGCAGTCCAGGTGCAGGCCCTCGGCGTCGGCCGAGACGACCGTGCCCGGCACGGTGCGGCCCGGCGCGGGGGAGTGGGCGACCCGGTCGCCCGGGTCGTAGCCCGCGAAACGGCCGGGACCGGGGTTGAGCCGCTGCTTGAGGGCCGCGTTCAGCGCGCGGGTGCCCGCGGCGCCGCCGTGGCCGACCGTGATC
Source organism: Streptomyces sp. NPDC093111 (assembly GCF_040683955.1). Lineage (NCBI taxonomy): Bacteria > Bacillati > Actinomycetota > Actinomycetes > Kitasatosporales > Streptomycetaceae > Streptomyces > Streptomyces sp. NPDC093111. Next base: position 162,810 of record NZ_JBFBNW010000014.1, on the reverse strand, counting down.
ACCTGGGTCCGGTCGGCCGGCAGGCCGAGGGCGCGCGGGATGGAGTCGGCGACCAGCTGCACCGTGCGGTGCACCGCCTCGCCCGCGTCCCGGACGGGGACGATCACGACCTCCTTGCCGGGCGCCTCCACCTGGTTGAGCTCGCCGATGCCGATGCCCGAGACCAGCTCGCCGATCGGGCCCGGGTCGGGGGTGCGGGAGGCGATCGCCGGGGCGACGCGGGCCGCCAGCAGGTCGGCGAAGACCCGGCCGGGCCCCGCGGCGCCGAGGACCAGGGGGTCGCCGCCGAGGACGAGCCGGCAGCCGTCCGGCAGCGCCTCCACGAGCAGGGCGGCCGCCTCGACGTCCAGCTGCGGCGCGTCCAGGACGACCAGCAGGTCCAGGGCGAGCAGGCCCTCCTCGTCACGGCCCGGACCCGCCGTACCGGAGAGCAGCGCGGTCACCGGCACCGCTCCGTCCCGGGCCGTGTGGGCCGCGAGGGCGACCCGCAGGCCCCGCTCGCGGGCCGCCTCGGCGAGGGCGGCGGGCTCGGCGCGGGCGGCCTCGCCACCGGTGTGCAGCACGAGGCCGTGCGCGCCGGCCGCGCGGACCAGCTCGGGTCCCTCCCAGTCGGCCGCCTCGACCGTGCGGACCAGGCGGGCCAGTCCCTCGGCGAGGCTCTCCTCGGCGAGCGCGTACCGCTCAAGGCCGAGCAGCACGGGCTGCCGCGGCGGCTCCTCGGAGGCCACGGCGGCGGACCCGTCGTCCTGTCCGGCGCCCTCCTCCTCGCTGTCCTCGTCCTCTTCGGGCTCCTCCTCCTGGAAGACCAGCACCGCCGCCTCGGAGATCGCGTGCTCGACCGCCTTCTCGGGCTCGGGCACCGACAGCCCGGCGAGCCCGTCCCGCACGCTGCCGATCTCCAGGGCCGTGTGGCCCCTCAGAGCGGCCTGCTCCAGGAGCCAGGCGGTCAGCGCCACGGCCCGCCGCTCGTCGCCGGGGCCGCACGCGGAGCCGAGCAGGGCACGCGCGAAGCCGTCGGCCTGCTCGGGGCGCACCCCCGGCACCGCGAGCAGCTGCCAGGGGTCGTCGTCGAGCGCCCGGGCGGCGCCCTCGCCCAGCACGGCGGCGACCTGCCCGGCGAGCGCCTCGGGCGCCCCGCCGCGCGCGAGCACCTGCCGCACCGAGGACACGGTCTCCTCGGTCACGACCGGGGCGGCGGGTGCCGGCGGGCGCACCGTCGTCTCCCGCGCGGCGGCCGGGACGGGCCGCGCGGGCGCGGGGACCTCGGGCCGGAGCGGCGCGACCGGCTTCGCGCCGCTCTCCACGGCCCGTACCGCCGCGAGCAGATCGGCCGCCGTCCCGCTCAGCTTGCCGCCGGCCTCGACGGGCGCGGCCCGCTCGGACTTGCGCTGCTCGATCCGCGCCCGCAGCTCCCGCTGCGCGGCCAGCTCCGCCTGCGCGTCGGAGAGCTCCGCCGCGCCGCCCTCCCCGGAAGCCGGCGTCTCCGCCGCGCCGCCCTCGCCTCCCTCGGAGACGTCCTGCGGGGCCACAGCGTCCCCGGCGCCCTCGGCGCCCTCGGTGTCCCCGGCGTCCCCGGTGTCCCCCGTGTCCTCCACGGGGGTCGCTCCCTGCGGGTCGGCGGGGGGCGTGGCGGCCTCGGGCGGGGTCTCCCCGGAGGGCTCGGTCACAAGGTGCTCCAGTCGTGATCCGGATAGTGGTGCACGGGCGCCGACACATCGTCGAGGGCCCGGAAGATCTCGTCAGGAAGACTAAGGCTCTCCACTGACAACGCGGCCGCGAGCTGCCGCGCGTTGCGCGCGCCGATGATCGGGGCGGTCACGCCGGGGCGGTCGCGGACCCAGGCCAGGGCCACCTGGAGCGGGGTGGCCGCGAGGCCGTCGGCCGCCGTCGCGACCGCGTCCACGATCCGGCTCGCCGCCTCGTCCAGATACGGTTCCACGAACGGGGCCAGCGCCTCCGAGCCGCCGCGCGAGTCCGCGGGCGTGCCGTGCCGGTACTTGCCGGTGAGCACCCCGCGGCCCAGCGGCGAGGAGGGCAGCAGCCCGATCCCGAGGTCGAGGGCGGCGGGCAGCACCTCCCGCTCGATGCCCCGCTGGAGCAGCGAGTACTCCATCTGCGTCCCGGCGAGCCGGGTCCGGTCCCCGCTCAGCTGCCAGGTGCCGGCCTTGGCGAGCTGCCAGCCGCAGAAGTCGGACACGCCGACATAGCGGGCCCGGCCGCTGCTGACGGCGATGTCGAGGGCGTGCAGCGACTCCTCCAGCGGCGTGTGGGGGTCGAAGGCGTGCAGCTGCCAGAGGTCCACGTAGTCCGTGCCGAGCCGGGCGAGGGAGGCGTCGAGGGCCGCCAGCAGATGCCCGCGCGAGCCGTCCGTGCGCCGGTCCGGGTCGGGGACGCTGCCGGCCTTGGTCGACACGATGAGGTCCCGGCGCGGCACCAGGCTCTCCATGAGCTGCCCGAGCAGGTACTCCGCCTCGCCGCCCCCGTACACGTCGGCGGTGTCGACGAGGGTGCCGCCCGCGTCCCAGAACGCCTTCAACTGCTCGGCGGCGTCGTGCTCGTCGGTGTCGCGGCCCCAGGTGAGGGTGCCGAGCCCGAGCCGGGACACGCGCAGGCCGGTACGTCCGAGATGCCTCTGCTCCATGGCCGCGAGAGTACTGGCCAGGGCACCACGGGGAGAGAGCCTGTGGACAAGCTGTCCACAGGTGGGCCCGGGTGGCTCCGTCACCGGTGCCCGATCACCTCCTGACGAATCACCGGGGTGCGCGCTAGAGTCCCGACCACAGGGACGTTACCGATGGGTAAGGGGTACGTGGCATGCGGCTCGGCATCAACCTCGGCTACTGGGGCGCGGGCATGGACGGCGACAACCTCGCCGTGGCCCAGGAGGCGGACCGCCTCGGCTACGACGTGTGCTGGGCGGCGGAGGCGTACGGCTCCGACGCGCCCACCGTGCTGTCCTGGGTCGCCGCCAAGACGGAGCGGATCGACGTCGGTTCGGCGATCATGCAGATCCCGGCCCGCCAGCCCGCGATGACCGCGATGACCGCGGCCACCCTGGACTCGCTCTCCGGCGGCCGCTTCCGGCTCGGCCTCGGCGTCTCGGGACCGCAGGTCTCCGAGGGCTGGTACGGCGTCAAGTTCGACAAGCCGCTGGCCCGCACCCGCGAGTACGTGGAGATCGTCCGCAGGGCCATGTCCCGCGAGCGCCTCACCTACGAGGGCGAGCACTGGACGCTGCCGCTGCCCGACGGGCCGGGCAAGCCGATCAAGCTCACCGTGCACCCGACCCGCCCGCACATCCCGCTCTACATCGCGGCCATCGGCCCGAAGAACCTGGAGCAGACCGGCGAGATCGCCGACGGCGCCCTGCTGATCTTCCCGGCCGCCGAGCACCTGGAGGAGACCGCCCTGCGCCACCTGCGCGCGGGACGCGAGAAGGCCGGCCTCACCATGGAGGGCTTCGACGTCCACCCGACGCTGCCGCTCGCCCTGGGCGACGACATCGACGCCCTGGCCGACATCTTCCGCCCGTACACCGCGCTGTACGTCGGCGGCATGGGCAGCCGGAAGCAGAACTTCTACAACCAGCTGGCCCAGCGCATGGGCTACGAGAAGGCCGCCGCCGAGATCCAGGACAAGTACCTGGCGGGCGACAAGGCCGGCGCCGCCGCCGCCGTCCCGCGCCAGCTGATCGACCAGACCACCCTGCTCGGCTCCGTCGACCGGATCGCCGACCGGATGACGGCCTACGCCGCCGCCGGGGTCACCACCCTGACCCTCGCCCCGGCCGGCTTCACCCTGGACGAGCGGCTGGCCGCCCTGCGGGCGGGTGTGGAGGCGCTGGAGCGGGCGGGACTCGCCTAGGGCCTGTCCGGTGGATCAGGGTCGGACAGGCCCTGGTCCCGGAAGGAAGTCCGCGGCCGTGGTGGGGGCTCGGGGGGTCTTCCCCGCCACGGCCGTCACGCAGCACAACGCGCGGGCGCGCCCGGGGTTACGCGCCCGGCGGCACCTCTCGGGTACGTCGTTCGGCCCAGCGTCCGCGGCCCTCCTGTTGCCCGACCGCGCACGGCCCACTTGACTCGTACTCCACGGGAGGTGGCAGCCATGCTCACGGCCAAGAGCCTGTTCCAGGAAATCATCGACGACGACGAGTCCTTCCAGCTCTTCTGCTCCATCGCCGCCAGCGGCGAGGCCCAGGGAGGGTGGGAGAACGCGCGGATCGCGGCTCTCGTCGCCCCTGGCATGCGGGACCTGGCCCCCAAGATCACCCGGCACGGCGCCGACGAGGACAAGCACGGCCGCATCTTCAACGCGTTGATGAGGAAGCGCGGACTCGACCCCGTCCCCGTACCGCCCGACACCGACTACACGATGCTGCTCGAACGCCGCGGCATCGGCCTGGCCCACGACAAGCTGCGCCGCGACGAACCGCTCACGGAGCGGGACATCGTCGTCTACCTCGCGCACAGCCGGGTCACCGAGGAACGCGCGGCCTCCCAGATGCAGCTGCTCGTCCGGTACTTCGGGGACCACCCCGACCTCGGCAAGGCCGTCAGGATGATCTGCAACGACGAGGACAACCACCTCGCGTACTGCCACGAGGAGCTGCTCCGCCTCAACTACGAGGGGTACGGGCGGCTCATCCAGAGCGTCCTGCGCGAGTCCGCGCTCGCCGAGATCCAGGTCTACCGGGACGTCAGCCTCGCCGTGATGCGGCACATGGGGCGGATCCTGCGCTGGCCGACGGCCAAGGCCGCCACCCTCGCCGCCGGCATCCACGGCGTCTACGCGTACGAGCGCGCCGCCGGCTGGCACCGGATGGTCGCCCTCAGGATGCCGGAGCGCCGCGACGCCCTCGGCGGCCCCATGACCCCGGTCCCCGCCTTCTGAGACGGCTCACATCCAGCCGCGCCGCTTGAACAGCCGGTACAGACCCACCACGATCCCCGCCATCAGGAGGAGCACCGCCGGGTACGAACCCACCCAGTGCAGCTCCGGCATGTGGTCGAAGTTCATGCCGTAGATGCCCGCGACCATCGTGGGCACCGCGGCCATCGCCGCCCACGCGGAGATCTTCCGCATGTCGTCGTTCTGCCGCACGCCCATCTGCGCCAGGTGCGCCGACAACACGTCCGAGAGCAGCCGGTCGAGGCCCTCCACGAGCTCGTTGGCGCGCAGCAGGTGGTCGTTGACGTCCCGGAAGAACGGCACCGCGTTGTCGTGGACGAAGGGCACCGCACCCGTCGTGAGCCGGGCCATCGGACCCGACAGCGGCACGGAGGCCCGGCGGAACTCCAGGACCTGCCGCTTGGCGTTGTAGATCCGTTCCGCCGTCCGCGCCGGGCTCGCGCCCGCGGGCGCGAAGACGTCGGCCTCCAGCTCCTCCAGGTCGACCTGGAGCTCCGCGGCGACGTCGAGGTAGTGGTCCACGACCGCGTCGCTGATCGCGTAGAGCACCGCGGTCGGCCCGTGCCGGAGCACCTGCGGCTCCGCCTCCAGGCGCTTGCGGACCGCCGCCAGCGGGGCGCCCTCGCCGTGCCGCACGGTCACCACGAAGGAGTCGCCGATGAAGACCATCAGCTCGTCCGTGCTGACCCGGTCGCTCTCCGGCTCGTACACCACGGGCTTGAGCACCGCGAACAGAGAGTCGTCGTAGACCTCCAGCTTGGGCCGCTGGTGCGCCTTCAGGGCGTCCTCCACGGCCAGCGGGTGCAGCGCGAACTCCCGGGAGACGTGGGCGAACTCCGCCTCCGTCGGCTCGTGCAGGCCCACCCACAAGAACGCGTCCCCGGTCGCCCGCGCCTCGTCCAACGCGTCGGACAGGTCGGCGGGGCCGTCGGTCCTGCGCCCGTCCCGGTAGATGGCTGAATCCACGATCACGGGCCGTATTCTCCCCCGAGGTCCGGCTTCGCGCACCCGTCCTCCCGTCGGCGCCCGTACGCTGGCCGACATGGCCACGCTGATCCTCGTCCGGCACGGACGTTCCACCGCCAACACCTCCGGCGTGCTCGCCGGGCGGACGCCCGGCGTCGCGCTCGACGAACGCGGCGCCGAGCAGGCCGTCGCACTGCCCGGGCGCCTCGCCGGCGTGCCGCTCGCCGCGGTCGTCTCCAGCCCGCTGCAGCGCTGCCGGGAGACCGTGCAGCCGCTGCTCGACGCCCGCCCCGGTCTCGCCCTGCACACCGAGGAGCGGATCAGCGAGTGCGACTACGGCGACTGGTCCGGCCGCAAGCTGGCCGAACTCGCCGACGAGCCGCTGATGGAGGTCGTCCAGGCGCACGCCTCCGCCGCCGCCTTCCCCGGCGGCGAGTCCATGCGCGGCATGCAGGCGCGCGCCGTGGACGCGGTCCGCGACTGGAACGCCCGGATCGAGACCGAGCACGGCGAGGACGCCGTCTACGCGATGTGCTCGCACGGCGACATCATCAAGTCCCTCGTGGCCGACGCCCTCGGACTCCACCTGGACCTCTTCCAGCGGATCCACGTCGACCCCTGCTCCCTCACGGTCATCCGCTACACCCGGCTGCGCCCCTTCCTCGTGCGCCTCGGCGACACCGGCGACCTCGCCGCCCTCGCCCCGCGCGAGGCGCCCGGCGACAGCGGGGCGGCGGAGGTGGGGGGCGGTGCGGGCGCACCGTGATCCTTCCGCGCAGTAGGGTGGACGCGCCGCCGTAGCACCACCGTGCGGCACCACAGCAGCCCACGACAGCACCACAGTCGAGACTCAAGGGAGTCAGGAACGTGTCCCGTCAGGTGTTCCTCTACGACCCACCGGAGCGTTTCGTGGCCGGCACGGTCGGGCTGCCTGGCCGCCGTACGTTCTTCCTCCAGGCGTCCGCGGCCGGCCGCGTCACCAGCGTCGCCCTGGAGAAGACCCAGGTGGCGGCCCTCGCCGAGCGCATCGACGAACTCCTCGACGAGGTCGTCCGGCGCACCGGGGGCAACGCGCCCGTCCCCGCGGTCGCCCCGGCCGAGATCGCCGACGCCGCGCCGCTGGACACCCCCGTCGAGGAGGAGTTCCGGGTCGGCACCATGGCGCTCGCCTGGGACGGCGAGGAGCAGCGGATGATCGTCGAGGCGCAGGCGCTCGTCGAACTCGACGCGGACTCCGAGGAGGACCTCGCCGCGGCCGAGGAGCGGCTGCTCCAGGACGAGGAGAACGGCCCGCCGATGCTCCGCGTCCGGCTCAGCGGCGCCCAGGCCAGGGCCTTCGCCAAGCGGGCCCTCGACGTCGTCAACGCCGGGCGCCCGCCGTGCCCCCTGTGCAGCCTGCCGCTGGACCCCGAGGGCCATGTCTGCCCGCGCCAGAACGGATACCGACGCGGCGCATGAGCGGTGACCGGACCCCCGATGTCGCGGACCTGCTCAGCCGGGGGGAGCTGACCGTCCGCGGCCAGGTCCGCGAAGCCTCCAACGCCGTGCTGCTCTGCTCCGTCGCGTACGAGGGCCGGGAGACGGACTGCGTCTACAAGCCGGTCATGGGGGAGCGCCCGCTCTGGGACTTCCCCGACGGGAACCTGGCCCGCCGAGAGGTCGCCGCCTACGAGCTCTCCGAGGCCACCGGCTGGGGCCTGGTGCCGCCGACCGTGCTGCGCGAGGGGCCGTACGGCGAGGGCATGGTCCAGCTCTGGGTCGAGGCCGACCCCTCGGCCGCCCTGCTCGCGCTCGTCGACGACGAGGAGGCGGGCGAGGGCTGGAAGGCCGTGGGACCCGCCCAGGTGGCCGAGGACCGCACCGCGCTGCTCGTCCACGCCGACACCCCGCAGCTGCGCCGCATGGCCGTCCTGGACGCCGTCATCAACAACGGCGACCGCAAGGGCGGGCATCTGCTGCCCGTGCCGGACGGTGGGCTGTACGGGATCGACCACGGCGTCTCGTTCCACGTGGACGACAAGCTGCGCACCCTGCTGTGGGGCTGGGCGGGGGAGGAGCTGACCGAGGAGGCCACCGCCGTCCTCGACCGGCTCGACGGGCTGCTCGCGCCCGGCACTCCACTGGCCGAACGGCTCGCGGGGCTGCTCACCGGGGCCGAGGTGGACGCCCTGCGGGAGCGGGTGGCCGTGCTGCGCAGGACGGGGCGGCACCCCGTACCGTCCGGGCAGTGGCCGGCGATCCCCTGGCCACCGGTGTGAGGGCCGCGGGGCCGACCGATGCTTTCCGGCCAAGGTGTCCGGCGGGGTGAGACCCCCGGGGGGTATGCATGAACGCCTGCGCCCCGCAAGACCGCCTAATCGGTCAAGATCCCGGATGCGGTTCGTATCCGGAACACCTGTCCGGTTACGCTCAGGACATGCATGCCTGGCCCGCTTCTGAGGTCCCCGCCCTGCCCGGCAAGGGCCGCGACCTCCGGATTCACGACACCGCGACCGGCGGACGAGTCACCCTCGCCCCCGGCCCCGTCGCCCGCATCTACGTGTGCGGCATCACGCCGTACGACGCGACCCACATGGGTCACGCGGCGACCTACAACGCGTTCGACCTCGTTCAGCGCGTGTGGCTCGACACCAAGCGGCAGGTTCACTACGTCCAGAACGTGACCGACGTGGACGATCCGCTCCTGGAGCGGGCCATCCGCGACGGCGTCGACTGGGTGGGGCTCGCCGAGCGCGAGACCGCCCTGTTCCGCGAGGACATGACCGCGCTGCGCATGCTGCCCCCGCGGGACTACATCGGCGCGGTCGAGGCGATACCCGGCATCGTCCCGCTCGTCGAGCGGCTGCGGGACTCCGGGGCCGCCTACGAGCTCGAGGGCGACGTCTACTTCTCGGTCGAGGCGGACCCGCACTTCGGGCAGGTGTCGAACTACGACACCGAGCTGATGCGCCACCTGTCCGCCGAGCGCGGCGGCGACCCGGACCGCCCGGGCAAGAAGAACCCGCTCGACCCGATGCTGTGGATGGCCGCCCGCGAGGGCGAGCCGAGCTGGGACGGCGGCAGCCTCGGCGCCGGCCGCCCCGGCTGGCACATCGAGTGCGTCGCCATCGCCCTCGACCACCTCGGCATGGGCTTCGACGTGCAGGGCGGCGGCTCCGACCTGATCTTCCCGCACCACGAGATGGGCGCCTCGCACGCCCAGTCGCTCACCGGCGAGTTCCCCATGGCCAAGGCGTACGTCCACGCCGGCATGGTCGGACTGCACGGCGAGAAGATGTCCAAGTCCAAGGGCAACCTGGTCTTCGTCTCCGCCCTGCGCCGCGAGGGCGTCGACCCGGCCGCCATCCGGCTCGCGCTGCTCTCGCACCACTACCGGGCCGACTGGGAGTGGACCGACCGGATCCTCCAGGACGCCGTCGAGCGCCTCGGCCGCTGGCGCGCCGCCGTCTCGCGCCCCGACGGCCCGTCCGCCGACGCCCTCGTCGAGGAGCTCCGCGAGGCGCTCTCCGACGACCTGGACACCCCGGCCGCGCTCCTCGCGGTCGACCGCTGGGCCGCGCTCCAGGAGGCCCAGGGCGGCACCGACGAGTCCGCCCCCGGACTCGCCTCCCGTGCCGTCGACGCGCTCCTCGGTGTCGCCCTGTAGCGGACGCCGCCGCGCGACTCCCTTGCACGCGACCGCCCCCGGACTTCTCCGCGAAGTCCGGGGGCGGTTCCCTTTTGTCCTGTCGCGATGCTCGAATCTGCGCTAAATAGACCTCATGCAATCATCAATGCGCATGAGAGCTGCAGTCGCCGGTGCACTTCTCGGCCTGCTCGCCGTCTTCGCCGGACCCGGCGGCAGCGCGGCGGCCGTGCCCACAGGCAGCACCGGCCCCACCGACACCACCGTCGGGGATCTCACCGGATTCACCGCCGACGGACCCGTCTACCGGCTGACCGCCGGGCACGCGGAGGCCCGGGTCAGCTTCGTCTCCGACGAGACCTTCCGCATCGAACTGGCACCCGACGGCAGGTTCACCGACCCCACCGGCCGGGACATCGTCCTGCCGCAGGGCCCGCCGCCCGCCACCCGCTGGTCCGACCTCGGCGACCGCTACGAGCTCAGCACGGCCCGGGTGACCCTGCGCGCCTACAAGGCCCCGCTGCGCTTCGCCGCCGTCCGCGCCGACGGCACCCTCCTGTGGTCCGAGACCCAGGGCCTCAGCTGGAACCAGGACCGCACCACCCAGACCCTGGCCCGCGGCGCCGACGAGCAGTTCTACGGCGCCGGCATGCAGAACGGGCGCGGCAACACCTCCCACCGCGGCAAGACCGTCGAGGTCGGCGTCGACTACGACTGGAACGACGGCGGCCACCCCAACTCCGTCCCGTTCTACCTCTCCTCCGCCGGCTACGGCGTCTACCGCAACACCTACGCCCCCAACACCTACGCCTTCGGCGAGCCCGTCACCACGACCGCCCGCGAACAGCGCTTCGACGCCTACTACTTCGCGGGCAGCGGCCCCGGCGCCCTCAAGGACGTCATCGGGCAGTACACCCGGCTCACCGGAAAACCGTTCCTGCCGCCGATCTACGGCCTGGAGATCGGCGACGCCGACTGCTACCTCCACAACGCCAACCGCGGCGAACGGCACACCCTCGACGCCCTGAAGGTCGCCGACGGCTACGTCGAGAACGACATGCCCAACGGCTGGATGCTCGTCAACGACGGATACGGCTGCGGCTACGAGAACCTCGCCGAGACCTCCCAGGGCCTCCAGCAGCGCGGCACCCGGCTCGGCCTGTGGACCGAGGACGGCATCGACAAGCTGGGCGAGCAGGTGAAGGCCGGCCAGCGGGTCGCCAAGCTGGACGTCGCCTGGGTCGGCGAGGGCTACAAGTTCGCCCTCGACGGCTGCAAGGACGCCTACGCCGGCATCGAGGCCAACAGCGACGCCCGCGGCTACACCTGGGCCCCCGAGAGCTGGTCCGGCGCCCAGCGCTGCGGCGTCCAGTGGTCCGGCGACCAGTCCGGCAGCTGGGACTACATCCGCTGGCAGATCCCCACCTACGCCGGCGCCTCCATGTCCGGCCTCGCCTACACCACCGGCGACGTCGACGGCATCTTCGGCGGCAGCGCCAAGACGTACACCCGTGACCTGCAGTGGAAGACCTTCCTGCCGGTCACCATGACCATGGACGGCTGGGCCGCGCAGGACAAGCAGCCCTTCCGGTACGGCGAGCCGTACACGTCGATCAACCGGGCCTCCCTCAAACTGCACGAGGCCCTGCTGCCCTACATCTACTCGCACGCCCACCAGGCCACCAAGACAGGCGTCGGCCTCGCCCGGCCGCTCGCCCTGGAGTACCCCGACGACCCGGTGGCCGCCTCGGACGCCGCGAAGTACGAGTTCCTCAGCGGCCAGGACTTCTTCGTCGCCCCCGTGTACAAGGACGCCGTCGAGCGCGACGGCATCTACCTGCCCAAGGGCACCTGGATCGACTACTGGAACGGGCGCGTCTACCAGGGCCCGCTGACCCTCGACGACTACAGCGCCCCGCTCGACACCCTGCCGCTCTTCGTCCGGGCCGGGGCGACCGTCCCGATGTGGCCCGGCGACATCCGCTCGTACACCCAGCGCACCCCGGGCTCCCCGCTGGCCTGGGACATCTATCCGCAGGGCGACTCGTCGTTCACGCTGTACGAGGACGACGGCGTCACCCGCGGGCACCGGGACGGCCGGTACGCCACACAGCGCGCCGACGTCCACGCACCCCGCCGCGGCGCCGGCGACGTGACCGTGCGCGTCGGCCCCAGCCAGGGCTCCTACCCGGGCAAGGCCGCCGCCCGCCCGTACGCCTTCACCGTGCACACCGGCGACGCCCCCGGCGGCGTCGCCCTGGGCGGGCGCGCGCTGAAGGGGTTCGCCTCCAAGGCCGCCTTCGAGGCCGCCGGCCAGGGCTGGTGGTACGACAAGGACGACCGCGGCGGCGTGGTGCGGATCAAGACCACCGCCCAGCGCACCGACCGCGGCTTCACCCTCGCCCTGAGGGGCACCAGCGCCGTCGGCGGAGCCGTCCCCGGCAGCGCCGCCGTGCTCGCCGCCCCGGCCGCGCAGGAACTGGGCGCGGGCGTGCCCGGCACCGTCGCCGTCGACGTCACCGCCGGCGCCAAGGACGCCACCGGCGTCGCCGTCGGCCTCACCGTCCCGGCCGGCTGGCAGGTCGCCCCGACCGCGCCGATCGCCCGTGTCCCCGCCGGCACCACCCGGCGCGTCGAGCTCTCCGTCACCCCCGCCGAGGACGCCGTACCGGGTGAGGCCACGCTCACCGCGACCGTCCGGCACCGGGCCGCCGGAGTCGACCGCACCGCGCAACAGCGGTTCGCCGTCGGAGTGATGCCCCCGCCGCCGACCGCGCCGGCCTGGGCGAGCGACCTGGTCTGGCTCAGGTCGACCAACGGCTGGGGCCCGCCGGAACGCGACCGTTCCAACGGCGAGTCCGGCGCCGCCGACGGCCACCCCCTCACCCTGGCCGGCACGACCTACGAGAAGGGCATCGGGGCGCACGCCGACTCCGACATCGAGGTCTACCTCGGCGGGCGCTGCACCGCGTTCACCGCCGAGGTCGGCATCGACGACGAGATCAACGGCTACGGGGAGGTCGCCTTCTCCGTCGAGGCCGACGGCAAGGTCCTGTGGACCTCGCCCAAGGTGACGGGAGCCTCCGCGACCGTCCCGGTGTCCGTCGACCTGACCGGCGCGCGCCATGTGCGCCTGAAGGTCACCGACACCAACGGCTCCAAGAGCGGCGACCACGCCGACTGGGCGGGCGCGCGGTTCGACTGCGCCTGACGCCCGAAGACGCCTGTGGGAGGGGCGGCGGCGCCACCCCTCCCACAGTGCGGAACGGTCAGTTCTCGGGAGACTCGGGGGTCCCGGGGGTCCCGGGGGTCCCAGAGGTCCCGGGCTCGTCGGGGCCCTCGGAGCCGCTGTCGCTGTCGCTGTCGCCGTCGCTGTCGACGGCCGGCGGCTCCGGCTCGGTGCCTGGCTCCGGCTCGGTGCTCGGCTCGGGCTCCGTGCCCGGCCCCGACTCCGTGCCCGGCACGGCCTCCGGGCCCGGCTGCTGGGGCTTCGGCGGGCGGGTCCGGTCGGTGGAGCCGTCGCGCAGGTACGGGGTGTCGCCGCCCTCCGTCGCGACCGGGCCCGGGCCGGAGCCCGGCTCCCGGCGCCGCAGATAGCGCTCGAACTCGCGGGCGATGGCCTCGCCGGAGGCCTCCGGCAGCTCGGCCGTGTCCCGCGCCTCCTCCAGGGTCTGGACGTACTCGGCGACCTCGCTGTCCTCGGCCGCCAGCTGGTCCACGCCCACCTGCCAGGCCCGCGCGTCCTCGGGCAGCTCGCCCAGCGGGATGCGCAGGCCGATCAGGTCCTCCAGGCGGTTCAGGAGGGCGAGCGTCGCCTTCGGGTTCGGCGGCTGCGACACGTAGTGCGGCACCGCCGCCCACAGGCTCACCGCCGGAACGCCGGCGTGCGTGCACGCCTCCTGGAGGATGCCGACGATGCCCGTCGGGCCCTCGTACCGGGTCTCCTCCAGGTCCATCGTCCGCGCCAGATCGGGGTCGGAGGTCACTCCGCTGACCGGCACCGGACGGGTGTGCGGGGTGTCACCGAGCAGCGCGCCCAGGATGACCACCATCTCCACGCCCAGCTCGTGGGCGAAACCCAGGAGCTCGTTGCAGAACGAACGCCAGCGCATCGACGGCTCGATCCCGCGCACCAGGACCAGGTCCCGGGGCTTGTCGCCGCCGATCCGCACCACGGAGAGCCGGGTCGTGGGCCAGGTGATCTTCCGGACGCCGCCGTCCAGCCACACCGTGGGCCGGTTGACCTGGAAGTCGTAGTAGTCCTCGGCGTCGAGCGCCGCGAACACCTCGCCCTTCCACTCCCGGTCCAGATGCGCGACCGCCGCGGAGGCGGCGTCACCGGCGTCGTTCCACCCCTCGAACGCGGCCACCATGACCGGGTCGATCAGCTCGGGAACGCCCTCGAGCTCGATCACCCAGCGCCTCCTTCGTCGAAGTTCCTGTCGTACGGACCAACCTTACGGCTTTCCGGCGGCCCGCCCGCAGCCCTCGGACCCGCCCGAAAGCCGTCCCGGCCTTGATCGACTACCCAGGAACTCCCGTCGGCACGCGTGCCGGCTCACTCCTCCCAGAGCGTGCTCGGGGCCTCCCTCCGCAGCACCGGCGCGATCTCCTCCGCGAACCGCTCCAGGGTCTCGATCTGCTCGCCCGTGGACTGCCCGAACGCGTCGACCGTGATCGACTGGAGGTCGTGGCGGTACACCTCGTGGTAGCCGAGGAGCTTGTCGATGATCTGCTGCGGCGAGCCGATCAGCTGCGGACCGCCCGCGATGGCGTCCTCGATGGTGCGGAAGGGCGTGTTGTAGCCCGTCTTCCCCTCCAGGTGCGGCCGGAAGTTCTGCCGCGTGCGTGCCTCGTAGAGCTCCTTGTAGCGGGTGACGGCCTGCTCGTGGCTGTCGGCGATGAGCAGCCCGCCGGAGCCCGCCGCCACCCGCGCGTCCTTCGGGTCGTGGCCGTACTCCTCGAACCTCTCGCGGTAGTGGGCGATCAGCTTCGCGTACGCCTCGCGCGGCTGGATGGCGTTGGCGGTGAACAGCGGGTCGCCGTGCTTCGCCGCGAGCTCGGGGGAGTTGAGACTGGTCGCCGAGCCGTGCCAGATCCGGGGCGGGCCGGCGTACGGCCGGGGGATGGTGGTCACGTTCTTCAGCGGGGGGCGGAACTCGCCCTCCCAGTCCACGCCCTCCTCCGTCCACAGCCGGCGCAGCAGCTCGTACTTCTCCCGCTGGAGGTCCCACTGCCGTTCCTCGTCGAGGCCGAAGAGGTCGAAGTGGCCGGCCTCCGCGCCCTTGCCGACGACGAGCTCGATCCGGCCGCGGGAGAGCAGGTCGAGCGTGGCGTAGTCCTCGGCGACCCGGACCGGGTCGAGGATCGCGACGACGGTGACGCCGGTCAGGAGCCGGATCCGGGAGGTGCGGGCGGCCAGCGCGCCGAGCACCACGGAGGGACTGGAGGACAGGAAGGGGCCGGCGTGCCGTTCGCCGATCGAGTACGCGTCGAAGCCGAGCCGCTCGGCGGCCTCGCCGACCGTCAGGACCTGCTCCAACCGGGAGGCGGCGGGGTCGAGTTCACCGGTGAGGGGGTGCGGGGCATGCCCGATGAGAGAGAGCACCTGAAACTTCATGGTTCAACTCTGCGCGCCCAGTGTTGCGGTGGTATGGCGGCGGTGTGGCGGGCGCCGGGGCACGCGTAAGGGGCGGTCTCCCGGGAGACCGCCCCTTACCCGTACCGCTACTTGCGCAGCATGTCCTCGACCTTGCCGCGGATCTCGTCCGTGGCCAGACCGCGGATGGTCAGCGTGGTGCGGCGGCGCAGCACGTCGTCGGCGGTCTCCGCCCACTCGTGGTCGCGGGCGTAGGCGACCTGGGCCCAGATCTCCGGCGCGTCCGGGTGGATCCGCTCGGCGAGCTCGGGGTTCTCGTTCGCCATGCGGGCGATGTCGAAGGAGAGCGAGCCGTAGTGCGTCGCCAGGTGCTTGGCGGTGTCGGCGGACATGCGCGGGCCGGGTGCCGGTCCGTCCACGAGCAGCCGGTGGGCGACCGCGTTCGGGTTGGCTATGCCGGGCAGCGGGAGCCGCTTCGGCAGCGTCGACACCGGCTCGTAGGAGTCGCCGAGCGGGTGGCCCGGCAGGGCCTCCAGCTTCTTCATGATGGTGCGGCCGATGTGGCGGAAGGTGGTCCACTTGCCGCCGGCCACCGACAGCATGCCGCCGCGGCCCTCGGTGACGACCGTCTCGCGCTTGGCCTTGGAGGTGTCGCCGGGGCCGCCCGGCAGCACCCGCAGACCGGCGAAGGCGTAGGTGATGAGCGAGCGGTCGAGCTGCTGGTCGCGGATGGAGAAGGCGGCCTCGTCCAGGATCTGGGCGGTGTCCTTCTCGTTGACCGCGACCTCGCCCGGGTCGCCCTCGTACTCCTCGTCGGTGGTGCCGAGCAGGAGCATGTCCTCCCAGGGGAGGGCGAAGGTGATCCGGTACTTGTCGATCGGGGTGGCGAGCGCGGCCTTCCACGGGGAGGTGCGCTTGAGGACGAGGTGCGCGCCCTTGGAGAGGCGGATGGAGGGCGCCGCGTTGGGGTCCTCCATCTTGCGCAGGTGGTCCACCCACGGGCCGGTGGCATTGAGCACCAGGCGGGCGCTGACGCCGAACTCCTCGCCGTCGAGCCGGTCCCGCAGCTCGGCGCCGGTGACCCGGCCCCGGGTGAAGCGCAGTCCGGTGACCTCGGCGTGGTTGAGGACGACCGCGCCGGACTCGACCGCCGCGCGGACCGTCATCAGGGCCATGCGGGAGTCGTTCATCTGGTCGTCGCCGTAGACGGCGACGGCCTTGAGGTTGTCCGTGCGCAGCTCCGGCACGTCCTGGGCGGCCTTGGCGGGGCTCAGCAGGTGTCCGACGCCGTCGCCGAAGGCGGACAGGGCGCTGTAGGCGAAGACGCCGGCGCCCAGCTTGGCGGCGCCGTGCGGGCCGCCCTTGTAGACGGGCAGGTAGAAGGTGAGCGGGTTGGCCAGGTGGGGAGCCACCTGACGGGAGACCGCCCGCCGCTCGAAGTGGTTCTCCGCGACCAGCTTCACCGCGCCGGTCTGCAGGTAGCGCAGACCGCCGTGGAGCAGCTTGGAGGAGGCGGAGGAGGTGGCGCCGGCGAAGTCGCCGGCGTCCACCAGGGCCACCCGCAGCCCGGACTGCGCGGCGTGCCAGGCGGTGGAGATGCCCAGGATGCCGCCGCCGATCACCAGGAGGTCGTACGTCGCCTTGGACAGCTGCTCTCTGGTCTCGGCGCGGGTCGGAAGGGAACCGGCGGCCGGGTGCATCCCCAGGGAGGGGAGGCTCTGCAGGGTGGTCATCGCGAATTACTCCTCGTCAGTTCTCTTCTGCTTCGAGCCAGCCCATGGAGCGCTCGACGGCCTTGAGCCAGTTCTTGTACTCGCTGTCGCGCTTGTCGGCGTCCATACGAGGGGTCCACTCGGCGGCCCGGCGCCAGTTGGCGCGCAGGGCGTCGGTGTCCGGCCAGAAGCCGACGGCCAGGCCGGCGGCGTAGGCGGCGCCGAGGCAGGTGGTCTCGGCGACCATCGGGCGCACGACGGGGGCGTCCAGGAAGTCGGAGAGGGTCTGCATCAGCAGGTTGTTGGAGGTCATGCCGCCGTCGACCTTGAGCGCGGCCAGCTCGACGCCGGAGTCCTTGGTCATGGCGTCGGTGATCTCGCGGGTCTGCCAGGCGGTGGCCTCCAGGACGGCCCGGGCGATGTGCGCCTTGGTGACGTACCGGGTGAGACCGGCGATCACACCGCGGGCGTCGGAGCGCCAGTACGGGGCGAAGAGACCGGAGAAGGCGGGCACGAAGTAGGCGCCGCCGTTGTCCTCGACGGAGGAGGCCAGCGTCTCGATCTCGGCGGCGGACTTGATGAGGCCCATCTGGTCGCGCATCCACTGCACCAGGGAGCCGGTGACGGCGATCGAGCCCTCCAGGGCGTAGACCGGCTTCGCGTCGCCGATCTGGTAGCCGACCGTGGTCAGCAGGCCGCTGTAGGAGTTGATGATCTTGTCGCCGGTGTTCATCAGCATGAACGTGCCGGTGCCGTACGTGGACTTGGCCTCGCCCTCGGCGAAACAGGTCTGGCCGAACAGGGCGGCCTGCTGGTCGCCGAGCGCGGAGGCGACCGGGACGCCGTCGAGGACGCCGCCCTTGACCGCGCCGTACACCTCGGCGGACGAGCGGATCTCGGGGAGGACGGCGGCCGGGATGTCGATGGAGGCGAGGATGCGCTCGTCCCAGGCCATCTCGTGCAGGTTCATCAGGAGGGTGCGCGAGGCGTTGGTGACGTCGGTGACGTGCACGCCGCCCTCGACGCCGCCGGTCAGGTTCCAGATGACCCAGGAGTCCATGGTGCCGAAGAGGATCTCGCCGCGCTCGGCGCGCTCGCGCAGGCCCTCGACGTTGTCGAGCAGCCAGCGGACCTTGGGGCCGGAGAAGTACGAGGCGAGGGGCAGACCGGTCTCGCGGCGGAAGCGGTCCTGGCCGACGTTGCGGCCGAGCTCCTTGCACAGGGCGTCGGTGCGGGTGTCCTGCCACACGAGCGCGTTGTGCACGGGCTCACCGGTGGCCTTGTCCCACATCAGCGTGGTCTCGCGCTGGTTGGTGATGCCGATCGCCTTGACGTCGGCGGAGGTGATGCCCGCCTTGGCGATGGCGCCGGCGACGACCTCCTGGACGTTGGCCCAGATCTCGGTGGCGTCGTGCTCGACCCAGCCCGGCTTCGGGAAGATCTGCTCGTGCTCCTTCTGGTCGACGGAGACGATCCGGCCGTCCTTGTCGAAGACGATGCAGCGCGAGGACGTGGTGCCCTGGTCGATCGCGGCGATGAACGGGCCGTGCCCGTGCGAGGAGGTGCCGGGGGTGTGGGCGTCGGTCACGGTGTACTCCAAGGGAGGTCTGGAAGAAGGACGGCTCAGGCGAACGCGATGTTGTAGATACCCGCGGCGATGGCTCCACCGATCAGCGGACCGGCGACGGGGATCCAGGCGTAGCTCCAGTCGGAGCCGCCCTTGTTCGGCAGCGGGAGCAGGGCGTGCACGATGCGCGGGCCGAGGTCACGGGCCGGGTTGATCGCGTAGCCGGTCGGGCCGCCGAGCGAGAGGCCGATGGAGACGACGACGAAGGCGGTGATCAGGGCGCCGATGACGCCGAGGCCCTTGCCGCTGTCGTTGAGGCCCTGGGTGAGCACGGCGAGGACCAGCACGACGGTGCCGATGATCTCGGTGGCCAGGTTCTGCCAGGTGTTACGGATCTCGGGGCCGGTGGAGAAGATGCCGAGCACCGGGCCGGCGTCCGGGGCGGCCTTCTGGTCGACCATCCCCTCCTCGTGCGGCGTGGAGATGAGCTCCGGGTCCGTGAGGTGGGCCCGGAACTGGCCGTAGTAGGCCACCCAGACGAGTGCCGCGCCGATCATCGCGCCCAGCAGCTGGCCGGCGATGTAGACCGGCACGTTGCTCCAGTCCCCGTCCTTGATCGCGATACCGACCGTCACGGCGGGGTTCAGATGCGCCCCGGAGAGGGAAGCGGTCATGTACACGGCCGTCATGACGGCGAAGCCCCACCCGAAGGTGATCGCGAGCCAGCCCGCGCCGCGGGCCTTGGAGCTCTTGAGCGTGACGGCGGCGCAGACACCGCCGCCGAGCAGAATGAGAACGGCGGTACCGATGGTCTCGCCGATGAAGATGTCGGAGCTGGACACCCGCGACTCCTTTGTCCTTCGTCCAGGGGAAGGCGGACCCCGGGTCCCTCCGGAGGTCCGCGCCCTCGTGATGAGGGCGGTTGCCGGCCCTTGGCACTGTCACACCTTAGCGCGTATTGCCGGTAGCTGTTCGACAATGCCGACCGATGAACGGAAGTTTTGCGCCACGGTTAACAGCGCGTCAAGGGTTCCGGGCGCGAAAAACCCGCCGATAACGCGATCGTTACCGACGGGTTCAGGTGTGTTCAGGCGTGTTCGGCCCTGTTCGTGCGGCTGGGGCCGCGACTCAGAAGCGGCCCGCCCCGAGGTCCCGGGAGACCGCCCGCGCGCAGTCCCGCACCGCCGCGACCAGTTCGGAGCGCAGCTCGCCCTCGGCGCACACCCGCTCCACGGCGCCCGTGATGGCCACCGCGCCCACCGGCATCCGGCGCCGGTCGTGGATCGGCGCGGCCACCGAGGCCACGCCCTCCCAGGTCTCCTCCACGTCCGCCGCCCAGCCGCGCGCCCGGGTCAGGTCGAGCAGCGACTCGAAGTCCTCCAGGCCGGTGACCGTACGGGGCGTGAACGGCTCCCGGGTCACCTCCACCGCCTCGCTGTGCGCCACCGGGTCGTAGGCCGACAGCACCTTGCCCAGGGCCGTGGAGTGCAGCGGCTGCATGGCGCCCACCTCCAGGACCTGACGGCTGTCGTCGGGCCGGAAGACGTGGTGGACGATCAGGACGCCCTTCTGGTGCAGCACCCCCAGGTGGACGCTCTCGCCGCTGGAGCGGGCCAGGTCGTCCGTCCACACCAGGGCCCGCGCGCGCAGCTCGTGCACGTCCAGATAGCTGTTGCCGAGCCGCAGCAGCTCGGCGCCCAGCTGGTAGCGGCCCGAGGCCGGGTCCTGCTCCACGAAGCCCTCGGCCTGGAGGGTACGCAGGATGCCGTGCGCCGTCCCCTTGGCCAGCCCGAGGGAGGAGGCGATGTCGGACAGGCCGAGCCGGCGCTCGCCGCCCGCGAGCAGTCGCAGCATCGCCGCCGCCCGTTCAAGCGACTGGATGTTCTTCGCCATCGCCCGGCCCTTCTCCTCACATGCTGTTCGACAATGCTGAACACTATCGGTCGATGCCGACCTCGTGTCACATGAACAGTGTCGTGCACGGACGGGTCGGACCGGGAGTCCCCGAACAAAGGATGCAGTCCACCTTGTGAAACCGGATGTCCACCCCGGCGTCCGCACGGCTAGTCTGGGCCCGTGCGCTCTCCACCGGGAGTGCAAAGCCGACAGCCGTCGCATCTGAGGGAGCTTCATCCATGGCCTCGTCGCCGACCCCTTCCGCCGCAGCAGCGACCGCCGCCCAGCGGGCCGACGCCCTCCGCGAGGCATTCGCCTCCCGGGTCGTCGTCTCCGACGGCGCGATGGGCACCATGCTCCAGGCCCAGGACCCCTCCCTCGAAGACTTCCAGCAGCTCGAGGGCTGTAACGAGATCCTGAACGTCTCCCGCCCGGACATCGTCCGTTCGGTCCACGACGCCTATCTCGAGGTCGGCACCGACTGCGTCGGCACCAACACCTTCAACTGCAACTTCTCCGCGCTCGGCGAGTACGACATCGCCCACCGCATCCACGAGCTCTCCGAGGCCGGTGCCCGGATCGCCCGCGAGGCGGCCGACGCGTACACCGCGAGCACCGGACAGCAGCGCTGGGTGCTCGGCTCCATGGGCCCCGGCACCAAGCTGCCCACCCTGGGCCACGTCGACTACCCGACCCTCCGCGACGCCTACCAGCAGAACGCCGAGGGCCTCCTCGCGGGCGGCGCCGACGCCCTGCTCGTCGAGACCACCCAGGACCTCCTGCAGACCAAGGCCGCGATCATCGCCGCCCACCGCGCGATGGACGTCGCCGGCTACCGGGTCCCGCTGATCACCTCGGTCACCGTCGAGACCACCGGCACCATGCTGCTCGGCTCCGAGATCGGCGCCGCGCTCACCGCGCTGGAGCCGCTCGGCATCGACATGATCGGCATGAACTGCGCCACCGGCCCCGCCGAGATGAGCGAGCACCTGCGCTACCTCGCCCGGCACTCCGGCATCGCCCTCTCCTGCATGCCCAACGCCGGTCTGCCCATCCTGACCAAGGACGGCGCCTACTACCCGCTCTCGGCCGAGGAGCTGGCCGACGCCCACGAGACCTTCGTCGGCGAGTACGGCCTCAGCCTGGTCGGCGGCTGCTGCGGCACCACCCCCGAGCACCTGGGCCAGGTCGTCGAACGGGTCCGCGGCCTCACCCCGCCGGCCCGCCGGCCGCAGCCCGAGCCGGGCGCCGCCTCGCTGTACCAGACCGTCCCGTTCCGCCAGGACACCTCGTACATGGCGATCGGCGAGCGCACCAACGCCAACGGCTCCAAGAAGTTCCGCGAGGCCATGCTCGAAGGCCGCTGGGACGACTGCGTCGAGATGGCCCGCGACCAGATCCGCGAGGGCGCGCACATGCTCGACCTCTGCGTCGACTACGTGGGCCGGGACGGCGTCGCCGACATGGAGGAGCTGGCCGGGCGCTTCGCCACCGCCTCCACCCTGCCGATCGTCCTGGACTCCACCGAGGTCGAGGTCATCCGGGCCGGCCTGGAGAAGCTGGGCGGCCGCGCCGTCATCAACTCGGTCAACTACGAGGACGGCGACGGGCCCGAGTCCCGCTTCGCCAAGGTCACCCGGCTGGCCCAGGAGCACGGTGCCGCGCTGATCGCCCTCACCATCGACGAGGAGGGCCAGGCCCGTACCGTCGAGCACAAGGTCGCCATCGCCGAGCGCCTCATCGACGACCTCACCGGCAACTGGGGCATCCTCGAGTCCGACATCCTCATCGACACCCTGACCTTCACCATCTGCACCGGTCAGGAGGAGTCCCGCAAGGACGGCATCGCCACGATCGAGGCGATCCGCGAGCTGAAGCGGCTCCACCCGGACGTCCAGACCACGCTGGGCCTCTCCAACATCTCCTTCGGTCTCAACCCGGCCGCCCGCATCCTGCTGAACTCGGTCTTCCTCGACGAGTGCACCAAGGCCGGCCTGGACTCGGCCATCGTCCACGCGTCGAAGATCTTGCCGATCGCGCGCTTCGACGAGGAGCAGGTCACCACCGCGCTCGACCTGATCTACGACCGGCGCGCCGAGGGCTACGACCCGCTGCAGAAGCTGATGGCGCTGTTCGAGGGCGCCACCACCAAGTCCCTCAAGGCCGGCAAGGCCGAGGAGCTGCTGGCGCTGCCGCTGGAGGAGCGCCTGAAGCGGCGCATCATCGACGGCGAGAAGAACGGTCTGGAGGCCGACCTCGACGCGGCGCTCGTCGACCGCCCCGCCCTGGAGATCGTCAACGACATCCTCCTGGACGGCATGAAGACGGTCGGCGAGCTGTTCGGCTCCGGCCAGATGCAGCTGCCCTTCGTGCTCCAGTCCGCCGAGGTCATGAAGATCGCGGTGGCCTACCTGGAGCCGCACATGGAGAAGACCGACGCCGACGGGAAGGGCACCATCGTGCTCGCCACCGTCCGCGGCGACGTGCACGACATCGGCAAGAACCTCGTCGACATCATCCTCTCCAACAACGGCTACAACGTCGTCAACATCGGCATCAAGCAGCCGGTCTCCGCGATCCTGGAAGCGGCCGAGGAGCACCGCGCCGACGTGATCGGCATGTCGGGCCTCCTGGTCAAGTCCACGGTGATCATGAAGGAGAACCTGGAGGAGCTGAACCAGCGCGAGCTGGCGGCCAAGTACCCGGTGATCCTCGGCGGCGCGGCCCTCACCCGGGCGTACGTCGAGCAGGACCTGCACGAGGTCTACCAGGGCGAGGTCCGCTACGCCCGCGACGCCTTCGAGGGCCTGCGGCTGATGGACGCGCTCATCGCCGTGAAGCGCGGCGTGCCCGGCGCGACCCTGCCCGAGCTCAAGCAGCGCCGGGTCGCCAAGGGCGCCGCCACCCTTCAGGTCGACGAGCCGGAGCCGGGCGGCCGCTCGGACGTCGCCGTCGACAACCCGGTGCCGACCCCGCCGTTCTGGGGCACCCGGGTGGTCAAGGGCATCCAGCTCAAGGAGTACGCCTCCTGGCTGGACGAGGGCGCCCTCTTCAAGGGCCAGTGGGGCCTGAAGCAGAACCGGGCCGGTGACGGCCCCTCGTACGAGGAGCTGGTGGAGAGCGAGGGCCGCCCGCGGCTGCGCGGCTGGCTGGACCGCCTGCACACGGAGAACCTGCTGGAAGCGGCCGTCGTGCACGGCTACTTCCCCTGCGTCTCCAAGGGCGACGACCTGATCATCCTCGACGACGCGGGCAACGAGCGCACCCGCTTCACCTTCCCGCGCCAGCGGCGCGGCCGGCGCCTGTGCCTCGCCGACTACTTCCGCCCGGAGGAGTCCGGCGAGACCGACGTCGTCGGCCTCCAGGTGGTCACCGTCGGCTCGAAGATCGGCGAGGCCACCGCCAAGCTGTTCGCGTCCGACTCCTACCGCGACTACCTGGAGCTGCACGGCCTCTCCGTGCAGCTGGCCGAGGCGCTGGCCGAGTACTGGCACGCCCGGGTGCGCGCGGAGCTCGGCTTCGCCGGCGAGGACCCGGCGGCCGTCGAGGACATGTTCGCCCTCAAGTACCGCGGCGCGCGCTTCTCGCTGGGCTACGGCGCCTGCCCCGACCTGGAGGACCGCGCGAAGATCGCCGAGCTCCTGGAGCCGGAGCGGATCGGCGTGCACCTGTCCGAGGAGTTCCAGCTCCACCCGGAGCAGTCCACGGACGCGATCGTCATCCACCATCCCGAGGCGACGTACTTCAACGCTCGGTAACCGGTACGCGGGTAAATCCCTGCGCCGTGAGTGAGTGAGACGTACACTGGTCGGTCCAGTGCAGAGGCCGGTCGCCCTACCCCCGTACCGGGGTGGGCGGCCGGCCTTCTCGTCCCTCGATGGAGGTGTGCCGTGACCAGTACGGTCCCCGCGTCCTTGTTCCGTGCCCACGGCAGCTCCGCCCTGCAGGCGGTCTTCCTCGACATGGACGGCACCCTGGTGGACACCGAGGGCTTCTGGTGGGACGCGGAGGTGGAGGCCTTCGCGGACCTCGGGCACCGGCTCGACGTCGCCTGGAAGGAGATCGTCGTCGGCGGCCCGATGACCCGCAGCGCGGGCTATCTCATCGAGGCGACCGGCGCCGACATCACCCTGGACGAGCTCACGGTGCTGCTCAACCAGAAGTTCGAGCAGCGCATCACCCGCGGCGTGCCCCTGATGCCGGGCGCCGAGCGGCTGCTCGCCGAGCTGGTCCGGCACAACATTCCGGCCGCTCTGGTGTCGGCCTCGCACCGCAGGATCATCGACCGGGTGCTGCACTCCCTGGGGCACGACCACTTCGCGCTGACCGTCGCGGGCGACGAGGTCAGCCGGACGAAGCCGCACCCCGAGCCCTATCTGACCGCCGCCGCCGGCGTGGGCGCCGATCCGGCCCTGTGCGCCGTCATCGAGGACACGGCGACCGGTGTCGCGGCGGCCGAGGCGGCGGGCTGCCGGGTCGTCGCGGTGCCCTCGGTGGCCCCGATCGCACCCTCCGCGGGCCGCGTCGTGGTGCGTTCGCTGGAGGAGGTCGACGTGCCGTTCCTCCGGACGCTGATCGCCTCCCCGGTCGCTTCCTGAGGCCCCTCGGAGACCGGCCCGGAGGGCCGGATCTGAGCTTTATTTGAGGTTCAATGTCCGAAAAGTGCTCTGCGTGACCTTGGTCACGCAGAGTGCCGACCGACCGGCGGTTCTCGGGCAGGGCGTGTCCGGAACATGTCGATTCCCCCGCGCCCATGTGTCCCGTTTCGATCAATGACGCACGAATCATGCCGACGCATGATTATCGATGCTCTCGCATTCATGATCACTGTGCGGTGATCACTCGGCCCCTCGGCGTCCTTCGGCGGCGGCTCGGCCCACTAATCTTTCGCGAGTACTCCGCCGCACCCTCCGCGTGCCCCGGCGCTCACCCAAGTCGCCGCGCACGCAGGACCGATCGCACCGCATCCCGGCCCGATCGCCCCGCCCCGACCGGGCGGCCCGGCGGAGGCAACGATGCCGCTGTACCCAGTGCCGGCCGTCACCCGGGGCCGGATGAGGAGAACGTCCCAGATGAACCGCAAGACCCTGGTGCTGCCGCTCGTGGCCGCACTGCTCACACCCCTGCTCGCCGCCTGTGGTGGAGGGGACAAGAGCAGAGCGATCGTCGTGGGCACCACGGACCAGTTCGTCGCGACCGAGGACGCCCCCGCCCCGCTCGACCCGGCGTTCGCCTACGACACCGGCGCCTGGAACGTCCTGCGCCAGACCGTGCAGACCCTCATGCACGTCCCGCGCGGCAGCGGCCAGCCGGTCCCCGAGGCCGCCGAGAGCTGCGGCTTCTCGGACAAGCAGAGCGAGAGCTTCCGCTGCAAGCTGCGCGAGGGCCTCACCTTCGCCGACGGCACCGCGATCACCGCCGAGGACGTCAAGTTCTCCATCGAGCGCGTGCTCGCCATCAAGTCGGACAACGGCACCGCCGCGCTCCTGTCCAACATCGACACCGTCGAGACCAAGGGCGACCGCGAGGTGGTCTTTCACCTCAGGACGCCCGACGCGACCTTCCCGTACAAGCTGTCCACCCCCGTCGCCGGCATCCTCAGCAAGGACAAGTACGACGGCAGGCAGCTGCGCACCGGCTTCGACGTCGACGGCTCCGGCCCGTACACGATGAAGACCGAGCGCGACGGCGACAAGGTGACGAAGTTCGTCTTCACCAAGAACCCCGCGTACAAGGGCGACATCACCCTGCGCAACGACCGGGTCGAGCTGCGCCCCTTCGCCGACGCCTCCAGCATGGACACGGCGCTGGAGAAGGACGAGATCGACATGATGGCCCGCACCATGTCGCAGCCGCAGATCAAGGACCTGACCGAGAAGCCCAAGGACGGCATCGAGCTCACCGAGGTCCCCGGTCTGGAGATCCGCTACCTCGCCTTCAACACCAAGGCCCCCTCGGTCGAGGACAAGGCCGTACGACAGGCCATGGCCTCCGTCATCGACCGCGGCGCCCTGGTCAACGAGGTCTACGGCCCCACGGCCCAGCCGCTGTACTCGCTGATCCCCTCCAGCATCACCGGCCACTCCACCTCGTTCATCGACACCTACGGCGAGCCGGACACCGCCAAGGCCGCCAAGATCCTGCGCGACGCGGGCGTCAAGACGCCGGTCAAGGTCACCCTGCACTACACGACCGACCACTACGGCTCCGAGACGGCCAAGGAGTTCGAGGCCCTGCGCGGCCAGCTCAACGGCACCCGCCTCTTCGACACGCAGATCCAGGGCACCGAGTGGTCCAAGTTCCGCCCGGCCCAGAAGCGCGGCGACTACGCCGTCTACGGCCTCGGCTGGTTCCCGGACTACCCGGACCCGGACAACTACGTCGCCCCGTTCCTCGACAGCGACAACTTCCTCAACACCCCCTACGTCAACCGGTCCGTCCGTGACCGGCTGATCCCGCAGTCGCGCCGACAGGCCGACCGCACCGCCGCGGCCCCCGTCTTCGAGCAGATCCAGAAGATCGTCGCCAAGGACGTCCCCGTCCTGCCGCTGTGGCAGGGCAAGCAGTACGTCGCCGCGCGCGACGACGTCACCGGCGTCGAGTGGGCGCTGAACACCTCCTCCGACCTGCTCCTGTGGGAGCTCGGCCGCGGCACCGCCTGACCCCTTCGTTGTACCGGCCGCGCAGCCGTTGCGCGGCCGGCCTGGCAAGAGATCAAGAGGGCAAGTTCTGTGAAGGCACACAACAAGTGGCTGACGGCCCCGCTCGCCGCGGGTCTCGCGGCCGCGATGCTCAGCGGCTGCGGAACCGAACAGGGGAGCGGCTCCGGCGGCTCCGGTGACGCGATCCGCGTCGGCATGTCCGACGAGATCCTGGCGACCGACCCCGCCGCCGGCTACGACCCCGGCTCCTGGCTGCTGTTCAACAACGTCTTCCAGTCCCTGCTCGCCTTCCCGAAGGGCGGCTCCGAGCCCGAGCCCGAGGCCGCCGACAAGTGCGGCTTCGCGGCCGGCAGCAGGGTCTACAGCTGCACCCTCCGCGAGGGCCTCACCTTCTCCAACGGCAACCCGCTCACCTCCGAGGACGTCAAGTTCTCCTTCGAGCGCGCCCTGAAGATCGACGACCCCTCCGGCCCCGCGCCGCTGCTCTCGACCATCGACACGATCGAGACCCCCGACGCGAGGACCGTCGTCTTCAAGCTGAAGGTCCCCGACGCCACCTTCCCGAGCAAGATCGCCTCCGGCGCCGGCTCCATCGTCGACCACCGCGAGTACGCCGACGGCTCGCTGCGGACCGACGGCAGGGCGATCGGCTCCGGCCCGTACAAGCTGGACTCGATCAGCGACACCGAGGCCGTCTTCTCGGTCAACCCCGGCTACCACGGCAACGCCAAGGCCAAGAACGAGGGCGTCACCCTCAAGCTGTTCCGCGGCGACCGCGCCGCCCTGTCCAAGGCGCTCACCGACAACGAGGTCGACGTCGCCTACCGCGGCCTCGCCGCCGACGACATCGCCGCCCTCGAAGCCTCCGAGACCACGGCCGACAAGGGCATCGAGATCGTCCAGGGCAGCAGCGCAGAGGTCCAGCACCTGGTCTTCAACGTCAAGGACCCGGTCGTCGGCAAGCTGGGCGTCCGCAAGGCCATCGCCCACCTCGTCGACCGCGACGCGCTCGTCCAGAACATCTACAAGTCGACCGCCACGCCGCTCTACTCGATCGTCCCGGCGGGCATCGCGGGCCACAACACGGCCTTCTTCGACACCTACGGCAGCCCCGACCCGGCCAAGGCGAAGAAGGCCCTGCGCTCGGCCGGCATCACCACCAAGGTCAAGCTCACCCTCTGGTCCACCCCCAGCCGCTTCGGCCCGGCCACCGACCAGGAGCTCAAGGCGATAGCCGGCCAGCTCAACGAGAGCGGCCTCTTCGACGCCGACGTCAAGTCCGTCGAGTACGAGCAGTACGAGAAGGACATCGCCGCCGGCAAGTACGGCGTCTACGTCAAGGGCTGGGTCCCCGACTATCCCGACGCCGACAACTTCACCGCGCCGTTCTTCGGCGAGGGCAACGTCCTCGGCAACCACTACGAGAACGCCACCATCACCGGCGGCCTCATCCCGAAGACGGCCGCCGCCGCGGACCGCTCCGCCACCAGCCAGGACTTCGGCAAGCTGCAGGACATCGTCGCCGACCAGCTGCCGCTGCTCCCGCTCTGGCAGGGCAAGCAGTACGCCGTCGCCCGCGACAACGTCACCGGCCTGGAGTGGACCCTGGACGCGTCCACCGTCTTCCGCTTCTGGGAGATCAAGAAGAGCTGACGCCCCCACCCGTACGACGAGGGGCCCGGCACGCGCGACGCGTGCCGGGCCCCTCGCCGTGCTCCCGGGAGGCTACTGCGCCCCCGGACGCACCAGACCGCTCTCGTACGCGTACACCGCCGCCTGCACCCGGTCCCGCAGGCCCAGCTTGGTCAGCACGTGGCCCACATGGGTCTTGACGGTCGTCTCGCTGACGAACAGGTCCGCGGCGATCTCCGCGTTCGACAGACCGCGCGCCACCAGCTTCAGGACCTCGACCTCACGGTCGGTCAGCGTGTTCAGCGTGTCCGGGACCTGCTCCTCGCCCGAGGGCAGATGCGCCGAGTACTTGTCGAGGAGCCGGCGCGTGATCGACGGGGCCAGCATCGCCTCGCCCGCCGCGACCACCCGGATCGCCTGCACGAGCTCCGTCGCCGGGGCGTCCTTCAGGAGGAAGCCGCTGGCCCCCGCCCGCAGCGCCTCCACCACGTACTCGTCGAGGTCGAAGGTGGTCAGCACCAGCACCTTCGCCGGACCGTCCCGGCCCGGGCCGGTGATCTGCCGGGTCGCCTCCACGCCGTCCATCCGGGGCATCCGGATGTCCATCAGCACCACGTCGGGCTGGAGCGCCCGCACCTGGTCCAGCGCCTGGAGACCGTCACCGGCCTCGCCCACCACCGCGATGTCCTGCTCGGCCTCCAGGATCATCCGGAAACCGGTGCGCAGCAGGGGCTGGTCGTCGACCAGTAGGACGCGGATGGCCACGGGACACTCCTTCACGGGGCGGGCTGGACCGCACCCATTCTGCCCTGACCGTCCTCCTCGCTCCGACCGCCCTCGTCAGGTGCCCGCGACTCCGCCGGGCGCGCGGGCACCACCGGCAGCGGATACACCGGGGGAGTCCCCCCGAACTCCGGGCACACCGCCTGGTGGTCGCACCAGCCGCACAGCTTGGTCGGCCGGGGCCGCCAGTCGCCCGACTCCGTCGCCAGCCGGATCGCCTCCCACAGGGCGAGCAGCTTGCGCTCCACCCGCAGCAGGTCCGCCTCCACCGGGTCGTAGGTCAGCACGTCCCCGCTGCCCAGGTAGACCAGCTGGAGCCGGCGCGGCACCACGTGCTTCAGACGCCAGATCACCAGCGCGTAGAACTTCATCTGGAACAGCGCGCCCTCGCTGTACTCGGGGCGCG
Source organism: Streptomyces sp. NPDC093111 (assembly GCF_040683955.1). Classification (NCBI taxonomy): domain Bacteria; kingdom Bacillati; phylum Actinomycetota; class Actinomycetes; order Kitasatosporales; family Streptomycetaceae; genus Streptomyces; species Streptomyces sp. NPDC093111. The sequence continues at coordinate 133,054 of NZ_JBFBNW010000014.1, read as the reverse complement.
GCGCCTTGCCGGTCTTGTAGTCGACGATCCGGACCTCGCCCGTCGGCGCCACGTCGACCCGGTCGATCACCCCGCGCAGCCGCAGCCCCGACTCCAGCTCCGTCTCCACGAACATCTCGCGCTCGGCCGGCTCCAGACGCGTCGGGTCCTCCAGCGTGAACCACCGCTCGACCAGCGCCTCCGCCTCCGTCAGCCACCCCGCGAGACGCTCGCCGTCCGGGTCCTCCGCGAACAGCTCGCCCAGCTCCGGCCGCGCGTCGAGCAGCCGGTCCCACTGGCCCGGGACCAGCGCCTTCGCCCGCGGCGCGGTCCGCTCCACCGCCGGCGCGTCGAAGAGCCGCTCCAGCACCGCGTGCACCAGGGTCCCGCGGGTCGCCGCCGGGCTCGGCTTCTCCGGGAGCCGGTCGATCACCCGGAACCGGTACAGCAGGGGACACTGCATGAAGTCGCTCGCCCGCGACGGCGACAACGACGTGGGCGTCCGGGGCCCCGCCGGCGGCTGCTCGCTCGTACTCATGACTCAGACCCTACGACCCGCCACTGACAGCGAGCGGAATACCATCGACTCAGGACCCCGTCGCACTGCATGATCGAACCGTGACCGAGTGACGCGGGGCATGCAGCTCGGCGACGAAAGGAACCCGTGAACCAGGACGAGTCCAAGCCGCAGCGGACCGAGGAGCCGGGCGGCGGCATCCTCATGGGCCGGCCCTTCGGCGTGCCGGTCTACGTCGCGCCCAGCTGGTTCCTGGTCGCCGCCCTCATCACCTGGGTCTTCGGCGACCAGATCGAACGCGTCCTGCCCGAGCTCGGCGCCGCGCGCTACCTGGTCTCGCTGTTCTTCGCGATCGCCTTCTACGCGTCCGTCCTCGTGCACGAACTGGCCCACACCCTCGCCGCGCTCCGCTTCAAGCTGCCGGTGCGGCGCATCCAGCTCCAGTTCTTCGGCGGCGTCTCCGAGATCGAGAAGGAGACCGAGACCCCCGGCCGCGAGTTCCTGCTCGCCTTCGTCGGCCCGCTGCTCTCCCTCGTCCTCGCCGGGATCTTCTACCTGAGCCTGTACGCGGTCGAGCCCGGCACAGTCCCCGGCGTCCTCCTCGGCGGCCTGATGATCTCCAACCTGATCGTCGCCGTCTTCAACCTGCTGCCCGGCCTGCCCCTCGACGGCGGCCGGATGCTCCGCGCCGTCGTGTGGAAGATCACCGGCAACGCCATGACCGGCACCGTCGCCGCCGCCTGGATCGGCCGCGCCCTCGCCGTCACCGTCCTCATCGGCCTGCCGCTGCTCACCCGCACCGGCGCGCTCGGCAACTCCACCGAAGAGATCTCCGGCTTCACCACCGTCACCGACGCGCTGCTCGCCGCCATCCTCGCCGCGATCATCTGGACCGGCGCCGGCAACAGCCTGCGCATGGCCCGGCTCCGCGAACACCTCCCCGAACTGCGCGCCCGCACCCTCACCCGGCGCGCCGTCCCCGTCGAGTCCGCCACCCCGCTCTCCGAGGCCCTGCGCCGCGCCAACGAGGCCGGCGCCCGCGCCCTGGTCGTCGTCGACGGGCACGGCGGCCCGACCGGCATCGTCCGCGAGACCGCCATCGCGAGCGTCCCCCAGCACCGCCGCCCCTGGGTCGCGGTCAGCGCCCTCGCCCAGGACCTCGCCGAGGGCATGAAGGTCCCCGCCGAGCTCGCCGGCCAGCCCCTCCTGGACCACCTGCGGGCCAGTCCCGCCACCGAGTACCTGGTGGTCGAGGAGAGCGGCGAGATCTACGGCGTGCTCTCCACGGCCGACGTGGAGCGGGCCTTCGTCAAGGCCATGGCACGACCCTCCTCGTAATCCCGGTACTCTGTTCGCATGTCCGAACCGACCGGTGCCGCCCGCCGTCGCGGCCCCTTCAAGGTCGGGGACCAGGTCCAGCTCACCGACCCCAAGGGACGCCACTACACCTTCACGCTCGAGGCCGGGAAGAACTTCCACACCCACAAGGGTGCCTTCCCCCACGACGAGCTGATCGGTGCTCCCGAGGGCAGTGTTGTCCGTACCACGGGAAACGTCGCCTACCTCGCGCTGCGCCCCCTGCTCCCCGACTACGTCCTGTCCATGCCCCGCGGCGCCGCCGTGGTCTACCCCAAGGACGCGGGGCAGATCCTGGCCTTCGCCGACATCTTCCCCGGCGCGCGTGTCGTCGAGGCCGGTGTGGGCTCCGGCTCGCTCAGCTCCTTCCTGCTGCGCGCCATCGGGGACAGCGGAATGCTGCACTCCTACGAGCGCCGCGAGGACTTCGCCGAGATCGCCAAGGGCAACGTCGAGCGTTACTTCGGCGGTCCGCACCCCGCGTGGCAGCTGACCGTCGGCGACCTCCAGGACAACCTGTCCGACACCGAGGTCGACCGCGTCATCCTCGACATGCTCGCTCCCTGGGAGTGTCTGGAGGCCGTCTCCAAGGCGCTCGTCCCCGGCGGCATCCTCTGCTGCTACGTGGCCACCACCACGCAGCTCGCGCGCACCGTGGAGTCCATCCGCGAGTTCGGCTGCTACGCCGAGCCGCAGCCCTGGGAGTCCATGATCCGCAACTGGCACGTCGAGGGTCTGGCCGTGCGCCCCGATCACCGCATGATCGGCCACACCGGCTTCCTCGTCACCGCCCGCCGCCTGGCGGACGGCGTCGAGCCCCCGATGCGCCGTCGCCGGCCCTCCAAGGGCGCCTACGGCGAGGACTACGACGGTCCCAACAAGGGCTGACGCCCCCACAACGCAGGCGTGCCGCCGCCGATTTCCCGCCCCAGGGCGCGGAAGTCGGCGGCGGCACCTTCATGTTCGGCTCCCGCGCGCGGCGGCGGTCAAGGCCCGGGCCGCGGCCGACCCCGCCTGTTCCGCACGCCTGTGACGTGTGGCACGATGCCCGCAACTCCTTCCGCACCACCCTCACAGGAGACTTCTCGCGTGCAGACCTCCGCGGTCCCGGACCTCGCGCACACCCAGGCCCGTCCGGTGCACTGGCTGGCCACGGCCACCGCGATGGCCGGAGTCGTCGCCCTCGCGGGCCTGCTCCAGCCCGGCGCCGCCGGAGCCACCGCCGCCCCCGCGCCGAGACCCGCCCCGGACGCCGCGACGGCCTCGTACCCGCTGCGGTGCGGGGGAGGGCCCAGCAAGATCGTCCAGCGGGTCACCGGTGACCTGGACGGGGACGGGAACCCCGAGACCGTCGCAGTCGTACATTGCGAAGCCGGCTCCGGTACGCCGCCCAGCGGCGTCTACGTGCTCACCCACGGCAAGGGCGCCGGCGCTCCCGCCGCGCGGGTCGTGGCCACCCTCGTGGAGCCCTCGGAGCTGAAGAGCGTCAGCGGTCTCGCCGTACGGGACGGAGCCGTGCGCGCCACCCTGCTCGGCTACTCGTCGCCCGACGTCCCCAGCTGCTGCCCGGACCTGACCGAGCGGGTGACCTGGCGCTGGAAGGGCGGGGCCTTCGTCCGCGCCGCCCAGGGCGAGCCGCGCGCGGCCTGACCTCCGAGGCCCCGCGGGGCCTCAGGGAGCCGTCACTCGGCGTCGGGGCCGTACACCTCGACGCCGTCCGCGACCCGGCGCACGTGGATGCAGTCACCCGGGCACTCCTTCGCGGAGTCGACCACGTCGGTCAGCAGCGTCAGCGGCACGGGGGTCGTCGCGCCCGGGGCCTGGAGCAGTTCGTCGTCCGCGCTCTTCACATAAGCGAGCCCGTCGATGTCCAGCTCGAAGACCTCGGGAGCGTACTGCGCGCAGATCCCGTCCCCGGTGCACAGGTCCTGGTCGATCCAGACCTCCAGCGCCTCGTCGGCGGCCGTGGCCGGGGCCTCGTGCTGCACGGTCATATCTCCTGCCGTTTCTGCGTCGCGCGGGCGAGCCGCAAGTAAGTCCGGTCAAGCCTGACGGGTGTTGACCACCCACGACGATACAACCGACCGCTTTTGCATTGTCCGGCGGTGGGTATTCCCCTGGCGTGAGGGGAAGCGCAAGGGTGAAGATCGGACACACCCCGGAGTCTTTTTGATCTAGGGGTTTCAATCATCACCCACCCAGGTAGGGTCAGGAAGCGTCCAGCTCCCCTTGGAGGAGGTGAGGACCGTGGCAGCCCACGACGACGACATCAACCGCGGCATCCGGCCGGGGCGGGGGTCTGAGGACCCCGCCGGCCAGGTTGCCTATCTCGAGCAGGAAATCGCCGTCCTGCGCCGCAAGCTCGCCGACTCTCCGCGACACACGAGGATTCTCGAGGAGCGGATCGTCGAGCTGCAGACGAACCTGGCCGGCGTGTCCGCGCAGAACGAGCGGCTCGCCAGTACGCTCCGTGAGGCCCGCGACCAGATCGTGGCCCTCAAGGAGGAGGTCGACCGGCTCGCCCAGCCGCCGGCCGGCTTCGGTGTCTTCCTGCAGGCCAACGAGGACGGCACGTGCGACATCTTCACCGGGGGCCGCAAGCTCCGGGTGAACGTCAGCCCCAGCGTCGAGCTCGAAGAGCTCAGGCGGGGCCAGGAAGTCATGCTCAACGAGGCGCTCAACGTGGTCGAGGCCATGGAATTCGAGCGTGCCGGGGACATCGTCACCCTCAAGGAGATCCTCGAGGACGGCGAGCGGGCCCTGGTCATCGGGCACACCGACGAGGAGCGGGTGGTCCGGCTCGCCGAGCCGCTCCTCGACATCACCATCCGCCCCGGCGACGCCCTGCTCCTGGAACCCAGGTCGGGCTACGTCTACGAGGTGGTCCCCAAGAGCGAGGTCGAAGAACTCGTCCTCGAAGAGGTGCCGGACGTCGACTACGACAAGATCGGCGGCCTGGGCAACCAGATCGAGCTGATCCGCGACGCCGTCGAGCTCCCGTACCTCTACCCGGACCTCTTCAAGGAACACGAACTGCGGCCCCCGAAGGGCATCCTGCTCTACGGCCCGCCCGGCTGCGGCAAGACGCTCATCGCCAAGGCCGTCGCCAACTCCCTTGCCAAGAAGGTCGCCGAGGTCACCGGCCAGCCCGCGGGGAAGTCCTACTTCCTCAACATCAAGGGCCCCGAGCTCCTCAACAAGTACGTCGGCGAGACCGAGCGGCACATCCGCCTCGTCTTCCAGCGTGCCCGGGAGAAGGCGAGCGAGGGCACCCCCGTCATCGTCTTCTTCGACGAGATGGAATCCCTCTTCCGCACCCGCGGATCCGGTGTCAGCTCGGACGTGGAGAACACCATCGTCCCCCAGCTGCTCGCCGAGATCGACGGCGTGGAGGGCCTGGAGAACGTCATCGTCATCGGCGCCTCCAACCGCGAGGACATGATCGACCCCGCCATCCTGCGGCCCGGCCGGCTCGACGTGAAGATCAAGATCGAGCGTCCGGACGCGGAAGCGGCCAAGGACATCTTCGCCAAGTACCTGACCGCCACCCTCCCGCTGCACGCCGACGACCTCTCCGAGCACAGTGGCTCGAAGGCGGCGGCCGCCCACGCGATGATCCAGTCCGTGGTCGAGCAGATGTACGCGGAAAGCGAGGAGAACCGCTTCCTCGAGGTCACGTACGCGAATGGCGACAAGGAAGTCCTGTACTTCAAGGACTTCAACTCCGGAGCGATGATCCAGAACATCGTCGACCGGGCCAAGAAGATGGCCATCAAGGCATTCCTCGACCACGACCAGAAGGGCATTCGCGTCTCCCACCTCCTCCAGGCATGCGTGGACGAGTTCAAGGAGAACGAGGACCTGCCCAACACCACCAACCCCGACGACTGGGCCCGGATCTCCGGAAAGAAGGGCGAGCGGATCGTCTTCATCCGCACCCTCGTCACCGGAAAGCAGGGCGCGGACACCGGTCGATCCATCGACACGGTGGCGAACACCGGTCAGTACCTGTAGGAACGCGCACCGGCTGCGGGTGTCCGGAACCGGACGTCCGCAGCCGTCGCTTTCCACTCAATGATCCGCTTCTGATCTCCCCGTACACGCGAGGCCGCTCTAGGCTCGTGGGTACCGCCGCGACACGCATGATGCGGGGAGCGGCGCCGGGCAAGGAGGGCCGCATGACCGTACGGCGAGTAATGGGCATCGAGACGGAGTACGGGATCTCCGTCCCCGGGCACCCCAACGCCAATGCCATGCTCACCTCGTCCCAGATCGTCAACGCCTACGCGGCGGCGATGCACCGGGCGCGCCGCGCCCGCTGGGACTTCGAGGAGGAGAACCCGCTGCGGGACGCCCGCGGCTTCGACCTCGCCCGCGAGGCCGCCGACTCCAGCCAGCTCACCGACGAGGACATCGGCCTCGCCAACGTCATCCTGACCAACGGGGCGCGGCTCTACGTGGACCACGCCCACCCCGAGTACAGCTCGCCCGAGGTGACCAACCCCCGCGACGCGGTCCTGTGGGACAAGGCCGGCGAGCGGATCATGGCCGAGGCCGCCGAGCGGGCCGCCCAGCTGCCCGGCGCCCAGCCCATCCACCTCTACAAGAACAACACCGACAACAAGGGCGCGTCCTACGGCACGCACGAGAACTACCTGATGAAGCGGGAGACCCCCTTCTCGGACATCGTGCGCCACCTGACGCCCTTCTTCGTCTCCCGCCAGGTCGTCACCGGCGCCGGCCGCGTCGGCATCGGTCAGGACGGCCGCAAGGACGGCTTCCAGATCAGTCAGCGGGCGGACTACTTCGAGGTCGAGGTCGGTCTGGAGACCACCCTCAAGCGCCCGATCATCAACACCCGCGACGAGCCGCACGCGGACGCGGAGCGGTACCGCCGCCTCCACGTGATCATCGGCGACGCCAACCTCTCCGAGATCTCCACCTATCTGAAGCTGGGCACCACGGCCCTGGTCCTCTCCATGATCGAGGACTCCTTCATCACCGTCGACCTCGCCGTCGACCAGCCCGTGCGCACCCTCCACCAGGTCTCGCACGACCCGACGCTCCAGTACCTCGTCACGCTCCGCAGCGGGCGGACACTCACCGCGGTGCAGCTTCAGATGGAGTACTTCGAACTCGCGCGCAAGTACGTGGACGAGCGGTACGGGTCGGACGCCGACGAGCAGACCAAGGACGTCCTGGTCCGCTGGGAGGACACGCTCAACCGGCTGGAGAACGACCCGATGAGCCTGGCCGGCGAGCTGGACTGGATCGCCAAGCGGGAGCTCATGGAGGGCTACCGGCGCCGTGACGGCCTGGACTGGGACGCCGCCCGGCTGCACCTGGTCGACCTCCAGTACGCCGACGTGCGCCCCGAGAAGGGCCTGTACAACCGCCTGGTGGCCCGGGGGCGCATGAAGCGCCTGCTGGACGAGCCCACGGTGGAACGGGCGGAGGCGAGCCCTCCCGAGGACACCAGGGCCTATTTCCGCGGCCGCTGCCTGGAGCAGTACGCGGACGACGTCGCCGCCGCCTCCTGGGACTCGGTCATCTTCGACCTGCCCGGACGCGACTCGCTCCAGCGGGTCCCGACCCTGGAACCCCTGCGGGGTACCCGGGAGCACGTGAAGGACCTCCTGGACCGCTGCCGCACGGCGGAGGAACTGGTCCGCGTCCTGTCCGGCGGCTGAGAAAGCCGGACGCGATTTCCGGATTCCCCGGGCGCGGCTGAAATGCCCGGGGACTGGGAATCATGGGAGCAGTGCCCGGACGTTGTAGAAACTGCGGGGCCGATGTCAGTCCCGGCTTGTAGGGTCTGATCTTGTAGGGATCCGAACGAGCGGGCCGATTCGAGCGGGGTGAGGTTTATGGCGACCAAGGACACCGGCGGCGGACAGCAGAAGGCGACGCGTTCCACCGAGGAGGTCGAGGAGACCACCACGGAGGCGAGCTCCGACCTCAAGGAACGCCAGGAGAAGCTCTCCGACGACGTGGATTCCGTCCTCGACGAAATCGACGACGTCCTGGAGGAGAACGCAGAGGACTTCGTGCGGTCCTTCGTGCAGAAGGGCGGCGAGTAGCCGCCCCGGCGCGCCTGTCGTCTCCGTCCCCGGAGCCCCGGAAAAGCCGTGGGCCCGGGGACGGATGACAGGCACACGCACGGGTAAGGTCCGTGCACAGCACGCAAGATCGGCCCGCGCGTCCCACGGCGGGCCGTCGTCCCCACCGGAAGGAATCGCGTGGAAGCCAACCCTCGTAGTATCGGGCGTCTGCCGGCGGCCTTCCTGACGCCGGGCTCGTCCTCGTTCATCGACTTCCTCGCCGACCACTCGCCGGAGCTGATCCCGGGCAACCGGAGGCTCCCCGAGGGGATCGTCGAGGCGCCCCACGGCACGACCATCGTCGCCGCCACCTTCCCGGGCGGCGTGGTGCTCGCCGGTGACCGGCGGGCGACGATGGGGAACATGATCGCGCAGCGGGACATCGAGAAGGTGTTCCCGGCCGACGAGTACTCCGCGGTCGGCATCGCCGGTACGGCGGGCCTCGCGGTGGAGATGGTGAAGCTGTTCCAGCTGGAGCTGGAGCACTTCGAGAAGGTGGAGGGCGCGACCCTCTCCCTGGAGGGCAAGGCCAACCGCCTGTCCACGATGATCCGCAGCAACCTCGGCATGGCCATGCAGGGCCTCGCCGTCGTCCCGCTCTTCGCCGGCTGGGACGAGGGCAAGGAGAAGGGCCGGATCTTCTCCTACGACGTCACCGGCGGCCGCTCCGAGGAGCACGGGTACGCCGCCACCGGCTCGGGCTCGATCTTCGCGCGCGGGTCGATGAAGAAGCTCTACCGGGACGACCTGACCGAGCAGCAGGCCACCACGCTCGTCATCCAGGCGCTCTACGACGCGGCGGACGACGACTCCGCGACCGGTGGGCCCGACCTGGCCCGCAGGATCTTCCCGATCGTCACCGTCATCACCGAGGAGGGCTTCCGCAGGCTCACCGAGGCGGAGTCCGCCGAGCTGGCCCGGTCGATCACCGAGCGGCGCCTCGAGCAGCCCGACGGCCCGCGTGCCGCCCTGCTCTGACCACGCGTCGCCTCCCTGTAGAAGCCCAGAAGAAAGGGACGGATAGCCGGTGTCCACGCCGTTCTATGTCTCACCCCAGCAGGCCATGGCCGACCGGGCCGAGTACGCCCGCAAGGGCATCGCCCGAGGCCGCAGCCTGGTCGTCCTCCAGTACGCCGACGGCATCGTCTTCGTCGGCGAGAACCCGTCCCGCGCGCTGCACAAGTTCAGCGAGATCTACGACCGGATCGGCTTCGCCGCCGCCGGCAAGTACAACGAGTACGAGAACCTGCGGATCGGCGGTGTGCGCTACGCGGACCTGCGCGGCTACACCTACGACCGCGACGACGTGACGGCCCGCGGTCTGGCCAACGTCTACGCCCAGACCCTGGGCACCATCTTCTCCAGCGCGGGCGAGAAGCCCTACGAGGTGGAGCTGGTGGTCGCCGAGGTCGGCGCCGAGCCCGAGGGCGACCAGATCTACCGGCTGCCGCACGACGGCTCGATCGTGGACGAGCACGGCTCGGTCGCGGTCGGCGGCAACGCGGAGCAGATCAGCTCCTTCCTGGACCAGCGGCACCGCGACGGGATGTCCCTCGCCGAGGCGCTGAAGCTGGCCGTGCAGGCGCTCTCCCGGGACACCAACGGCACCGAGCGGGAGATCCCCGCGGAGCGCCTGGAGGTGGCGGTCCTGGACCGTACCCGCCCGCAGAAGCGCAAGTTCAAGCGGATCGTCGGCCGGCAGCTGGTGCGTCTGCTCGGCGCGGACGACGCCGCGATCGCGAAGACGGACGACCCGTCCGACGAGGTCGACGACGCGGCCGAGGGCGGCGAGGAGTAGGACAGCCCGGTACGCGGAGGGCCCCGGGACCGTCACGGTCCCGGGGCCCTCCGCGTACCGGGGGCGCCTCAGCGGGCCGGTGCGGGCCCGGAGGAGGCCCGGGTGGCCAGCGTGACGGGCAGGTCGCCGCGCTCCGGCTCGCGGCCGTCCAGGACGGCCAGGAGCGCGGCCATGCCCCGTTCGCCGATGCGCTCGGCGGGCAGCCGCACGGTCGTGAGCTCGGGCTCGACGGCGGTGGCCAGGGCCAGGTCGTCGAAACCGGTCACGGAGAGGTCCTCGGGCACCCGCAGCCCCAGCCGCCGGGCCGCCTTGCAGGCTCCCGCGGCGAGGATGTCGTCGTCGCACACGATGGCGGTGGGCCGGGGGCCCGGCTCCGCGAGGGCCCGCTGGGCGGCCTCACGGGCGCCCTGGACGTCGAGCGGCGCGCGGACCGTCCGTACCGACGCGCCGCTCAGGGCCTCGGCGAGGGCGGCGGCGCGGACGTCGAAGGTCCAGGACGACACGGCCGAGGCCAGGTGCAGGAAGCTGCGGTGGCCCAGGGCCAGGAGATGGCCGGTGACCTGGCGCATGCCGTCGGCGACGTCCAGGTTCACATGGGCGGTGGCGCCGCTGTCGGAGGGGTCGCTGTCGAGCATGACCAGCGGCAGGTCGGTGCCCCGGAAGGCATTGAGGGCGTCGGTGGCCATGGAGGACGCGATGACGCCGTCCAGGGCGGCCCGAGCGGAGGCGAAGGGGTCCTTCGCCGGGCCCACGCCGTCGGGCGAGGGGTAGAGCACCACGCCGAAGCCGTGCCGGGCGGCGACGGTCGCGGCGCCCGTGTAGACCCGGGCGAAGAACTCGTTGGTGAGGGCCGGCACGACCAGGAGGGCCGTCCGGGTGCTGCCCAGGCGCAGGTTCCGGGCGGCGAGGTTGGGGCGGTAGCCGAGCGAGGCGGCGGCCTCGCGGACGGAGCCCGCCGTGCGTTCGGACACACGGCCCCGCCATTTGTCGCCGAGCACCAGGGAGACGGTGGCCTGGGAGACCCCGGCCGCCCGGGCGACGTCCCGGCTGGTCGGGCGGCTCCCGCTGAAGGGTTCCGGGCTCTGCACTCGTGCCTCCGCGGCGGCTGGTGGTCCGGCACGCGGGGTGGACCGGCGCGCTGCGGTCATGGTACGTATGACCCGACACGTTATACGTAAAACCTGGGGCTGCGGCCCGGGGAGGGGAGACGACATGGCCACCGAGGCCGGGGCGAACGGCGGCTATCTCGACATCCTGAAGGCGCCGCACGCGGCCCGACTGCTGGCCGGCACCCTGGTCGGCCGGCTCCCCAACGGCACCGGGCCGATCGCCATCACCGTGTTCACGCGCGCCGAGGGCGGCAGCTACAGCCTGGCCGGCGGCCTGATCGCCGCGTACGGCCTCGCCACCGCCGTCGGCCAGCCCCTGCTGGGCCGCGCCGTCGACGTCAAGGGGCAGCCCCGGGTCCAGCTCCCGGCCGCCCTGATATCCGCCCTCGGCATGGCCGCCCTGGCCGTCACCGGCATCGGCAACCTGCTCCTGGCCTACGCCGCCGTCCTGGTCGCCGGACTCTTCACGCCGCCCCTGGAGGGCGGCCTGCGGGCGCTGTGGCCGAGCGTCCTCGGCCGCGAGGACCGGGTCCACCGCGCGTACGCCCTGGACGCCGTGGCCCAGGAGGTCATGTTCACCGTCGGGCCGCTGCTGCTGACCCTCCTGGTCTCGCTCTGGTCGCCCGCCGCCGCCCTGGTCGTCATCAACCTGCTCGGCGTGCTCGGCGCCCTGTCGGTGGTCCTCTCCGAGCCCTCCCGCAGCTGGCGCTCCGCGCCCCGCGAGGCGCACTGGCTCGGCGCGCTGCGCTCGCGCGGGCTGCTCGCGCTGCTCGCCTCGTTCTTCTTCGTCGGGCTCGCCCTCGGCTCCATCACGGTCGCGGGCGTCGCCTACGCGGACGACCGCGGCAACGAGGCCGTCTACGGCTGGCTCATGGCCGCCCTCGGCCTCGGCGCGCTGATCGGCGGCGTCTTCTACGGCGCCCGCCAGTGGGCCGGGGCGCCCGAGCGGCGGCTGCGGGTCCTGGTGCTGCTGCTGGCCCTCGGCTACCTGCCGCTGGTGCTGGTGCCCGGCCCGGCCGCCATGACCGCGCTGGCCGCCCTCTCCGGCGTCTTCCTGGCCCCCGCCCTCGCCTGCGCCTTCCTCGTGGTGGACCGGCACGCGCCCGCCGGGACGGTCACCGAGGCGTTCTCCTGGCTCGTCACCACCTTCGGCGTCGGCGCGGCCCTCGGCTCGGCCGTCTCCGGACCGGTCGTCGAACTCACCGGGACCCCGGCCGGATTCGCCGTGGCCGGCGTCGGCGGCTTCGTCGCCTTCCTGGTCCTCGCCGCCACCGGCCGCGTCCTCGGCGGCGACCCGCCCGCGCCCCGGGTGCGACACGCCGCCGGCGGGGGCGCCGGGAACACCGGCCCCGACGCCGTTCAGGCCGAAAACAACACGCGCTCATCGGAAAATGATCGAAACGGGGTTGTCGAACCCGGTTTCAGCACAGGCCATCAGGCGTAATGTTCAGACATGGACCGCCGCATTTTCGGGCTGGAGAACGAGTACGGCGTCACGTGCACGTTCAGGGGACAGCGCCGACTGTCTCCTGACGAAGTGGCGCGCTACCTCTTCCGCCGTGTCGTGTCATGGGGCCGCAGCAGCAATGTCTTCCTGCGGAACGGCGCCCGCCTGTACCTGGACGTGGGTTCGCATCCGGAATACGCAACTCCCGAATGCGACAACGTGGTCGAACTGGTCACGCACGACAAGGCAGGCGAGCGCATTCTCGAAGGACTCCTCGTCGACGCGGAACGCCGCCTGCACGAGGAGGGAATCGCGGGCGACGTCTATCTCTTCAAGAACAACACCGACTCTGCGGGAAACTCCTACGGCTGCCACGAGAACTATCTGGTCGCCCGACACGGTGAGTTCTCCCGGCTCGCGGACATCCTCATTCCGTTCCTCGTCACCCGCCAGCTGATCTGCGGCGCCGGAAAGGTGCTGCAGACCCCGCGCGGTGCCGTCTACTGCGTCTCCCAGCGGGCCGAGCACATCTGGGAGGGCGTCAGCTCCGCCACCACCCGCTCGCGCCCCATCATCAACACCCGCGACGAACCGCACGCGGACGCCGAGCGCTACCGCAGGCTCCACGTCATCGTGGGCGACTCCAACATGTCCGAGACGACCATGCTGCTCAAGGTCGGCGCCACCGACCTCGTGCTCCGCATGATCGAGGCGGGCACCGTGATGCGCGACCTGACCCTGGAGAACCCGATCCGGGCCATCCGCGAGGTCAGCCACGACATCACCGGCCAGCGCAAGGTGCGCCTCGCCAGCGGCCGGGAGGCCTCCGCCCTGGAGGTCCAGCGGGAGTACTACGAGAAGGCCGCCGACTTCGTCGACCGCCGGGGCATCCGCAGCGGGGTCGTCGCCCAGGTCCTGGAGCTCTGGGGCCGGACGCTCGACGCGATCGAGGAGGAGCAGCTCGACCGCATCGAGACCGAGATCGACTGGGTCATGAAGTACCGGCTCATCGAGCGTTACCGGGCCAAGCACAACATGACGATGTCGCACCCCCGGGTCGCCCAGATAGACCTCGCCTACCACGACATCCACCGCCGCCGCGGGCTGTACTACCTGCTCCAGAAGAACGGCCAGGCGGCCCGGATCTGCAACGACGTCAAGATCTTCGAGGGCAAGTCGGTGCCCCCGCAGACCACCAGGGCCCGGCTGCGCGGCGACTTCATCCGCCGCGCCCAGGAGCAGCGCCGGGACTTCACCGTCGACTGGGTGCACCTCAAGCTCAACGACCAGGCGCAGCGCACCGTGTTGTGCAAGGACCCGTTCCGCTCCGTCGACGACCGGGTGGAAAAGCTGATCGCCGGTATGTAGCAACGGTCCTGACGTGCCCGTCGGCCCCGCACGATTCACGTGCGGGGCCGACGGCATCACAGGGTGGTCCCCTAGAGTGTCGGGACAACTACTGTGCCGTCTGAGATCTGAGGAACTAGTGCGCCGACTTGCCGGCCTGCTCGTCGTCCCGCTGCTGCTGCTCTCCACAGCGGCCTGCGGAAGTGACGAGAAGGGCTCCGATTCCGGTTCGATGAAGAACGGTCTCCCCGCCATCACCGCGGGCGAGAAGTTCGGGGAGAAGCCGACCCTCGCCAAGGGCGTGGGCGACCCGCCGAAGGCCCTCAAGGTCAACGTCATCAGCGAGGGCAAGGGCGCGGTCACGAAGAAGGGCGACGCGCTCCAGGTGAACTACCTGGGCCAGGAGTGGGACGAGAGCACCCCCTTCGACAACAGCTTCGACCGGAAGCAGCCCTTCGACGTGACCCTGGGCGCCGGCCAGGTCATCAAGGGCTGGGAGCAGGGCCTGGAGGGCCAGAAGGTCGGCAGCCGCGTCGAGATCGGCATCCCGCCGGAGCTCGGTTACGGCCCGCAGGGCCAGGGCGACATCAAGCCCAACGCCACTCTGGTCTTCGTGGTCGACATCCTGAAGGCCGTCACCATCCCGAAGTCCGCCGAGGGCGCCACGGTCGCCCAGGACGACAAGAACCTGCCGCAGGTCGGCACCAACACCGACGGCAAGCAGCCCTCGCTGACCGTCCCCAAGGTCGCCCCGCCGACCAAGCTGGTCTCCAACTACATCCTGGAGTCCAAGGGCGAGGTCGTCGCGGCCACCGACACGGTCGTCGTGAACTACGTCGCCGCCCTGTGGAAGGACGGCAAGGTCTTCGACTCGACGTACACCACGGGCAAGCCCGCCAACTTCCCGCTGGCCAACCTGACCCTGAAGGGGCTGAAGGACGGCATCGCGGGCAAGAAGGTCGGCAGCCGGATCCTGATCGTGGCCCCGCCGTCCGAGGCGTTCGGCGACCAGGAGAAGCAGGGCATCCCGAAGAACTCCACGCTGGTGTTCGCCGTCGACATCCTGGCGAAGATGTAAGACTGTCCTGTTCGCGCGGACCGTCGTCCGCGCGGTTCACGGTTTGTATGAGGAGTACTGCAGTGAGCATCGAGAAGCCCGAGGTCGACTTCCCGGGCGGCGAGCCGCCGGCCGACCTGGAGATCAAGGACATCTGGGAAGGCGACGGCGAGCTCGCCGAGGCCGGCGACTTCGTGAAGGTCCACTACGTGGGTGTGTCCTTCGACTCCGGCGAGGAGTTCGACGCCTCCTGGAACCGCGGCGCGCCGCTGGACTTCCAGCTCGGTGTCCGCCAGGTCATCGAGGGCTGGGACAAGGGCGTCCAGGGCATGAAGGTCGGCGGTCGCCGCCAGCTGGTCATCCCCGCGCACCTCGCCTACGGCGACCGCGGTGCCGGCGGCAAGATCGGCCCCGGCGAGACGCTGATCTTCGTCTGCGACCTCGTGGGCGTCGCGAAGCGCTGACCCGGACACCGGGTCGACCGCAGGGCCTCCGCCTCCACGGCGGGGGCCCTCGGCTTTTGTCCGGACACCCCGGGGCGGTACGGTCGGACGTCCGACCAGTGGATCCGGCAGAAGAGGTACGGGGCGTCGATGGCGATTGCCAAGGCCGAGCGGCTGATGAACCTAGCGCTGTGCCTGCTCGGAACGCGCCGCCCGCTGAGCAAGCGGGAGCTCCGGGGCTCCATCGAGGCGTACATGGAGGCGACCGGCGAGGACGCCTTCAACCGCATGTTCGAGCGCGACAAGGACGACCTGCGCGAGCTCGGCCTGGTCATCGAGACCGTCGAGAACCTGGACGGCGACACCGGCTACCTGGCCCGCCGCGACTCCAACCGGCTGCCGGCGATCACCCTCGACGCCGAGGAGGCCGCCGCCCTCGGACTCGCCGCCAAGGTCTGGCAGCAGGCCCGCCTCGCCGGGGCCGCGAGCGGTGCCCTGCAGAAGCTGCGCGCCGCCGGCATGCCCGAGGCGGAGGACTCGTACGACTCCCAGGCCAGTGCCCTGGAGCCGCGCATCCCGGTGCACGAGGCCGCCTTCGAGCCGCTCATGCTGGCCTGCCGCGACCGGCGCCCGGTCGTCTTCGACTACCGCAAGGCCAACTCCGCCCGCCCCGAGACCCGGCATGTCGAGCCGTGGACCCTGGAGTGCTGGCGCGGCCACTGGTACCTGGCCGGCTGGGACCGCGACCGCGGTGCCGAGCGGGTCTTCCGCCTCTCCCGCATCACCGGCAAGGTCCGTTCCCGGGCCGGCGCCTTCACCGCGCCGGTGCCCGACGTCGTCACCGTCCGGGAGACCGTCGAGAGCTGGGCGGGGGAGACCGCCACCCGTTCGGCCCGGATCCGGCTGCGGGCCGGCGCGGGCTACCCGCTGCGGTCCCGCGCACAGTCCGTGCAGGAGGGGCCGGACGGCTGGGACGAGCTGGAGATCCCGTACGGGCACGGCCTCGACGCCTGGCTCGTGGAGTTCGGCCCCGACGTGGTCGTGCTGGAGCCCGCCGATCTGCGGGCCGACGTGGTCGAGCGGCTGCGCGCCGTGGCCAAGGGCTGAGGGGGAAGGAACCATGGCGGCGAACGCGATCGACCAGACGAGGCGGATGCTCTCCCTCGTCACCTATCTCCGCGAGCGGCCCGGCGCGCACGTCGCCGACGTGGCCCGCGCCTTCGGGATCACCGAGGACGAGCTGATCTCGGACCTCGACGTGCTGCCGATGTGCGGGACCAGCTTCCGCGGCGGCGACCTGCTGGACATCGACACCGACGGCGACCGGATCTGGTGGCACAACCCGGACGACGTCGCCGCGCCGCTGCGGCTCGCGGCCGACGAGGCGACCGCGCTGCTGGTCGCCGCGCGGGCCGTGGCCACCCTGCCCGGCCTGCGCGAGGGCGACCGCGAGGCGCTGCTGCGCGCCACGGCCAAGCTGGAGGCGGCGGCCGGCGAGGTGGCCGGGGCCAGCTCCCGGCTCTCGGTGACCTTCGAGTCCGAGGGCGGGGTCTTCGCCGAGGTGGACCGGGCGATCTCCGAGCGCCGGCGCCTGTGGGTGCGCTACTACTCGCCGGCCCGCGACGAGCTCACCGAGCGCGAGGTGGACCCGATCCGGCTCTTCGCCGTCGGCCACACGTACATGGAGGCGTGGTGCCGCCTCTCCGAGGCGCGCCGCACCTTCCGGCTCGACCGGGTCGCCGAGATCCGGATCCTGGACGAGCACGCGGCGCCCCCGGAGCTCGAACTGCGGGACCTGTCGGAGGGGCTCGTACAGCCGTCCGCCGAGGACCCCGAGGTCGTGGTCGAGGTGGGGCCCGGCGGGCGCTGGGTCGCCGAGTACTACCCGCACGACCGGGCCGACGAGCTGCCCGACGGCGGTCTGCGGATCACGCTGCGGACCCCGGCCCCGGCCTCGCTGCGCCGGCTGGCGCTGCGCCTCGGCAGCGACGGGCGGATCGTCGCCCCGCAGGAGCTCGCGGACAGCGCACGGGAGGCGGCGACCGCCGCACTGGCCGCGTACGAGGGCTGAGAGCAGGGGGGGACGTGACGTTCCGGGGGGACCGGACGCTGTTCCCAGTGAGAGGCACGCACGTACTGCAGTGGGGAGAGTCGAGGAAATGTCCGCGATGTCTACGATGCCTGTGATGTCCAGTCTTGCGGCGTCGGTCGCCCCGGTCCACTTCAAGGCGGCCTGCCCCGAGTGCCGTTCCCGCTTCGAACTCTCCGCGGGCGCCCTGCGGCTCGCCATCGGCGGGAGCCGCCGCACCACCTTCTACTCCTTCACCTGCCCCGAGTGCGGCAGCTCCGTCCGCAAGCCGGCCGGTGAGCGGATCATCGAACTCCTCACCGGCGGCGGCGTGAACACCCTCCGGCTGCACACCACCGGCTGACGTCCCCCGGCGGCGGGGCGTCTAGGCTCGGCACATGTTCTGGCCCATGCTCGCCATCGCCCTCGGCTTCCTCGGCATCGCCGTCCTCGGTGTCCTCGGGATCAAGGTCTTCCTGGAGGCCCAGCGCCTCGGCCGTCAGGTGGCCCACACCACGCAGCGCATCAACCAGGCCGCCGAGGACCTCGAACGGGCCGCCGTCGATCTGGCGAAGACCGGCGAGACGCTGCGCTGAATCCTTGCCGTACGCTGCGAAGAGCTTCCCCGGGCCGGGTCCGCGGGAGGAAATCGCGAGTATGCACAGGCATTGCCGCCCGTTTACTCCTGCGGGTTACGATCGCTTGCAGCGCGGTGGCCGGACGCATGTCCGACCCGCCGGGCACGCACTCCAATGTCGCCTCGGTGAAGAAGGTAAACAGCTATGGGTAGGCTCGGCCCCACCGAGATCATTCTCATCCTCGTCGTGATCATCCTGCTGTTCGGCGCCAAGAAGCTGCCGGACATGGCCCGTTCGCTGGGCAAGTCGGCCCGCATCCTCAAGAGCGAGGCCAAGGCCATGAAGTCCGAGGACCAGCAGAGCGCGCCCGCCGACCCGCCCACGGCCGGCGCCCAGGACCCGCAGCCCGCGCCCCGCACCATCCAGGCCGCGCCCGGCGACGTGACCAGCTCGCGTCCCGTCACCGAGCCCACGGACACCACCAAGCGCTGACCCGGTCCGCCGCGGCCGTCGCACTAGGGCGACGGCTGCCGCACGAGATGAGGACGTGGGTTGCTCAAGTCTGCCCGCAAGCAGGACAAGGATCCCGAGGGCCGGATGCCCCTCGTGGAGCACCTGCGTGAACTTCGCAACCGCCTGGCGAAGGGCCTTCTGGCCATCGCGGCGGTCACCGTCGTGGCCCTCGTGTACAGCGAGGAGCTGATGCAGTTCCTGACGAAGTCGGTGCCCACGTGCGCCGCAGGCGTCACCAGTAGTGGCGGCAACTGCGCGATCGTCTCCTTCAACACGTTGATGGCGCCGTTCAGCACGACGATCCAGCTCTCCCTCACGGCGGGCCTCGTCGTCGCCAGCCCCGTCTGGCTCTACCAGCTCTGGGCCTTCATCGCGCCCGGACTGCACAAGAACGAGAAGAAGTACACGTACGCCTTCGTGGGGGCCGCGGTCCCGCTCTTCGCGGCCGGCGCCTACCTCGCGTACCTGATCCTTCCCGTCAGCGTGAAGGTGCTCATCAGCCTCACGCCGGAAGGCTCCGCCAACATCCTCGGGCTGAACGACGTCCTCGACTTCACCCTGCGCATGGTGCTCGTCTTCGGCCTCGCCTTCGAGCTCCCGCTGATCCTGGTGATGCTCAACCTCACCGGCGTCCTCAGCGGGCGTCGGATGGCCGGCTGGTGGCGCGGCGTGATCATGGGCGTCTTCGTCTTCGGCGCCGTCATCACCCCGACCACCGACCCCGTGGGCATGCTCGCCCTGGCCGGACCGATCACCATCCTGTACCTGGCGGCGGTCGGCTTCTCGCTCCTCAACGACAAGCGGCGGGCGCGCAACAACCCCGACGCCGAGCTCGACGACGACGAGGCCTCCGAGCTCGACCTCACCCCCGAGCCGGTCCGCGGTCCCGAGACCGTCAGCGCCGCCCGGGCCCTGCCCGAGCAGGCCACCGGCGAGTCGGACGGGGCGACGGCACAGCGGCTGAACGGTTACGACGACATCACCTGAGCTTGTAGGGTCCCCCCCAGACTTCGTCCGGGGGGACCCGCCATGACCAGCGAGATCACGCTCTTCGTCAATCCCACCGCGGGACGCGGCCGGGGCGCGCACGCCGCGCGGCCGGCCGCTCGCGCGTTCCGGGACGCCGGCTTCTCCGTCCGCACCGTCGTCGGACACGACCCCGACGACGCCCTGCGGCGCGCCCGCGAGGCCGTCGAGGGCGGCACCGGGGCCCTGGTCGCCGTCGGCGGCGACGGCATGGTCTCCCTCGCCCTCCAGGCCGTCGCCGGCACCGGCACCCCGCTCGGCGTCGTCGCGGAGGGCACCGGCAACGACTTCGCCCGCAGCCTCGGACTGCCCCTGCGCGACCCCGCCGCGGCCGGCCGGGTCGCCGCCGAGGCGCTCACCGCCACCGGAGGGCGCCCGCTCGACCTCGGCCGGGTCGACGGCGGGGCGCCCGGCACCCGCGCGCAGGGCGGGGGCCGCTGGTTCGGCACCGTCCTCGCCTCCGGCTTCGACTCCCGCGTCAACGACCGCGGCAACCGGATGCGACTGCCCGCCGGGCGCTTCACGTACGACCTCGCGATCCTCGCCGAACTCGCCACCTTCCGGCCCGTCCCGTACCGGCTCGTCCTCGACGACGGCGCCGTGCTGGAGACCGAGGCCACCCTGGTCGCCGTCGGCAACGGCACCTCCTACGGGGGCGGGATGCGGATCTGCGCCGACGCCGTCATGGACGACGGGCTGCTCGACGTCACCGTCGTCGGGGACTGCGGCCGGGCCGAGCTGATCAAGGTCTTCCCGCGGGTCTACAAGGGCACCCACCTCGACCACCCCAAGGTCACCGTCCACCGGGTCCGCTCCGTCTCCCTGGACGCGCCGGACACCACCGGATACGCCGACGGGGAGCCCCTCGGCCCGCTGCCGCTGACCGCGCGGTGCGTGCCCGGCGCGCTCAAGGTGCTGGCGCCGGGGCCGGACGGCCTTCGATCCGAAGCCCCCCGGTCCCAAGCCGGTCGATAAAGATCGCGTCACTGTCGGAGGTGGCGGGTAGGCTCGACGACAAGATGACAGAGGACCTCACACCAGCCGAAGCGTACGCGGCCGCCCGCGCCCGCAACGTCGAGCAGGCCACCGCGCTGGCCCCCTTCCGGGAGATGTACGAGTTCGGTCTGGACCCCTTCCAGATCGAGGCGTGCAAGGCCCTCGAAGCGGGCAAGGGCGTGCTCGTCGCCGCTCCCACGGGCTCGGGCAAGACCATCGTCGGCGAGTTCGCCGTCCACCTCGCGCTCCTCCAGGGGCGCAAGTGCTTCTACACGACGCCCATCAAGGCGCTCTCCAACCAGAAGTACGCCGACCTCGTCAAGAGGTACGGCAACGACAAGGTCGGCCTGCTCACCGGCGACAACAGTGTCAACGGCGACGCCCCGATCGTCGTCATGACCACCGAGGTCCTCCGCAACATGCTGTACGCGGGGTCCCAGGCGCTCTCCGGCCTCGGCTACGTGGTCATGGACGAGGTGCACTACCTCTCCGACCGCTTCCGCGGCGCCGTCTGGGAGGAAGTGATCATCCACCTCCCCGAGTCCGTGACGCTGGTGTCGCTCTCCGCGACGGTCTCCAACGCCGAGGAGTTCGGCGACTGGCTCGACACCGTCCGCGGCGACACCGAGGTGATCGTCTCCGAGAGCCGCCCCGTGCCGCTGTGGCAGCACGTCCTGGCCGGCCGGCGGATGTACGACCTCTTCGAGGAGGAGACCGACCACGGCGGCCGCGGCGCCTCCCGCCGCGAGGTCAACCCCGACCTGCTGCGCCTCGCCCGCACCGAGAACTCGCGCACGTACAACCCGCGCGACCGGCGCCGCGGCAAGATGGTCCGCGAGGCCGACCGCGAGCGCGAGCGGCGCCAGCGCTCCCGGATCTGGACCCCCGGCCGGCCCGAGGTCATCGAGCGGCTCGACGCCGAGGGCCTGCTGCCCGCCATCACCTTCATCTTCAGCCGGGCCGGCTGCGAGGCCGCCGTCCAGCAGTGCCTCTACGCCGGCCTGCGGCTCAACGACGAGGACGGGCGCCGCCGCGTCCGCGAGATCGTCGAGGAGCGCACCGCCGCCATCCCGAGCGAGGACCTCCACGTCCTCGGCTACTACGAGTGGCTGGAAGCGCTGGAGCGCGGCATCGCCGCCCACCACGCCGGCATGCTCCCGACCTTCAAGGAGGTCGTCGAGGAGCTCTTCGTCCGTGGCCTCGTCAAGGCCGTCTTCGCCACCGAGACCCTGGCGCTCGGCATCAACATGCCGGCCCGCTCCGTGGTCCTGGAGAAGCTCGTCAAGTGGAACGGCGAGCAGCACGCCGACATCACCCCCGGCGAGTACACCCAGCTCACCGGCCGCGCCGGCCGCCGGGGCATCGACGTCGAGGGGCACGCCGTCGTCCTGTGGCAGCGCGGCCTCGACCCGGGCCACCTGGCCGGACTCGCCGGCACCCGCACGTATCCGCTGCGCTCCAGCTTCAAGCCCTCGTACAACATGGCGGTCAACCTGGTCGACCAGTTCGGCCGGCACCGCTCCCGCGAGCTCCTGGAGACCTCCTTCGCCCAGTTCCAGGCCGACCGCTCGGTCGTCGGGATCTCCAAGCAGGTCCAGAAGAACGAGGAGGGCCTGGAGGGCTACCGCGAGGGCATGACCTGCCACCTCGGCGACTTCGAGGAGTACGCGCGGCTGCGCCGCGACCTCAAGGACCGCGAGACGGACCTGGCCCGGCAAGGCGCCCACCAGCGCCGCGCGGAGGCCGCCGCCTCCCTGGAGCGGCTGAAGCCCGGCGACGTGATCCACGTGCCGACCGGCAAGTTCGCCGGACTCGCCCTCGTCCTCGACCCCGGTCTGCCGGCCGGGCGGACCAACGGGCACCGCGGCTTCGAGCACCACGACGGGCCGCGCCCGCTGGTGCTCACCGCCGAGCGGCAGGTCAAGCGGCTCGCGTCGATCGACTTCCCGGTGCCGGTCGAGGCGCTGGACCGGATGCGGATCCCGCGCTCCTTCAACCCGCGCTCCCCGCAGTCCCGCCGCGACCTCGCCTCGGCGCTGCGCACCAAGACCGGGCACCTCAACCCCGAGCGGCAGCACAAGAAGCGCGCCGCCGCCGCGGACGACCGCGAGATCGCCCGGCTGCGCACCGAGATCCGGGCGCACCCGTGCCACGGCTGCGACGAGCGCGAGGACCACGCCCGCTGGGCCGAGCGCTTCCACCGGCTGCAGCGCGACACCCAGCAGCTGGAGCGGCGCATCGAGGGCCGCACCAACACGATCGCCCGCACCTTCGACCGGATCGTCGCGCTCCTCACCGAGCTCGACTACCTCCGCGACGACGACGTCACCCAGAACGGGAAGCGGCTCGCCCGGCTGTACGGCGAGCTCGACCTGCTCGCCAGCGAGTGCCTGCGCGAGGGCGTGTGGGAGGGGCTCAGCCCGGCCGAACTCGCCGCGTGCGTCTCCGCGCTCGTCTTCGAGGCGCGGCAGGCCGACGACGCCGTCGCGCCGAAGCTGCCGGCCGGCAAGGCCAAGGCGGCGCTCGGCGAGATGGTGCGGATCTGGGGGCGGCTCGACTCGCTGGAGGAGGAGTTCAAGCTGCACCAGGCCGAAGGCGTCGGCCAGCGCGAGCCCGACCTGGGCTTCGCCTGGGCGGCCTACCAGTGGGCCTCCGACAAGGGCCTGGACGAGGTGCTGCGCGAGGCCGAGATGCCGGCGGGCGACTTCGTCCGCTGGTGCAAGCAGGTCATCGACGTCCTGGGGCAGATCGCGGCGGCCGCGCCGCGGGAGAACAGCACGGTCGCGAAGAATGCCCGCAAGGCGGTCGAGTCGCTGCTGAGGGGGGTCGTGGCCTACAGCTCCGTGAGCTGAGCCTGACAAGGGTTATCCACAGGGGTGGCGAAGGGTGCTTCCTTCCGCTTCCATGAACTCGTACAGAAGAACGAGTACTTGGGGCACAGCGCCACGCAACTCCTGCGGAAGGAAACGCACGTGACCACGCAAGCCGGTTCGTCCGCCGTCGCCACCACGACGGCGGACGGGCGGAAGACAGTGCCGGGGCCGCGCGGCGTCCCCCTGCTCGGGAACCTGCCGGAGTTCGGCAAGGACCCGCTCGCCTTCTTCGAACGGCTGCGTGAACGCGGGGACTTCGTCCGCTGGCGCTTCGGGAACACGCCCGCCCTGTTCATCGCCCACCCCGAGACCATCGGGGAGCTCCTCACCGAGGTCGAGCGGACCTTCGACCAGCCCGACCTCGGCATCGCCTTCCGCACCCTGCTCGGCGACGGGGTCGTGGTCGCCAAGGGCGCCGACTGGCGGCGCAAGCGCTCGCTCGTGCAGCCCTCCGTACGGCCCCGGCAGGTCAAGTCCTACGCCGCCACCATGGCCGAGTGCGCCGTCGACCTCGCCGGACGGTGGAGCGACGGCCAGCGCGTGGACGTCAAGAAGGAGATGGCGGCCCTCACCCAGCTCATCGCCGTCCGGACCATCTTCGGCGTCGACACGGCGGCCGACGCCGAGGCCATCGGCCGCGCCATGGACATCGCCCAGCAGGAGATCGGCGCCGAGTTCAGCGGCATCGGCGCCCTCCTGCCCGACTGGATGCCGACACCCGGCCGGGCCAGGATCAAGCGGGCCACCGCCGTCATCGACGCCGAGGTCTCCCGGGTCGTCGCCCGCCACCGCGACGGCGACACCGAGCGGCCCGACCTCCTCAGCCGCCTGCTCGCCGCCCGGGACGAGACCGGCGCCCACCTCTCCGACCGGGAGATCCGCGACGAGACCGTCACGCTCTACATCGGCGGCCACGAGACCACCAGCTCCACCCTCGTCTGGGCCTGGTACCTCCTCTCCCGCAACCCCCGTGTCTCCGAGGCCCTCGCCGCCGAGCTCGACCGGGTCCTCGGCGACCGGGACCCCGGCTTCGACGACTACGCCGAACTCGCCTACGCCCAGGCGGTGGTGAAGGAGACCCTGCGCCTGTTCCCCACCATCTGGCTGCTCACCGGCATCGCCAAGGAGGGCGCCGTGCTGGGCGGCGCCCCGGTCCCCGCCGGCACCCGCGTGTGGAGCAGCCAGTGGGCCACCCACCGCGACGCCCGCTGGTACGGGGACCCGCTGGAGTTCCGCCCCGAGCGCTGGCTGGACCCGGCGGAGGGCGAGCCGGCGGAGGAGATACCCGAGTACGCCTGGTACCCCTTCGGCGGCGGCCCCCGCGTCTGCCTCGGCACCCGCTTCGCGATGGTCGAGGCCGTCCTCGTCCTCGCCGTCCTGGCCCGCCGCTTCCGCGTCGACCTCGACCCCGGCGAGATCCACCCCGTCCCGGGCCTGACCCTCCAGCCGGACCGGGAGGTGCTGGGGACGGTGCGGGCGCGGTGATCGGTCGGCGGGCTCCATGGGGTGTCAGGCCCGTTGTTCCCGGGGGTGTTCGCGCTGTGCGGTGGCCCGGATCGGCAGGAACAGGAGCAGGGCGATCGGGGAGAGCAGGATCGTGAGGACGAGGAGGGGGCTCATCAGGAAGGGGGAGAGGGCCAGGCGGCGGCCCTCGCGGTAGATCCACTGGCCGAGCAGGAGGTCCCAGGCGATGATCTGGGCCCACACGGCGGCGGCGCCGTTCGGTGACGCCGTCAGGGCGCGGAAGACGTCGAGGTCGGGCGAGCTGACCGCGGACCAGAGCGCGGGCAGTACGGGGGCGACGAGGACCAGGTAGAGCGCGAGGACCGGCAGCACGGTCAGGGGTGAGGCCGCCACCCGCTCGGTGAGCCGGCGGCCCGGCGCGAGGATCATGAGCAGCCAGACCGGTGCCGCGAGGACGAAGGTCAGCTCGAAGAGGAAGCCGGTCATGCCGCGAGCTCCTGGCGCGGGGCGGACGGTGACGGGGCGCGGAGGGCCAGCGCGGTGCCCGCCAGGGCGAAGGCCGCTATGGCACCGGCCGCGGCGAGGGTCGGGCCGTCGGGGGAGAGGAGCGGCCGGCCGCGGAGCGCCTGCCAGGCCAGCAGGGCGAAGGTCGCCGTGTACGCGGCCGAGGCCACCAGGACGACCCGCAGCCGGAGCCGGTCGTCGGCGAGCCGGGCGAAGCGCGGGGCGAGCGCGGACAGCACCAGCAGGACCAGCGGGATCAGTTGCAGCGCGTGCATGCCGAAGAAGTGCGCTATGCGCAGGTCCCCGCCGGTGGTGGACCAGCCGGTGAGCGGCATGCCGGGACCGCCGTCCGGGACGCCGACGCTGTGTGCCCCCACCGTCGCCGGGTCCTTCTGGGCGAGCTGCTCGGAGGTCGGCTGGACCATCACGAAGCCGACGGCCGCGCCGGCGATCGCGACGAACGAGGAGATCCGCACCGCCCAGGCCGTGGCCCGGTCCAGGATCCTGGCGCGCAGCAGCAGGACGGCGATGACGAGCGCGGCCAGCCAGAGCACGACGACCGTCATGCCCATCGCCTGGAAGAGGGCGGCGTCGAAGGGCGTCGCCCGGTTGAAGTGGCTCTGCTGCCCCCGGACGACCTGCGTCGTGATGAGGACCATCTCCGCGAGGCTCGCGACGGTGAGGACGGTCCCCGACCACCAGCCGACCCGGCGGGCGCGGGTGCCCGGCAGCAGGGAGAGCATCCAGGCGAGCGTCAGCCCGTACGCGACGAACGAGACCGAGAACTTGAACGGCTTGGCCCAAATCGGGGCGCCGACGAGAACCCGGTCGTCGAACAGGAGCCCGCCGACGCACACGAGGGCCAGGACGCCCATCGAGGCGGTGAACCAGACCAGGGGGCGGTGGAGGGTGCGTAGTTGTGGTGCCGAGTTCGCGGGCGAGGTCGGTATCGGTGTGGGTGTCGGTGTGGATGGCATGTGGAATCCCCCGTTGGACAGAATGGATAGTGGCGCTTTCCGCTATCCGATAGCGCCACTATCTATGATGGGGGGACCGGTGGCAAGGCCGGAGTGCGATCTGGAAGGTGAACGCGCGGTGCGCATTGGAGAGTTGAGTCGCAGGGCGGGTGTGTCCGTGCCGACCATCAAGTACTACGTGCGGGAAGGGCTGCTGCCCGCCGGGCGGCTCACGAGCCCGAACCAGGCCTCGTACGAGGAGACGCACGTCCAGCGCCTCCGCCTGATCCGCGCACTGCTGGACGTCGGGGGGATGTCGGTCGCGGGCATCCGGGAGGTCATCGGGGCGATAGACGATCCCGAGCTGCCGGTGCACCAGGTGCTCGGCGCGGCCGCGGAGCGGCTGGTGCCGCGCTACGAGGGCGAGGAGGACGACGACCTGGACGCCGCCCGCGAGGCGGTCGCGGAGCTGATCGCCCGCCGGGGCTGGCACGCCCACGCCCAGGGCCCCGCCGCCGAGGCACTCGCCGTCGCCCTCGCCGCCCTGGAGAGCGTCGGGCACGGCGCCTTCGCCGAGGTCCTCGACGCCTACGCCGACGCGGCGGAGCAGGTGGCCCGCGTCGACGTCGACTACGTCGCGCGCAACGTGGTCCGCGAGGAGATCGTCGAGAGCGTGGTCATCGGCACGGTGCTGGGAGAGGCCATGTTCGCCGCCCTGCGCCGGATGGCCCAAGTGGACGCCTCGGGACGCCTCTTCGGCTCCGGTACGTGAGCGGGGGAGTCCGGGGGCCGGGGCGTCACGGTACGCCGAAGGGGCGGGAGCCCTCGGCTCCCGCCCCTTCGGCGTCGTCGTCCGGTGTGCGTCAGTTCTCCTGCTCGCGCTCCACCTGGTCGTTCCAGTCGCGCTTGATCGCGCGCCAGGCCTCGTCCGTCTTGCCCAGGCGCCAGTAGCCCGAGATCGACAGGCGCTCGCGCGGCACCGCGCGGTCCATGCGCAGGTGGCGGCGCAGGTCCTTCACGAAGCCCGCTTCGCCGTGCACGAAGGCGTGGACGTCGCCGGCCGGGAAGTCGAGGCCGCGGACGGCCGCCAGCAGCGCCTCGCCCGCGGGGCGCTCGCCGCGGTGCAGCCAGGTGACCTCGACGCCCGCCGCGGTCGCGAACTTCTGCTCCTCCGAGGCGTCCGAGACCTCCAGGAAGGCGTGCACCACGGAGCCCTCGGGCAGCCGCTCCAGGGCCACCGCCACGGCCGGCAGGGCGCTCTCGTCGCCGACGAGCAGGTGCCAGTCCGCCGCCTCGTCCGGGGCGTAGCCGCCGCCGGGGCCGAGCATCCGCACCGTGTCGCCGACCCGCGCCCGCGCCGCCCACGGGCCCGCCAGGCCCTCGTCGCCGTGGACCACGAAGTCGACGGCGAGCTCCCGGTGCACCGGGTCCCAGGCCCGCACCGTGTACGTCCGCGTCGTCGGCCACTGCTCGCGCGGGAACTCCGCGCGGATCCGCTCCATGTCGAACGGCTCCGGATAGCTCACGCCCTCCGGCGCGAAGAGCAGCTTCACATAGTGGTCCGTGTACGCGCCGAGCTCGAACGCGTCGAGCCCCGGGCCGCCCAGAACCAGACGCACCATGTGCGGGGTGATCCGCTCGGTGCGCACCACCTGGGCCTCGTGGGCCTTCGGTGCCTTGCGTGCGGGCTGATCTGCCACGACGGTCTCCCCGTTCCGATCAAAAAACTTAGGTTTGCCTAAGTTAGCACCCCGGCTCGGGCGGCTCCAGGGGCTCTCCTCAGTGCCCCGCCCCGAGGACCGGCAGCAGGCGACCCACCGCCCCGCCCAGCCCCCACCGCTCCACCAGCGCGGCCAGCGCCGCCGGGTCCCGGGGCGCGGACGGCAGCGCGGCGGAGAACTCCGGCAGCGGGACGTCCCGGGCCACCCGGACCACCGTCGGCGCCACGTCCAGGTACTCCGCCGCCTCCACGATGCCGCGCCGCTTCGCCGGGGTCAGCTTCGAGGTCCGGTCGGCCGCCGCCGCCCGGACGCCCGCCAGGTCGCCGTACTCCGTGATCAGCTGCGCCGCCGTCTTCTCCCCGATGCCCTTCACGCCGGGCAGCCCGTCGCTCGCGTCCCCGCGCAGCGCCGCGAAGTCCGCGTACTGGCCGGGCCGCACCCCGTACCTCGTCAGGATCAGCTCGTCGTCCACCAGGTCGCAGTCGCCGACGCCCTTGCGCGGATACAGCACCCGCACCCCGCGCCCGTCGTCGACCAGCTGGAACAGGTCCCGGTCGCCCGTGACGATGTCCACCGGGCCCTCGGCCCGCGCGGTCAGCGTGCCGATCACGTCGTCGGCCTCGAAGCCCGCGGCGCCGACCCGGGCGATGCCCAGCGCCGCCAGCACCTCCTCGATCACCGGCACCTGCGGCGACAGGGTGTCCGGGATCTCCTCCTCGTCCGGCCCCGACTCCGTCACCTCGGCCACCCGGTGCGCCTTGTACGAGGGGATGAGGTCCACCCGCCACTGCGGCCGCCAGTCCTCGTCCCAGCAGGCCACCAGGTCGTCCGGGTGGTGGTCCTGGACGAGCCGGGTGATGAAGTCGAGCAGCCCCCGGACGGCGTTGACCGGCGTCCCGTCGGGCGCGCGGACCGAGTCCGGCACGCCGAAGTACGCGCGGAAGTAGAGGCTGGCGGTGTCGAGGAGCATCAGGCGTCGCGTCACACCCCGATCATGCCGCACCCCACCGACATCGCCCCGGCACCGCCCCCACCGCACCCGGACCTCCCCGCGCCCCGGGCACCCGCCGCCCGGTTCCCGCACCCCCGCGTGACCCCCGTCACCTTCGCGTTTGCCCCCCGAGGGCGGGGGCAGGCGCGAGCCCGGAGCGGACCCGGTGCGGGATGCGACGCCTCACGGCGACGGATCCCGCACGCGACGGGCCGAGCGGACAGAACCCGCCCCGCTCCACGGCCCGGCTGCTACGGGGGTGGCGGGCCGTTTTTCGTTCCTACCCGTGAGGTGTATGTGTCCAGGCTCCAGGCCGACCACCTGTACAAGGTGTTCGGCAGACGACCCGATGAAGCCGTCCGCAAGCTGGCCGCCGCGGAGGGCGCAGCCGACCGCGAGGCCCTGCGCGCCGAGGGGACCACGGCGGCCGTCGTCGACGCCTCCTTCACCGTGGAACCGGGCCAGATCTTCGTTGTCATGGGTCTGTCGGGGTCGGGCAAGTCCACCCTCCTCCGCATGCTCAACGGCCTGCTCGAACCAACCGCGGGCCGCGTCCTGTACGACGGCGCCGACCTGACCGCGCTGTCCCCCCGGGAGCTGCGCACCGTCCGCTCCCGGAAGATCAGCATGGTCTTCCAGCACTTCGCTCTCTTCCCGCACCGCAGCGTCCTCGAGAACGCCGCCTACGGCCTGGAGGTCCAGGGCGTCCCGCGCGCCGAGCGCGAGAAGCGCGCCGCCGAGGCCCTCGAACTGTGCGGGCTCGGCGGCTGGGAGACCTCCTGGCCCGACGAGCTCTCCGGCGGCATGCAACAGCGCGTCGGCCTGGCCCGCGCCCTCGCGACCGACGCCGACCTGCTGCTCATGGACGAGTCGTTCAGCGCGCTCGACCCGCTGATCCGCCGCGACATGCAGGACCAGCTCCTCGTGCTCCAGCAGAAGCTGAAGAAGACCATCGTCTTCATCACCCACGACCTCAACGAGGCCATGCGCCTCGGCGACCGCATCGCCGTCATGCGCGACGGCCGGATCGTCCAGCTCGGCACCGCCGAGGACATCCTGGTCCGCCCCTCCGACGACTACGTCGCCTCCTTCATCCAGGACGTCGACCGCACCCGGGTGCTCACCGCCTCCGCCGTCATGACCGACGGCGTCGTCGCCCCCGGCGACTGCCCGGCCGACTGCTCCTGCCGCGCCGTGACGCCCGACACGCTCCTCGCCGACCTGTGCGCCGTCTCCGCGCTGGCCCCGCACCCCGTGGTCGTCGAGGACGCCGACGGCCGCGCCCTCGGAGTCGTACCGCAGGAACGTCTCCTCGCCGCCATGGGCAGCCTCGCCGGCCAGGAGGTGACCGCCCGTGCCTAGGCTCCCCCTCGGCGAGTGGGTCGACAGCACCGTCGACTGGCTCCAGGCCCAGCTGTCCTGGCTCTTCGACGCCGTCACCACCGTCGTCACCGGCCTCTACGACGGCATCGACACCGTCCTCTCCGCACCTCAGCCGCTGCTCTTCGCGGGCATCCTCGCGATCGTCGCCTGGTGGCTGCGCGGGCTGACCGCGGGCGTCCTCGCCTTCGCGGGCTTCGCCCTCGTCGACTCCATCGAGCTGTGGGACGACGCCATGTCGACCCTCTCGCTGGTGCTGGTCGCCACCCTCGTCACCCTCGTGATCGCCGTGCCGCTCGGCATCTGGGCGGCCCGCTCCAAGACGGTGAGCGCCGTGCTGCGCCCGGTCCTGGACTTCATGCAGACCATGCCGGCGATGGTCTACCTCATCCCCGGCATCATCTTCTTCGGCGTCGGCGTCGTCCCCGGCATCATCGCCACCATCGTCTTCGCGCTGCCGCCCGGCGTCCGGATGACCGAGCTCGGCATCCGCCAGGTCGACGGCGAGCTCGTCGAGGCCGCCGAGGCATTCGGCACCACCCCGCGCAACACCCTGCTGCGGGTCCAGCTGCCGCTCGCGCTGCCCACGATCATGGCCGGCGTCAACCAGGTGATCATGCTCGGCCTCTCCATGGTCGTCATCGCCGGCATGGTCGGCGGCGGCGGGCTCGGCGGCGCCGTCTACCGGGCCATCGGCAACGTCGACATCGGTCTCGGCTTCGAGGCCGGCATCTCCATCGTCATCCTGGCCATGTACCTCGACCGGATGACCGGAGCGCTCGGCCGCCAGGTCTCCCCGCTCGGCCGCCGCGCCCTCGCCAAGGCCCGCGCCGCGAGCGCCGCCCGTGCCGGCGCGCGCCTGTGGGACCACCGCCCGCAGCCCGTCACCGCCCTCGTCGGCGTCGTCGTCCTCGCGCTCGTCGCCGGCGGCATGGGCTTCCTCGGCTCCGGCGGCGCCTCCTCCACCGCCGCGTCCGGCGCGAACACCGGCCACGGCAAGAAGATCAGCCTCGGCTACATCCCGTGGGACGAGGGCATCGCCTCCACCTTCCTCTGGAAGGAGCTCCTGGAGCGGCGCGGCTACGAGGTCGACACCAAGCAGCTGGAGGCCGGCGCTCTCTATACCGGCCTCGCCGGCGGCCAGATCGACTTCCAGACCGACGCCTGGCTGCCCGTGACCCACTCCCAGTACTGGGCGAAGTACCACGACAAGCTGGAGGACCTCGGCTCCTGGTACGGCCCCACCTCGCTGGAGCTCACCGTCCCCTCGTACATGAAGGACGTGAACTCCCTCGCCGATCTCAAGGGCAAGGGCGGGCAGTTCAAGGGCCGGATCGTCGGCATCGAGCCGAGCGCCGGAATGATGGGCATCCTCAACGACAAGGTGCTCAAGGAGTACGGCCTGGAGGGCGAGTACAAGGTCGTCGACGGCTCGACCGCCGGCATGCTGGCCGAACTCAAGCGCGCGTACGCCAAGAAGGAGCCGATCGCGGTCACCCTCTGGTCGCCGCACTGGGCCTACTCCACCTACGACCTCAAGAAGCTCGACGACCCGCGGGGTGCCTGGGGCAAGGGCGACGGCGTCCACACCCTCGCCCGCAAGGGCTTCGGCGCCGAGAACCCCGAGGTCGCCGGCTGGCTGAAGAACTTCGAGCTGAGCGAGAAGGAGCTCACCGGTCTGGAGGCCGTCATCCAGGAGACCGGCAAGGGCAAGGAGCAGGAGGCCGTGCGCACCTGGCTCGACCGGAACCCGGGCGTAGCGAAGCGGCTCGCGCCGCAGTAGCCCACCGGAACGACTCCTGTCCGAAAAGGGGTGGTCGCCGAGCGTGTTCGGCGACCACCCCTTTTCGCCACGACGCGAAACCCCGGCCCAAAGCTGCGTAAGGTTCAGTTAACCGACCAGTACGCGTAAGGCACGAGACACGAGGGAGGGGGCCGACATGGACGACAAGGAGTCGCTGCGCGTGGGCGCGGCCGTCAAAAGGCGCCGCAGGGCGCTCCAGCTCACGCTGGCCGTCGTCGCGCAGCGCAGCGGCCTGTCCGTACCCTTCCTCAGCCAGGTCGAGAACGAGCGGGCCCGCCCCAGCGACCGCTCGCTCCAGCTGGTCGCCGTGGCCCTGGAGACCACCGCGGCCGAGCTCCTCGCCGCCGCCGAGGCCGCCCGCACCGTGGACGTCGTCCGCGCCGACGAGGAGCTGTGGGAGATGCCGCCCGGCGTCCGGCCGCTGGTCCGCGGCCGACACCAGCTGCAGGCCCTGGAGTTCACCGGCGAACAGGACGCCGGCCGTGAATTCCTGCACCGCAACGACGAGTTGCTGTACGTCGCGGACGGCGCCGCCGAGATCGAGGCCGAGGGCCGCGCGTACCGCCTGGGACGCGGCGACACCCTCTACCTCTCCGGCGGGGTGCGGCACCGCTGGCGGGCCACCCTCCCCGGCACCCGGCTGGTCTTCGTCTCCGTCGCCGACCACATCGAGGCCGCGGAGGCATGAGCGGGCCGCGGGTGGTGTCGCTGGTGCCCTCGCTCACCGAGGCCGTCGCCGTCTCCGCCCCGCCCGGCACCCTCGTCGGCGTCACCGACTGGTGCACCCACCCCGCGGACCTCGGCGACGCCGTGCGGATCGGCGGCACCAAGAACCCGGACCCGGCCGCCGTC
Source organism: Streptomyces sp. NPDC093111 (assembly GCF_040683955.1). Taxonomy (NCBI): domain Bacteria; kingdom Bacillati; phylum Actinomycetota; class Actinomycetes; order Kitasatosporales; family Streptomycetaceae; genus Streptomyces; species Streptomyces sp. NPDC093111. Next base: position 100,174 of record NZ_JBFBNW010000014.1, on the reverse strand, counting down.
GCCGCCCTCCGCCCCGACCTCGTGATCGCCAACGAGGAGGAGAACCGGGCCCATGACCTCGACGCCCTGCGCGCCGCCGGGCTCGACGTCCTCGTCACCGAGATCCGCACCCTCGACCAGGCCCTCGCCGAGCTCGACCGGGTCCTGGCCGCCTGCGGGGTACGCGCCCGGCCCGGCTGGCTGGACGCGGCCGAGGCCGCCTGGGCCGCCGTGACCCCGGACGGGCCGCCCCGCACCGCCGTCGTACCGATCTGGCGCCGCCCCTGGATGGTGCTCGGCCGCGACACCTTCGCCGGCGACCTCCTCGCCCGGCTCGGCGTCCGCAACCTCTGCGCCGGGCATCCCGAGCGCTACCCGCGCGTCCCGGTCGAGGAGCTCAACGCCCTGGGGCCCGAGCTGGTCGTGCTGCCGGACGAGCCGTACCGCTTCACCCGCGAGGACGGCCCCGAGGCGTTCCCCGGGGCCGTCGCCGCGCTCGTCGACGGACGTCATCTCACCTGGTACGGGCCGTCACTGGCCGAGGCGCCCCGGGTGCTGCGAGCAGCGCTCCGCTGAACAGCCCGCGCAGGGTGTGGGTCGCGGCCACCAGCCAGGCGGCGACCAGCAGCGCGTACAGCCCGACCGCCAGCCAGCGGAACAGGGCGAGCCCGGTGTGCTGGGCCAGGCCCTCGGCGCCGGTCACGCAGGTGCCGACGGGGAAGGTGAAGGCCCAGAAGGTCATCGCGAACCCCATGCCCTGACGGCGTGCCCGGGCCACGAGGGCGCTCGCGAACACCAGCCACAGCAGCGCGAAGCCCATCACGGGGACGCCGTACAGGACCGCGAAGGCGGTGAAGCCGTGCGCGTACGAGGCGGGCAGCACGCCCTGGGCGGCGTCGGCGAACTTGTTCGCGGCGGTCGTCGACTGGCCCAGGGGGCCGAGGACCAGGAACAGCGTGGGGGTCAGCGCCAGGGGCAGCGGGCCGCCGGTGACGAGCCGCCCGAAGACCAGCGGCAGCATCACCAGGGTCGCCAGCAGACTGACGCCGAACATCGCGTAGCAGAGGAGCAGCAGGGTCTCCTGGGCCTGCCCGGCCGCCACGTGGGGCACCAGCAGCGGGCCGACGGCGGCCGAGACCATGGGGGCGACGACGGGCAGCAGCCAGGCGGGCGACGCGGTCTCGATGCGGTGGCGGGCCACCATCAGGTACGGGATCCCCGCCGCGGCCGCCAGGCCGATCAGCGTGCCGACGACGAACAGCACGCTGTCGAGGGCGACGGCCGCCGGCAGCCCCATCCAGTCCTTGCCGACGATCAGCGCACCGCCGCCGACCGCGAGCAGCGCCATCGACAGACAGCCGTAGAACGGGGCCACCGCCGGGTCCAGGAGGTGGGTGCGGGCCTGGTCGCGGTGGTGGATCCAGTGCAGCGACCGGGCGCCGAGGAGCGTCACCAGCATCACGAGGGACAGCGCCCACACGGCGGTGCAGACGGTACGCAGTCCTGGGACGTCCACCGGGAGGGTCGCTCCCGCGGTGCCGAGGATGGAGGTGCCCATGACCGCGGCGTACCAGTTGGGGCCGAGGTGACGGACCGAGGTCCACCGGGTGCCGGGGGTGGCGGCGGTGGGGACCGACCGGGAAGGAGCGATTGTTGCCATGTCTCGACTTTCTCCCCCGCGCACGCCCCCCCACCAGGGACATCGTGACTATGAGCCCATAAGCTGGCTTTATGAGCAGCGAGCCGAGCGACATCCCGCACCCCCTGTCCCACCGGGTTCCCGACCTCGGCGCGCTCGAACTGCTCCTCGCGGTGGCCCGGCACGGCAGCCTCGGCCGGGCCGCCCGGGACGTCGGCATCACCCAGCCCGCCGCCAGCAGCCGCATCCGCTCGATGGAACGCCAGCTGGGCGTCGCCCTCGTCGACCGTTCCCCGCGCGGGTCGCGGCTCACCGACGCGGGGGCGCTCGTGACGGACTGGGCGCGGCGGATCGTCGAGGCGGCGGAGGCGTTCGACGCGGGGGTGCAGGCGCTGCGGGGGCGCCGGGACTCGCGGCTGCGGGTCGCCGCGTCCATGACCATCGCCGAGTACCTGCTGCCCGGCTGGCTCATCGCCCTGCGCGCGGACCGGCCCGACACCGCCGTGTCCCTCCAGGCCGGCAACTCCGCGGCCGTCGCCGAGCGGCTGCTGTCGGGGGAGGCGGACCTGGGCTTCGTGGAGGGCCTGGCCATACCGGAGGGCCTGGACGGGGCGGTCATCGCGCACGACCGGCTGACCGTCGTCGCCGCGCCCTCCCACCCGTGGGCCCGGCGCCGCAAGCCCCTCGAACCGGCGGAGCTCGCCGTGACCCCGCTCGTCCTGCGCGAACGCGGCTCCGGCACCCGCCAGGTCCTCGACGCGGCCCTCGCCGGCCACGGCGGCCTGGCCCAGCCGCTCCTCGAACTCGCCTCCACGACCGCGGTGAAGGCGGCGGCCGTCTCGGGCGCGGGCCCCGCAGTCCTGAGCGAACTCGCCCTCACCGAGGAACTCGCCTCCCGCCGCCTGGTCGCCATCCCCGTAGCCGGCGTCCTCCTCCGCCGCGACCTCCGAGCCGTCTGGCCCACCGGCCACCGCCCCTCGGGCCCGGCCCGGGACCTGCTGTCGCTCACGCGGGCGCGGCCGGGGGGGTAGGGGGGCGAGGGCGGTTCGGGGGTGCGCCCGACCTCCGGCCGGGCTTGTCGTTCCCACCCGCACCGCCCGTGCGAGTGGGAGGGCAGAGGTGCGGGTCTTCCCCGTGGGGGGCGCGGGCCGTCGGCGGCTGCAGGGTGGCTGGGTGCGCGCGTGTTCGGCCTTCGGCCGGGACGGGGCGTCGCGGCGCGCCCGCGGGCGGGCACGGCAGCGGTTAGGGCGGCGCCATGGGTGGGTGTCGGCGGTCGGTGGGGCCGGCCTGGGCGGGGTGTCGCCCTGGGCCCGCCCTTGAGGGCGGGCCCAGGGGGGTCTGCGCGGCGCCATGGGCGCGGGCTGTCGGTGGCTGTCGGGGCTGGCCTGGGTGGGGTGGTGTGCCGTGCCCGTCCTTGCGGGCGGGATTCGGCGGGGTCCGGATGATGTGACTGTGGCGGGGCGTCGGCGGCTGCCGGGGCGGCCGGGGCGGGGTGTTGCGCCGTGCCCGTCCTTGCGGGCGGGCTTCGGCGGGGTCCGGATGACGTGACTGTGGCGGGCGGTCGGTGGCTGTCGGGGCCGGTCTGGGCGGGGTGGCGTGCCTTGCTCGTCCTTACGGGCGGGCTTCGGCGGGGTCCCGGACGACGTGACCGTGGCGGGCCGTCGGCGGCTGCCGGGCGGCCAGGGCTACCGCGCCCGCCCCCCCCGGGCGCCCGGCGGACTCGACTCAGCCCGTCTGTTCCGAGCGGAACGTCACCCGGCCGTCCACCGTCGTCAGGAGGACCGGCAGGTCCGGGAGGGTTGTGGCCGGGGTGGTCACCGGGTCGTCGGCCAGGACCGTGAGGTCCGCGCGGTGGCCCAGGGCGAGGCGGCCCGCCTCGTGTTCCTCGTGCGACGCGTAGGCCGCGTTCACGGTCATCGCGCGCAGCGCCTCCAGGCCCGTCAGTGCCTGCTCCGGGCCGTGCGGCGGCTGGGTCAGGTCGCGGCTCGGGCGGCGGTGGCGGGCGCCGGCCAGTACGCCGAGCGGCGGGAACGGGGCGATCGGCCAGTCCGAGCCCAGGACCACCGTGGCCCCCGAGTCCCACAGGTCACGGCAGCGCCAGGCGCGCGACGCGCGCTCCTCGCCCAGCCGCCGCGACCAGTTGTCGGTGTGGTCCGCCCGCGTGAAGTCGCAGCAGTGCGTGGGCTGCATCGAGGCCAGTACGCCCAGCTCCGCGAAGCGGTGCAGCGTGTCGTTCGGCACCGTCTCGATGTGCTCCACCCGGTGCCGGACAGCGGGACCGCCCGCGGCCGCCGCCTTCTCCACCGCGTCCAGCGCGTGCCGTACCGCCGCGTCGCCGATCGCGTGCGTCGCCGTCGGCACCCCGGCCCGGTGCAGCTCGCCGATGATGTGCGTGTACGCGGCCGGATCAGGCCAGAACGCGTGCGTGGACTCCCCGTGGCAGTCGGGCCGTTCCAGCCACGCCGTGCCGTTGTCGATGGTGCCGTCCATGAACAGCTTCACGCCGTCCACCCGCCACAGCCCGCCGCCCGTGCCCTGCTGGGCGATCAGCTCCCGTACGCCCTCCGCGTCCGTGCCCGGCTGGCACCACGGCGCCACCCGCAGCCGCAGCGGCAGCTCGCCCGCCGCGTCGAGCTCGGCCAGCAGCGCGAGGCTCTCGCCGTTCGCGTCCATCACGTGCCCGCCGGTCAGTCCGGCCGCCGCCATCGCCCGCAGCGCCGCCGCCAGCCGGTCCCGCCGCTCCTCCCGGGTGGGCTGCGGCGCGACCCGCTCGACCAGCTCGCACGCGGCGTCCTCCTGGAGCAGGCCCGTCGGGCGCCCGTCCGCGTCGCAGACGACCTCGGCCGAGGCCTGGTCGAAGGTGCGCGGGCCGTCCACCCCGGCGATCTCCAGCGCCCGCCGGCTCGCCAGCGCCGAGTGCGCGTCGAAGAGCAGCAGGAAGGCCGGGATCCCGTCGAGCACCGCGTCGAACGGGGCGATGCCCACGGGCGCGTCGCCGAACACGTTCGGGTCGAGGCCCCAGCCGAACAGCCAGTCGCCGCGCCCGAGTTCCCGTACCGCCGCCGCCAGCGCGTCCCGCACGTCGGCCACGTCCGCGCAGTGCGACAGGTCGAGGCCGTCGGTCAGTTCGGCCCCGATGACCGGGTGCAGGTGTCCGTCGACGAGGCCGGCCGTGACCACGGCGCCCTTCAGGTCGACCACCTCGGTCCCGGCGTCCGCGAGCCCGCGGATCTCCCGGTCGTCGCCGAGCGCCGAGATCCGCCCGTCCTGCGACACGGCGAGTGCCGTCTGTGGCAGGAACGTACCGGTACCCGGGTCGAGCAGTCGGGCGGAGGACAGGACAAGGCGGGTGCGCACAGGGGCTCCAAGGGGCAGGAGGGAGCGGAGGGTGTGAGGGGGGAGGGTGAAGGGTGAAGGGGCTGGTCAGGGGGTGTTCGGGGTCAGCGTTCCCGGTTTCAGGTTCAGTTCTCGTTCCGCCGTCGTCACGGCCATGCGCGTCACCGACGCCGGGCGGTCCGTGCGGTCGGAGTTGGCGTGGGAGCCCAGGCCGTCGAGGACCACGAGGATCTGGATGGCCGTCGCCCGGGGGTCGTCCGTGCGGAATTCGCCCCGCTCGATGCCTTCCTTGATGAGGGCTTCCAAGCGGTCGTCGGAGGCGAGTTCCATCTCGGTGACGCGGTCGCGCAGGACGGGGCGGTAGCGGCTGAGGTGGCGGGCGTTGATCCAGAGGCGGCTGATGTCGTCGTAGGCCTCGCCCATGGACAGGGCGAAGTAGCGCGCCAGGTACTCCGTGGGCGTGCCGTCGGGGCGGTCGGCCGGGAGCAGGGATTCGAGTTCGCCGAGGGCCGCGACGGCGAACGCCTCGGCCACCAGGTCCTCCGCCGAGGGGAAGTAGTGGCTGATCAGTCCGGGGCGCACGGCGAGCTCGTCGGCGATGCGCCGCAGGGTCACGCATTCGAGGCCCTCGGTGAGGGCCACCCGGGCCGCGGCCTCCACTATCTCGGCCCGCCGGGCCTCGGGAGATTTGCGAACTCGTTTGCGCGGGACGCTTGACGACATACCGGAGATGCTATTGAGTGTGCGACCAATAAGCAACCAGGTGTGCACGACACGTTCACTCGGAGGGCCGTATGGCTTCCACGTTCCCCGACCCGCGCGCCAGCGCCCCCGCCGCGCGGTCGGCCACGGACCGGCCCGCCCGGATCGAATCCCACGGCATCGACCACATCCCCGACACCGAACGCCACGGGCGTCCCCGCGAGCTGTTCTCCGTCTGGGCCGCGGCGAACGTGAACTACCTCAGCCTGGTCATCGGCGGCGCGCTCGTCCTCATGGGCCTCGGCCTCGGCCAGGCCCTCGCGGTGATCGTCGTGGGCAACGCGTTCTGGCTGCTGACGGGCGTGCTCGCGGTCTCCGGGCCCGCCGCCGGAGCCCCCAGCGAGGTCATCACCCGGGCCATGTACGGCGTGCGGGGCAACCGGGTGAACAACGCCGTCACCGGCTGGATGATCTCGGTCTGCTACTTCGCCCTCAACCTGGCCGCCGCGGCCGGCGCCGCCTTCGCGCTCGTCGAGAAGGCCGGCCTGCACGCCGGCACCGGCGTCAAGATCGGCGTCGTCCTGCTCATCGCCGCCGCCACGCTCACCATCGGCGTCTACGGGCACGCCCTCATCATCCGGCTCTACCTGCCGATCACCATCGCGCTGACCGCCGCGTTCGGCGTCGTCGGCTACGCGGTGCTGCGGCACGCCGACTTCGGCTACGCGCCCGACGCCCCGCTGACCGGCACCGCCCTGTGGGCGACCCTGATCGGCGGCGTCACCCTCATCGCCGCGGGCCCGCTGTCGTACACGACCAGCGCCGACTTCTCCCGCTACCTCCCGGCCACCACCTCCAGACGCGCGGTCGTCGGCTGGACCGCGCTCGGCGGCTTCCTGCCCAGCGTCGTGGTCTGCTCCCTCGGCGCGCTCGCCGCGACCGTCGTCGACATGACCGATCCGCAGGCCGCCCTGGAGACCATGCTCCCGGGCTGGTTCACCCCGCTCTTCCTGCTGTCCCTGGTCCTCGGCACGATCGCCATCAACGCCATGACCGCCTACAGCGCGGGCCTCGCCCTGCAGGCGGTCGGGCTGCGGATCCGGCGTTCCCTCAGCGTGCTCGCCGACGGCGCCGTCGCCGTCGGCCTCACCCTCTACGCGCTGCTCGTCTCCAACTTCCTGGACACCGTCAGCAACGTCCTGGAGCTCACCGTCATCCTGCTCGGCCCCGCCATGACCGTCTACGCCGTCGACATCCTGCTGCGGCGCAACCGCTACGACGGCCGGGCGCTCATGGACGAGACCCGGGACAGCGCCTTCTGGTACGTGGCCGGGGTCAACCCGGCCGGTGCGGTGGCCGTGGCGGGCGGGGCGGCGGTGGCGGCGCTCTGCGTGAACACCGCCTACACCGGCCCGGTCGCCGACGCCCTCGGGGGAGTGGACCTGTCGCTGCCGGCCGGCGTGGCGGTGGCCGCCGTCCTCTACGCCCTGCTCATGCGCGGCCGGATCCCCGCGCCCGTCACCCCGCCGACCGCCGGCTAGCCGCCGCCACCAGCGCCCGCGTCACCCGCAGGTCCTCGCCCATCTCCGGGTGCCACTGCACCCCGAGCGCCCAGGCGGGGCCGGCCAGCTCGACCGCCTCCACCGTGCCGTCCAGGGCGTGCGCGGAGGCGGTCAGGCCCTTGCCGAGGATGTCGACGCACTGGTGGTGGTAGGTCGGCACCTCGGACCGCTCGGGGACGAGGGACGCGTACAGGGTGCCGGGCACCGGCTCGACCGGGTGGCGGCCCATCACGCCGACCGCCTCCGTGTGCCCGTCCAGGTGCTGGACGAGGGTGCCGCCGAGGGCCACGTTGAGGAGCTGCATGCCCCGGCAGATGCCGAGCACGGGGACCCCGGCGGCCAGGGCGGCCTCGATCAGGGCCAGCTCCCAGCCGTCCCGGGCCCGGGCGGGCGGACCGGTGCGGGGGTCGGGCGCGGCCCCGTACCGTACCGGCTCCACGTCGGCGCCGCCCGCGACCACCAGCCCGTCGAGCCGGGCGACCGCCTCCGCCGCCGTCGACGGGTCGTCCGGCGGCAGCATCGCGGCGAGCCCGCCGCTCGCCTGCACGAGCCGCGGGTACGCGGCCGGCAGCAGCGCGGCGGGCAGGTCCCACACCCCCCAGCGGGCCTGGTCCAGATAGGTCGTCACGCCGATGAGCGGCTTGGGCGTGGGCATGGGCTTCTCCTCCGGTACGGATTCCAGGGGGCGGCGGCAGCGGCCCCGGCGACGGCCGGGACCGCTGCCGCCGCCTCAGCGTTCGAGTTCCGCCTCGGCCGCCGCGAGCGCGGCGAACTCCTCCTCCGGCGCCTTCGCCACCAGGTGGTGGCGACTGTAGAACGCGAAGTAGGCGAGGGCGACGACATAGACCCCGAGGGCCATGAGGGCCGCGTCCTTGTCGACCAGGAAGGTCGCCACGAGCGCCGACAGGGCCAGGACGAAGGCCACCGAGGAGGTGACCACCCCGCCCGGGGTGCGGTACGGCCGGGCGAGCCCCGGCTCACGGCGGCGCAGCACGATGTGGGAGAGCGCCATCAGGGCGTACGAGATGGTGGCGCCGAAGACCGCGATGTTCAGCATCCGGGCCCCGTTGCCGGTCCCCGCGGCGAGCGCGAAGCCGAGGGCGCCCGGGATGAGCAGCCCCAGGTAGGGCGACTTGCGGCGGCTGGTGAGGGAGAGGAAGCGGGGCAGGTAGCCGGCCCGGGACAGGGCGAAGAGCTGGCGGGAGCCCGCGTAGATGAGGGAGAAGAAGGAGGCGACCAGGCCCGCGAGTCCCGCGTAGTTGACGAAGCGGCTGAGCGCGGTCGGCGCCCCGTCGCCCTGGAGCGCCACCACCAGCGGGTTGCCCGCCTCCTGGATGGCGGCGGAGCCGCGCGCCCCGGTGGCCGCGAAGAAGGTCACCACCGCGAGCAGCGCCAGGATGCCCATCGACAGGGCGAGCGCCCTCGGCATCGAGCGCACCGGGTCCTTGGCCTCCTCGGCGGCCAGCGGCACGCCCTCGACGCCGAGGAAGAACCACATGCCGAAGGGGAACGCGGCCCAGATCCCGAGCAGCCCGAACGGCAGCCAGGAGGAGGAGCCGACGGCCCCCTTGTCGACCGGGATGTCGTTCAGGCCGTCGACGTGGAAGTCGCTGAGCGCGCCGAGCGCGAAGACCAGTAGCGCCGCCACCGCGACGGCGGTGACGATCAGGCTGAAGCGCAGCGCCTCGCCGACGCCCCACAGGTGGATGCCGATGAAGAGCGCGAAGCAGACGAGGTAGACCGGCCACCCCGACTCCAGGCCGAAGAGCCCGAGGGACTCGACGTAGTCGCCGATGAAGATCGAGATGGCGGCGGGGGCCAGGACGTACTCGATGAGGATGGCCGTGCCGGTGAGGAAGCCGCCCCAGGTGCCGAGCGCCCGCCGGGCGAAGCCGTAGCCGCCGCCCGCCGTGGGCAGGATCGCGGAGAGTTCGGCGAGCGAGAAGACGAGGCACGCGTACATCGCGCCCATCAGGACGGTCGCGATGGCGAGGCCGCCGAAGCCGCCCTTGGACAGGCCGATGTTCCAGCCGGAGAAGTCGCCGGAGACGACGTAGGCGACGCCGAGCCCGGTGAGCAGCAGCCAGCCGGCGCTGCCGCGGCGCAGGGTGCGCCGCTCCAGGTAGTCGTCGGGCGCGGTGCTCTTTCCTGTGGTGCCGGTCGTGCCGGTGGTGCCTGGAGTGGTGCCTGGAGTGCCTGAGGTGTCGTCCAACGTCATGGCAGCGGTCAGCTCCCCGCAAGGGTCCCAATGGATTGGTCCCATACCTTTGCGTCGCCCGGATGGGCAGCGCAAGCCCTCTGCGTTACTTTCGGGTTACGTGAAGGGGGCGGCGGGCCCGGCCGTCAGGTCAGGAACCCCCGCAACAGCGCCGCCGTCCCGCCGCAGTGCTCCCGCATCACCTCGCGCGCCGCGTCCGCGTCCCCGTCGAGCACCGCCTCCACCAGCGCGGTGTGCTGGTGCTGCGAGTGCTCCAGGTTCCGCACGAGCAGCGGGATGCAGTCGAGCAGGTCGTTGACGGTCGCGCGCACCGCCGCGTACTGCGCGGTCAGCGTCGGCGAACCGGACAGCTCGGCGAGCGTGAGGTGCAGCAGCGTGTCCTGCCGCCGGTAGTCGCCGAGCGGGGCGTCATGGGTGGCCGCCAGCGCCGTGCGCAGCCGCCCGGCACCCTCCTCGTCCAGGCCGTGGGCCGCGCAGAGACCGGCCGCGCCGACCTCCAGGACCTCCCGGAAGCGCAGCGTGTCCTCCACGTCGACGGCCGCGATCCGGCGCCGCAGCTCCGCCTCGTCCGCCGTCTGCGGGCGCCGGAGCACGAAGGTGCCGCCGTACCGCCCGCGCCGGCTCTCCACCAGGCCCTGTTCCTGGAGCACCTTCAGGACCTCCCGCAGGGTGACCCGGCTGATCCCCATCCGGTCCGCCAGTTCCCGCTCGGCCGGCAGTCGCTCCCCGCCGGGCACCAGGCCGAGCCGGACGATCTGGAGGATCTGCTCCAGCGCCTCCTCGAAGCCGTTGCCCGCGCGTACCGGCCGCAGCACCGGCGTCAACCGGTCAGCGGATTCATTCGTCTGCGCCACCTCGCCGTTTCCCCTTCCCAAGCAATGGTCCTGAGCAATACCTTATGGCTCCCGGCAGGCCCAAGGAGGAGTAATCCCGTGGCAGACCGCAAACCCCCGCTCGCCGTCGACGAGCTCCGTGCCCTCGTCGCGAGCGGCGAGATCGACACCGTCGTCCTGGCCTTCCCCGACATGCAGGGACGCCTCCAGGGCAAGCGGTTCGCCGCACCGTTCTTCCTGGACGAGGTCCTCGGCCACGGCACCGAGGGCTGCAACTATCTTCTGGCCGTCGACACCGAGATGAACACCGTCGACGGCTACGAGATGTCCTCCTGGGACCGCGGCTACGGCGACTTCGCCATGCACCCCGACCTCTCCACCCTGCGCCGCGTCCCCTGGAACGAGGGGACCGCGATGGTCATGGCCGACCTCGCCTGGAACGACGGCGGCCCGGTCGTCGCCGCCCCGCGGCAGATCCTCCGCCGCCAGCTCGACCGCCTCGCCGCCCACGGCTTCACCGCCCACGTCGGCACCGAGCTCGAGTTCATCGTCTTCAAGGACACCTACGAGCAGGCCTGGGACGCGAACTACCGCGGCCTCACCCCGGTCAACCAGTACAACATCGACTACTCCGTCCTCGGCACCGGCCGCGTCGAACCCCTCCTGCGCCGCATCCGCAACGAGATGGCCGGCGCCGGACTCACCGTCGAGTCCGCCAAGGGCGAGTGCAACCCCGGCCAGCACGAGATCGCCTTCAAGTACGACGAGGCCCTGGTCACCTGCGACCACCACGCCGTCTACAAGACCGGCGCCAAGGAGATCGCCGCCCAGGAGGGCTGCTCGCTCACCTTCATGGCCAAGTACAACGAGCGCGAGGGCAACTCCTGCCACATCCACCTCTCGCTCCAGGCCGTCGACCAGCCGGGCCACAACGTCATGGCCGGCGACGGCCCCGACGGCATGTCCGAGGTCATGCGCCACTTCCTCGCCGGACAGCTCGCCGCCCTGCGCGACTTCTCCCTCCTCTACGCCCCGAACATCAACTCCTACAAGCGGTTCCAGCCCGGCTCCTTCGCCCCCACCGCCGTCGCCTGGGGCCACGACAACCGCACCTGCGCCCTGCGCGTCGTCGGCCACGGCCGCTCCACCCGCTTCGAGAACCGCCTCCCCGGCGGCGACGTCAACCCCTACCTCGCCGTCGCCGGACTCATCGCCGCCGGACTGCACGGCATCGAGCAGGGCCTGGAGCTCCCCGACGCCTGTACCGGCAACGCGTACACCGGCGACTACGCGCACGTCCCCGCCACCCTGCGCGAGGCCGCCGAACTCTGGGAGAACAGCGAGATCGCCAAGGCGGCCTTCGGCCCCGAGGTCGTCGCCCACTACCGCAACATGGCCCGCGTCGAACTCGACGCGTACGACGCCGCCATCACCGACTGGGAACTGCGCCGCTCCTTCGAACGCATGTGAGGAAAGACTTGCTCCAGGTACTGAACCCGGCGACCGAGGAGGTCGTCGCCACCGTCCCCGCCGCCACCCCGGCCGACGTGGACGCCGCCGTCACCCGCGCCACCGCCGCCCAGCGCTCCTGGGCCGCCGCCGCCCCCGCCGAGCGGGCCCGGATCCTGCGCCGCTTCGCCGCCGCCGTCGACGCCCACGTCGAGGAACTCGCCCTCCTGGAGGTCCGCGAGGCCGGCCACACCCTCGGCAACGCCCGCTGGGAGGCCGGCAACGTCCGCGACCTGCTCGACTACGCGGCCGGGGGAGTGGAACGCCTCAACGGGCGCCAGATCCCGGTCCCTGGCGGCCTCGACGTCACGATCCTCGAACCCCTCGGGGTCGTCGGCGTCATCGCGCCCTGGAACTTCCCCATGCCGATCGCCGCCTGGGCCACCGCCCCCGCCCTCGCCGCGGGCAACGCCGTGATCCTCAAGCCCGCCGAGACCACCCCGCTCACCGCGCTGCGGCTCGCCGAACTCGCCCTGGAGGCGGGCGTCCCCGAAGGGCTCTTCCAGGTCCTCCCGGGCGAGGGCCCGGTCGCCGGGAACGCGCTCGTCGAGCACCCCGGCATCGCCAAGATCGTCTTCACCGGCTCCACCCGGACCGGCAAGTCCATCATGGCCAAGTGCGCCGACCGGGTGAAGCGCCTCACCCTCGAACTCGGAGGCAAGAGCCCCAACATCGTCTTCGCCGACGCGGACCTGGAGGCCGCCGCGGCGGCCACCCCGATGTCCTTCCTCGACAACAGCGGCCAGGACTGCTGCGCCCGCACCCGCGTCCTCGTCCAGCGCAGCGTCTACGACCGCTTCCTGGAGCTCCTCACCCCCGCCATCGAGGAGATCGTCGTCGGCGACCCCCTCGACGAGCGCACCCAGATGGGCCCGCTCATCTCCCGCGCCCAGCTCGACCGGGTCCGCGGCTACGTCGAAGGGGCCACCGGGGCCACCGGCTCCGCCGGGCCCGCCGAGGCCATCCGCGGCAAGGCCCCCGAGGGCCCCGGCTTCTGGTTCCCGCCCACCGTCCTCACCGGCCTGCCCGAGGACGCGCCCTGCGCCGTCGAGGAGGTCTTCGGCCCCGTCGCCGTCGTCCTCCCCTTCGAGGACGAGGCCGACGCGATCCGCCTCGCCAACGCCACCGAGTACGGCCTGTCCGGCTCGATCTGGACCCGCGACGTCGGCCGCGCCCTGCGCGCCTCCCGCGCCGTCCGGGCCGGCAACCTCTCCGTCAACTCCCACTCCAGCGTCCGCTACTGGACCCCGTTCGGCGGCTTCCGCCAGTCCGGACTCGGCCGTGAACTGGGACCCGACGCCCTGACCGCCTTCACCGAAACCAAGAACGTCTTCATCAGCACGGAGGGCCCCGCACTGTGAGCACGAACGAGACCATCTGCCGCCGCCTCGTCGGCCGTACCGCCGTCATCACCGGAGCCGGCAGCGGCATCGGCCTCGCCACCGCCCGCCGCCTCGCCGCCGAGGGCGCGAACGTGGTCTGCGGCGACATCGACGAGCGGGCCGGCAAGGCCGCCGCCGAGGAGGTCGGCGGCACCTTCGTCAAGGTCGACGTCACCGACCCGGAGGAGGTCGAGGCGCTGTTCAAGACGGCCTTCGACACCTACGGCTCCGTCGACATCGCCTTCAACAACGCCGGCATCTCGCCCCCCGACGACGACTCCATCCTGGAGACCGGCCTGGAGGCGTGGAAGCGCGTCCAGGACGTCAACCTGACCTCCGTCTTCCTCTGCTGCAAGGCCGCCCTCCCGTACATGCGGCGCCAGGGCAAGGGCTCCATCATCAACACCGCCTCCTTCGTCGCCATCATGGGCGCCGCCACCAGCCAGATCTCGTACACCGCCTCCAAGGGCGGCGTGCTCGCCATGTCCCGCGAACTCGGCGTCCAGTTCGCCCGCGAGGGCATCCGCGTCAACGCGCTGTGCCCGGGCCCCGTCAACACCCCGCTGCTCCAGGAACTGTTCGCCAAGGACCCGGAGCGCGCCGCGCGCCGCCTGGTGCACATCCCGGTCGGCCGCTTCGCCGAGGCCGACGAGATCGCCGCCGCGGTCGCCTTCCTCGCCAGCGACGACTCCTCCTTCGTCAACGCCACCGACTTCCTCGTCGACGGCGGCATCTCCGGCGCGTACGTGACCCCGCTCTAAGCGTTCACCCCGCATCCACCCCCCAGACAGCCGGGCGTCGCGAGGCGCCCGGCTGTCGTGCGTACATCCATGGAGAGTGTTCATGACCAACAAGCTCCGCACCCCCGCCGTCGCCGCCGCCCTCGCCCTCGCCGCGACCGGCCTGCTGCCCGCCGCGGGCACCGCCCAGGCCGCCTCCCACGACGCCCGCCGCACCCGCGACTGCGCCGGCCTCACCGTCTCCGAGGGCTGGTACGGCGACAACAAGGCCCGCCTCGAACGCCTGATGACCGACCACTGCCGCACGAAGGGCGACAAGCCGGTCGCCGTCTTCGACTGGGACAACACCGTCATCAAGAACGACGTCGGCGACGCCACCTTCTACTGGCTCCTGCGCAACGACCGCGTCCGGCCCCCGCGCCACGGCGACTGGTCCACCACCAGCCGCTACCTCACCCCCGAGGCCGCCACCGCCCTCGGCGCGGCCTGCCCCGCCGACGTCCGCACCCTGCCCACCGCCACGGACACCGGCTGCGCCGACGAACTGCTCTCCGTGTACGGCAACGGCACCACCACCGCCGGGAAGAGGGCCTTCGACGGGTACGACCACCGCCGCATCGAGCCGCAGTACGCCTGGCTCGCCCAGCTCCTGCACGGCTGGACCACCCGCCAGGTGAGCTCCTTCGCCGCCGCCGCCCGCGCCGAGAACCTCGCCGCCCCGCAGGGCGCCACCCAGCGGGTCGGCACCGCGAAGGTCACCGGCTGGGTCCGCTACTACACCCAGCAGCGCGACCTGATCCGCGCCCTCAAGGCGTCCGGCTTCGACGTGTGGATCGTCTCCGCCTCGCCCGAGCCCGTCGTCGACGTGTGGGCCCGGGGCGTCGACGTCGCCCCCGACCACGCCGTCGGCATCCGCAACACCACCGAGCACGGGCGCCTCACCAGCCACCTCAAGGGCTGCGGGAGCGTCCGTGACGGCGAGGACCGGATGATCACCTACATCGACGGCAAGCGCTGCTGGATCAACCAGGAGATCTTCGGCGTCCGCGGCCCCGCCGCCGAACGCGTCCAGCCCGCCGCCCGCCGCCAGGTCCTCGCCGCCGGCGACTCCGACACGGACATCTCCTTCCTGCGCGACGCGACCGGCCTCCGGCTCGTCCTCAACCGCAACAAGAACGAACTGATGTGCCGGGCCTACGACAACGGCGACGGCCGCTGGGTCGTCAACCCGATGTTCATCGAGCCGAAGAAGCGGAAGACGAGCGCGTACCCCTGCGCCACCACCGGCTACACCGCCCCCGACGGCACCGCCGAACCGGTCCGCCGCACCGACGGCACCGTCGTACCGGACCAGCAGGACAGCGTGTACTGACCGGCCCGGTCGGTCAGAGGAAGGTCCGGCCCTCGCCCCGGTACGTCGGGACGGCGGCCGTGACCCGGTCCCCCTCCACCAGATGCAGGGTGTCGAACCGCTCGCACAGCTCGCCGGCCTTCGCGTGCCGGAACCAGACCTTGTCGCCGATCCGCAGATCGTCGGCCGGCGAGCCCAGCAGCGGCGTCTGCACCTCGCCCGGACCCTCCTGCGGGTCGTACCGCAGCCCCTCCGGCAGGTACGGGACGGGCAGCCGGTCCGCGCCCGCCACCCCCGACGCCGGATAGCCGCCGCCGAGCACCGTCACCGCGCCCACGCCCGGACGGCGCACCACCGGCAGCGCGAACAGCGCCGCCGGCCGCCCCGAGAACGACGAGTAGTTGTCGAACAGGCGCGGCTGGAACAGTCCCGAACCCGCCGCGATCTCCGTCACCGCGTCCTCGGCCGCCGTGTGCTGCACGCTGCCCGTGCCCCCGCCGTTGACGAACTCGAGCTCCGGCGCCACCGCCCGCACCGCCCGGACCACCGCCGCCCGGCGGGCCGCCAGCTCCTTGCGGGCCGCCGACTGCATCAGCCGCACTGCCCGCGAGCGCAGCGGCCGCCCGGCCACCGCGTCCCCGACGCCCGCCACATGCCCCTCGTACGCCATCAGGCCCACCAGCCGGAACCCCGGCCGGCGCGCCACCGAGCGGGCCAGCTCGGCCAGTTCGGCCGGCTGCCGCAGCGGCGAGCGGCGCGCCCCGACCCGTATCCGGCCGCCCAGCAGGTGCAGCGAGGTGTCCAGCTCCAGGCAGATCCGCACCTCCTCGGTGCCGCCGGCCCGCGCCGCGTCGATGAGGTCGAGCTGCGCCACGTCGTCGACCATCACCGTCACGGCCGCGGCCAGCTTCGCGTCGCCCGCCAGCTCCCCGAACCCCGCCCGGTCCGCCGACGGATAGGCGAGCAGTACGTCCTCGATCCCGGCCCTGGCCAGCCACAGCGACTCGGCCAGCGTGAACGACATGACGCCGGCGAAGCCGTCCCGCGCGAGCACCCGCTCAAGGAGTGCCCGGCACCGCACCGACTTGCTCGCCACCCGGACCGGCTTCCCGCCCGCCCGGCGCACGAGATCGGCGGCGTTGGCGTCGAACGCCTCCAGATCGACGAGGGCGAGGGGCGCGTCGAGCAGGGCGGTGGCCCGGTCGTACCGGGCGCGGTCGGCCGCACGGGGAGTCATGGGCCGAGCTTGCCAGACGGGTTTACGGGTGGGTAGCCCCTGCGTTCCCGCGCCCGGGGGAACAGCCCGTAGAGTGGCCGCCATCGCTGTGAGGAACAAGCAGGGGGACCAGGGGGACGGGGATGAGCACCGAGCCGCAGCGTCCCGCGTCCCGCATCACCGACGCCCTCCTGCCCCCGGACCGGCCCACCCCGCCACCCCCGGTCACGCCCACACCTCCGGCCACCACCGCGCCTCCGGCCACCCCGGCGCCCGCAGCCCCGCGCCTCCCGGCCCCCGCCGCCGCGCCCGCGTCCTCCCCGCGCCCCTCGGCGCCCGCGATGCCGCCTGCCGACGCCCAGCGCCCCCCGGCGCCCGCCGCCACGCCGCGTTCGGCGGCGCCCGCGTCCTCCCCGCGCCCCCCGGTGCCCGCCGCCACGCCGCGTTCGGCTGCGCCCGCGCCGCGCGCGTCGACCCCCGCGGTCCCGCCGGAGCCGGCCCCGCGCCCCCCGGTAGCCACTCCGCGCACCCCGCCCAACACGCCCACCACGCCCCCGGCTCCGCCGCGCCCCCCGGCCGCCCCCGCGCAGCCGCTGCCGGCCGTCGAGACCACCACCCGGCTGCGCCCGATCCGTGACACCGAGCCCGTCCCGGCCCCCGCGCACCGCCCGATCCGTGACGCCGAGCCCGTCCCGGCCCCCGCGCACCGCCCGGTCGTCACGCCCCACCCGTACGGCGTCGACCGCTGGGCCCTGCCCGACGAGGTGCCCGCCGAGACCACCACCCGGCTGCGGCCCGTCCAGGACCGGCGCCCCGGGCGGGTCCTGGCCGCCGCCGGCTGTGCCGTCCTCGGGCTCGGGCTCATCGGGGGTGCCGCCGCGGGCGCGCTGCTCGCCGAGAGCGGGGCCGGCGAGCCCGCCGAACCGCCCGGCTACGCCCGGGCGAAGGGCATCTGGCACGACGCCCCCGTCGACGCCCTGTTCCCGCGCACCCTCTCCGGCCCCAGCGCGGGACCCGGCGGCGCGGCCCGCACCTGGACCCGGATCGTCGTCGCCCCCGACACGCCCTGCACCGCCGCCGTCCTCCCCAAGGGCCTGCTCACCGCCCTGAAGGTGCCCGGCTGCGAACGCGTGCTGCGCGCCACGTACACCGACGCGACCTCCTCCCACGTCACCACCGTCGCCCTCGTCTTCACCCAGGCCGACCCCGCCACCCTGCGCACCCTCGGCTCCCGCGCCGAGGACGACCCGCCGCCCGCCCTCGGCGCCCCCGCGACCGTCGCCGCGGGGTTCGGCGACCGCCAGCGGGCCAGCTGGTGGCGGCACATCCTGACCGACCTCCCCGTGGTCGTCACCTCCGTCTCCGGCTTCGCCGACGGCCGGGCCGTCACCGAGGCCGAGCCCGCCACCCGCGCCATGACGCCCAAGCGCACCACCGCCGTCGCCCAGGCCGGCCTCGGCCACGAGGCGAAGGGCGTCGGCGACGGCGTCGAACGCGCCCTGCGCACCGCCGTGGCCGCCACCCTCAAGGAAGGCGCCCGGTGATCCGCCGCCCCCGCACCGCGGCCGTCGCCCTCCTCGCCGCCGCCTTCGCCGTCCTGCCCGCGACCACGACCCCCGCGTACGCCGACACGATCCGCGCCCGCCAGTGGGGCCTGGACGCCCTGCACACCTCCCGCGCCTGGCAGACCACCCGCGGCGAGGGCGTCACCGTCGCGGTCCTGGACACCGGCGTCGACGCCACCCACCCCGACCTGGAGGGCTCCGTCCTCACCGGCACGGACCTCGTCGGCTTCGGCGCCTCCCGCGGCGACCGCGCCTGGGCCCGCCACGGCACCGCCATGGCCGGCATCATCGCCGGACACGGCCACGGGCCCGGCTCCGAGGACGGCGTCCTCGGCGTCGCGCCCCGGGTCCGGATCCTGCCCGTGCGGGTGATCCTCGAAGGCACCGACAAGTCCCGCGACAAGGCCCGCAAGACCCGCGGCACCGCCCTCGCCGAGGGCATCCGCTGGGCCGCCGACCACGGCGCCGACGTCATCAACCTCTCCCTGGGCGACGACTCCGAGTCCGCCCACCCCGACGCCGGCGAGGACGCCGCCGTCCAGTACGCCCTCGCCAAGGGCGTCTCCGTCGTCGCCTCCGCCGGGAACGGCGGCGAGAAGGGCGACCACATCTCGTACCCCGCCGCCTACCCCGGCGTCATCGCGGTGACCGCCGTCGACCGCTACGGCACCCACGCCGCCTTCTCCACCAGCCGCTGGTACGCCACCGTCAGCGCCCCCGGCGTCGACATCGTCATCGCCGACCCGGACCGGCGCTACTACGAGGGCTGGGGCACCAGCGCCGCCGCAGCGTTCGTCTCCGGCGCCGTCGCCCTCGTCCGCGGCGCCCACCCCGACCTCACCCCCGCCCAGGTCAAGCGGCTCCTCGTCGACACCGCCCGCAGCCGCCCCAAGGGCGGGCGCACCGACCAGAAGGGGTACGGGACGGTCGACCCGGCCGCCGCCATCGAGGCCGGGGACGCGCTCAAGGGCGCCGACCCCAAGGCGGCCGTCGCCGGGTACGGCGCGCAGTACTTCGGCCCGGGACCCCGGCTCGAGCCCGAGGAGGGCCGCCCCATCGGCCTGCTCGCCCCCATCGCCGGAGGCGTCGGCGTCCTGCTGCTCGCCGCCGCCGTCGCCCTGTGGCGGGGCAGCCGCAGCCGCTGACGGCCCGGCGGTTAGGCTCGTGGGGTGGCGCTCAAGAACATCCCGGACCCCGGTTTCTCCGACGACGACGGCACCGCCGACCCACGGCTCGGCGCGGCCCTGGCCGCCTGGGCGGAGGACCGGACCGCGCACGGCCCGGTCCTGACCGCCCTCCAGGACGCCCGGCTGCTCGTCCCCGTCGTCGCCGTCCTCGGCGAGGTCGAGGTGGACCCCGTCACGGGGCTCAAGCAGGAGAAGACGAGCGACATGGCCGTCCCGACGCTGACCGCGGGCGACCGGCGGGCGCTGCCCGCCTTCACCTCGATCGCCTCGCTGGCGCTGTGGGACCCGGCCGCCCGGCCGGTCGCCGTCCCCCTCCACCAGGCGCTCCAGGCCCTCGCCCACGAGAAGGCCGACACCCTCGTCCTCGACCTGGCCGGGCCGGTGCCCTACCAGGTGACCGGGCCCGCCCTGCTCGCCCTCGCCGAGGGCCGCAGCAGCGCCGACCCGCTGGACGACCCGGCGGTACGGGACGCGGTCCGCGCCGCGGTCGCCGCCGAGCCCGCCGTCCTCCGCGCCCACCTGGGCCCCGGCACGGCCGACGGCACCCTGGCCCTGGTCCTCGCCGAGGACGCCGCCCCCGCGGAGGCCGCCCAGCGGGTCGCCCGCCTGCTGGCCGCCGACGAAACGCTGAGGGCCCGCCTGGTGCGGGGCCTCGACCTGGCACTCCTGCCGGCCTCGGCCACGCCTCCCGGCGAGCCCTTCTACGTAAAGAACTGACGTCTCGCGGCTCCGGCCCCGCCGGGGCCGGACGTCCTAGCCGTAAACGGGGCCCGTGTACTTCTCGCCCGGGCCCTGACCCGGCTCGTCCGGGACGAACGAGCCCTCGCGGAAGGCCAGCTGGAGGGACTTCAGGCCGTCCCGCAGCGGGGCCGCGTGGAACGAGGAGATCTCGGTCACGCCGGCGTCCAGCAGGCCCGCGAGGGCGTGGATCAGCTTGCGGGCCTCGTCGAGGTCCTTGTGCTCGTCGCCGTCCTCGGTGAGCCCCAGCTTCACCGCGGCGGCGCTCATCAGGTTGACGGCGACGGTCACGATGACCTCCACCGCGGGCACCTCGGCGATGTCGCGGGTCATGGCGTCGAAGTCGGCGGTCTCGGGAGACTCGGTGTCGGGCGTTTCGCTCATGCCCACACGATAAGCGGACGTACGGTTCGCGCCGACCGGCGGGTCCTGCTAACCTTGTGTAACGACCGGCCGGACACCTATGTGCCCGGCCCACAAGTGGAGGCTCCGTTCTCCCACCCGACCGCCCTCAGGGGTGGCGGGTCACCGGTCAGGTGGCGCCCATCGTTCCGTACGGACGATGGAAGCCACCCGATGCACGCCCCGCGGTTGACCGCGGCGGTGTTCCGGTTTTCCATGGAGCCCCGCCTGTGTCCCGTCCGGGGCGTTTTTCATGTGCCGGCTCGGTTGGTCTCAACAGTTCTACCGTGAACGTGTCCGTCCGCCAGGCGGTCGCGTGGTGCTACCGAGGAGGATCCATCAGCGCCGAGCCCCGCATCAACGAGCGGATTCGCGTTCCCGAGGTGCGACTTGTCGGCCCCAGTGGCGAGCAGGTCGGCATTGTGCCGCTTGCCAAGGCCCTGGAGCTCGCGCAGGAGTACGACCTCGACCTGGTTGAGGTCGCGGCCAACGCCCGTCCGCCCGTGTGCAAGCTCATGGACTACGGGAAGTTCAAGTACGAGTCGGCCATGAAGGCCCGTGAGGCGCGCAAGAACCAGGCGCACACGGTCATCAAGGAGATGAAGCTCCGGCCGAAGATCGACCCGCACGACTATGACACCAAGAAGGGTCACGTCGTCCGGTTCCTCAAGCAGGGCGACAAGGTCAAGATCACGATCATGTTCCGTGGTCGTGAGCAGTCCCGCCCGGAGCTCGGGTACCGGCTGCTGCAGCGCCTCGCCGAGGACGTGCAGGAGCTTGGCTTCATCGAGTCGAACCCGAAGCAGGACGGCCGGAACATGATCATGGTTCTGGGCCCGCACAAGAAGAAGACCGAGGCCATGGCCGAGGCCCGCGAGGCCCAGGCCGCGCGTAAGGCCGAGCGCCAGGGCATCTCGCCCGACGCGGTCGAGGCCGAGCCGGCCGAGGCCGAAGCGGTCGAGGCCGAGGCGCCCGCCGCCGAGGAGGCCCCGGTCGAGCAGGCTCCGGTCGACACGTCGGCCGAGAACGCCGAGGCGTGATCCTGAGGGGCTGCCGCTCCGGCAGCCCCAGGGGTTCCCGCCCGGACCACTCAAACGAAGAATTGACGCTCCCGGTCGTCCGGTGCCCGCACCGGGGGGAGCGCCACTGACGAGGAGATAACGGCGCTATGCCGAAGAACAAGACGCACTCCGGTGCCAAGAAGCGCTTCAAGGTCACCGGCTCCGGCAAGATCCTGCGCGAGCGCGCCGGCAAGCGCCACCTGCTCGAGCACAAGTCGTCCAAGCTGACGCGTCGCCTCACCGGCAACGCCGAGATGGCCCCGGGTGACACCGCCAAGATCAAGAAGATGCTGGGCATCTGATCTGATCTCCCGCCCTCGGCGACGAGGGCTTCCGGTCAAGACCGGGACCCATCCGATTTCCGGGTCGTGTGAGCACCACCACGGCCCCGCTACAAGGAGTTAAGAAGTGGCACGCGTCAAGCGGGCAGTCAACGCCCACAAGAAGCGCCGGGCGATCCTCGAGGCGGCCTCCGGCTACCGCGGTCAGCGTTCGCGCCTGTACCGCAAGGCCAAGGAGCAGGTCACCCACTCGCTGGTCTACAACTACAACGACCGCAAGAAGCGCAAGGGCGACTTCCGTCAGCTGTGGATCCAGCGCATCAACGCCGCTGCCCGCCAGAACGGCATGACGTACAACCGCCTCATCCAGGGTCTGAAGGCCGCCAACATCGAGGTGGACCGCAAGATCCTCGCCGAGCTGGCCGTCAACGACTCCAACGCGTTCGCCGCGCTGGTCGAGGTCGCGCAGAAGGCCCTCCCGGCCGATGTCAACGCCCCGAAGGCCGCTGCCTGATCTTCCAGGCCGCAGTACTTCCGCCGGACCCGCAGGCCCTCGCGCCTGCGGGTCCGGCGCGTTGATCCCCCCGTTCCCGTCGTTCCCCCGGTCTTTCCGGCCTTTCCGCCGCCGAACCCGACGAGTCAGAGAGCCGCAGGCACCATGTCCACCCCCGAGCTGATCTCCCCGCGTTCCCCGCGCGTCGTCGCCGCCCGGCGGCTCGCCAAGCGCAACTTCCGGGGCAAGGACCGCCTCTTCATCGCCGAGGGCCCGCAGGCCGTCCGCGAGGCCGTCGAGCACCGCGGCGCCACCGGACAGCCCACCCTCGTGGAGCTCTTCACCACCGTCGAGGCCGCCGAGCGCTACGCGCCGATCATCGACGCCGCCCGCGCCTCCGGAGCCCGCGTCCACCACGCCTCCGACGCCGTGCTCGCCGAGGTCTCCCAGACCGTCACCCCGCAGGGCATCGTCGGCGTCTGCCGCTTCCTCGACTCGCCCTTCGAGGACATCCTGGCCGCCCGGCCCAAGCTGGTCGCCGTCCTCGCGCACGTCCGCGACCCCGGGAACGCCGGCACCGTGCTCCGCTGCGCCGACGCCGCCGGCGCCGACGCGGTGATCCTCACCGACGCCTCCGTGGACCTGTACAACCCCAAGTCGGTCCGCGCCTCCGTCGGCTCCCTCTTCCACCTCCCGGTCGCCGTCGGCGTCCCGGTCGAGCAGGCCGTCGCCGGCCTCAAGGACGTCGGCGTGCGCATCCTCGCCGCCGACGGGGCGGGCGAGGACGACCTCGACGCCGAACTCGACGCCGGCACCATGGGCGGCCCCACCGCCTGGGTCTTCGGCAACGAGGCCTGGGGACTGCCCGAGGAGACCCGGGCGCTCGCCGACGCCGTCGTCCGCGTCCCGATCCACGGCAAGGCCGAGAGCCTCAACCTCGCGACCGCCGCCGCCGTGTGCCTGTACGCCTCCGCGCGCGCCCAGCGCCCCCGAACCACCGCCTGAGGGGTCCACCGGAGCCGTCGCGCCTAGTAGGGTGACGCACTCGGGGCCCACTGCGTGACACGAAGGGGTGGGATGACGGGGATGACGGTCGGCACGGACAGTCCCGCACAGGCACGGAGCAACGCGCCGCACGCCACGGAACCGCCGCCCCCGCCCGACCCCGGCACCGACGCGGCCCCCGGCACCGACGCGGCTCCCGTCCTCGACGCGGGGCCCAGCACCGACGTGGTCCCCGGCACCGGCGCGGCCCCCGGTTTCGACGCGGGGCTCGGCCTCGCCCCCGACGACCTGCCCGACGGCCTCGTCGTCGCCGACGAGACCGGCCGGATCGTCTGCTTCAACGCCGCCGCCAGCCGCATCACCGCCCTGCCCGGCCGCGAGGCCCTCGGCCGCCCGCTGGACCAGGCGCTGCCCCTTGAGGACCTCAAGGGCCGCCGCTGGTGGGCGCTCACCGACCCGTACGGCGGGCTCGCCACCCGCCGCGGCCAGCCCGAGCGCAACCTGCTGCTGCCGGGCGGGCGCGAGGTCCTGGTCTCCGCCCGCTACCTCCGCGCCCACCCCACCGGACCCGTCCGCCGGGTGGTCGTCTCCCTGCGCGGCACCGAGGCCCGGCGGCGCAGCGAGCGCAGCCACGCCGAGCTGATCGCGACCGTCGCCCACGAGCTCCGCTCGCCGCTCACCTCCGTCAAGGGCTTCACCGCCACCCTGCTCGACAAGTGGGAGCGGTTCACCGACGACCAGAAGCGGCTGATGCTGGAGACCGTCGACGCCGACGCCGGCCGCATCAAGCGCCTGATCGCCGAGCTCCTCGACATCTCCCGGATCGACTCCGGACGGCTGGAGGTGCGCCGCCAGCCCGTCGACATCGCCGCCGCCGTCGGCCGCCACATCCAGGCCCACACCACCGGCGGCCAGTCCCCGGACCGTTTCTTCGTCCGGGTCCGCCCCGACCTGCCCGAACTGTGGGCCGATCCCGACAAGATCGACCAGATCCTCGGCAACCTCCTGGAAAACGCGGTGCGCCACGGCGAGGGAACCGTCACCATCGAGGTGGCACCCACCACGGACACCACCGACGGAGAGAAGGGGACGGAGGTCACCGTGAGCGACGAAGGACCCGGCATCCCCGAGGAGTCGATGGGCCGCGTCTTCACCCGCTTCTGGCGGGGCAGCAAGCGCGGCGGCACCGGACTCGGCCTCTACATCGTCAAGGGCGTCGTCGAGGTCCACGGCGGCACGATCACCGTCGGACGGGCCCCCCGGGGCGGCGCCGAGTTCCGATTTATCCTGCCCGTAGGCACCCCGGCCCACCTCCTCTGAGGTCTGCCCTCCGGTCTCACCAGGCGAGATCGCACGGCATCAGGAGCCGCCCGGGCCGCCCACGGGCTCATTCGCGTCCCCGCGCCCCGTTAGACTCGTCCTTTGGCACGTTTGCGCCCTTGACGTCGAGCGGGGCCGCCCACCCAGCCAACGGAAGCACGGGAAGAGATGTCGGCACCCAATAAGTCGTACGACCCGGTCGAGGTCGAGGCCTTGAAACCGGAAGAGATCGAGCGCATGCGGGACGAGGCGCTCGCCGCCTTCGCCGCCGCAGGCGACCTCGACGCGCTGGCCCACGCGAAGACCGCGCACACCGGCGGCACCTCGCCGCTGGCGCTCGCCAACCGCGAGATCGGCGCCCTGCCCCCGCAGGCCAAGGCCGCCGCCGGCAAGCTGGTGGGCCAGGCCCGCGGCGCCGTCTCCAAGGCGCTGGCCACCCGCCAGACCGAGCTGGAGGCCGACCGCGACGCGCGGGTCCTCGTCGAGGAGGCCGTCGACGTCACCCTGCCGTACGACCGTGTCCCGGCCGGCGCCCGCCACCCGCTGACCACCCTCATGGAGCGCGTCGCCGACGTCTTCGTGTCGATGGGCTACGAGGTCGCCGAGGGCCCCGAGGTCGAGGCCGAGTGGTTCAACTTCGACGCCCTGAACTTCGTTCCGGACCACCCGGCGCGGCAGATGCAGGACACCTTCTTCGTCCAGGGCCCCGAGGGCACCACGGGCGACGAGTCCGGCGTCGTGCTCCGCACCCACACCTCGCCGGTCCAGGCCCGCACCCTCATCGACCGGGAGCCCCCGGTCTACGTGGTGTGCCCCGGCCGCGTCTACCGCACCGACGAGCTCGACGCCACGCACACCCCGGTCTTCCACCAGATCGAGCTGCTGGCCGTCGACGAGGGCCTGACCATGGCCGACCTCAAGGGCACCCTGGACCACATGGTCCAGGCGCTGTTCGGGGCCGACATGAAGACCCGGCTCCGCCCGAACTTCTTCCCCTTCACCGAGCCGTCCGCCGAGATGGACATGCTCTGCTACGTCTGCCGCGGCGAGTCCGTCGGCAACCCGGACCGTCCCTGCCGCACCTGCGGCAGCGAGGGCTGGATCGAGCTCGGCGGCTGCGGCATGGTCAACCCGAAGGTGCTCGTCGCCTGTGGCGTGGACCCCGAGAAGTACAGCGGATTCGCCTTCGGGTTCGGCATCGAGCGGATGCTGATGTTCCGCCACAACGTCGAAGACATGCGAGACATGGTCGAGGGTGACGTCCGGTTCACCCGGCCGTTCGGGATGGAGATCTGATGCGGGTCCCGCTTTCTTGGCTGCGGGAGTACGTCGACCTGCCGGTCACGGAGACCGGCCGTGACGTGCAGGCCAAGCTCATTTCGGCAGGCCTCGAGGTCGAGACCGTCGAGCGGCTCGGGGCCGGCCTGACCGGCCCGCTCGTGGTCGGCAAGGTCCTCACCATCGAGGAGCTGACGGAGTTCAAGAAGCCGATCCGCTTCTGCACCGTCGACGTCGGCCAGGCCAACGGCACCGGCGAGCCGCAGGAGATCATCTGCGGCGCCCGGAACTTCGCCGAGGGCGACAAGGTCGTCGTGGCCCTGCCCGGCGCCGTGCTGCCCGGCGACTTCCGGATCGCCGAGCGCACGACGTACGGCCGGGTCTCCCGGGGCATGATCTGCTCGGGCGGCGAGCTCGGCATGGGCGACGACGGCTCGCACGGCATCATCGTGCTGCCGCCGGAGCACGAGGTCGGCCTCGACGCCACGGTCCTCCTGGAGCTGTTCGACGAGGTCCTCGACATCGCCGTCACCCCGGACCGCGGCTACTGCCTCTCGATGCGCGGTGTCGCCCGCGAGGCCGCCATCGCGTACGGCCTGCCGCTGCGCGACCCGGCGCTGCTCGACGTGCCCGCGCCGAACTCGTACGGCTACCCGGTCCAGATCGCCGACCCGATCGGCTGCGACCGCTTCACCGCGCGTACCGTCGTCGGCCTCGACCCCGAGGCCCGCAGCCCGATCTGGCTCCAGCGCCGGCTCCAGAAGGCGGGCATGCGCCCGATCTCGCTGGCCGTCGACATCACCAACTACGTGATGCTGGAGCTCGGTCAGCCGCTGCACGCCTACGACCGCACCCGCGTCGACGGCCCCATCGGGGTCCGCCGCGCCGCCGCCGGGGAGAAGATCACCACCCTCGACGGCACCGCGCGCGTCCTCGACTCCGGGGACCTCGTCATCACCGACAACCGCGGGCCGATCGGCCTCGCGGGCGTCATGGGCGGTGCCGACACGGAGATCGCCGACCCGGTGACCGACCCGGAGACCGGCATCGTCACCGGCACCACCGAGGTCGTCGTCGAGGCCGCGCACTTCGACGCGATCTCGATCGCCCGCACGGCCCGCCGCCACAAGCTGGCCTCCGAGGCGTCCAAGCGCTTCGAGCGCGGTGTCGACCCGCAGGCCGCCGCCGCTGCCGCGCAGCGCACGGTCGACCTGCTGGTGCTGCTCGCGGGCGGCACGGCCGAGGCCGGCGTCACCGAGGTCATCGCCCCGTCGGCGCCCCGCACCATCGCCATGCCGGCCGACCACCCGGACCGGGTGGCGGGCGTGGCCTACGGCCGCGAGACCGTCGTCCGCCGTCTCCAGGAGATCGGCTGCGACGTCTACGGGCAGGACGAGCTCGTCGTCACCGTCCCGACCTGGCGCCCCGACCTCAACGTGCCGAACGACCTGGCCGAAGAGGTCATCCGCCTGGAGGGCTACGAGAACCTGCCCTCCACGCTGCCGAAGCCGCCCGCTGGCCGTGGCCTGACCGAGCGTCAGCGCACCCACCGCCGGGTGGGCCGCGCGCT
Source organism: Streptomyces sp. NPDC093111 (assembly GCF_040683955.1). Lineage (NCBI taxonomy): Bacteria > Bacillati > Actinomycetota > Actinomycetes > Kitasatosporales > Streptomycetaceae > Streptomyces > Streptomyces sp. NPDC093111. The sequence continues at coordinate 72,807 of NZ_JBFBNW010000014.1, read as the reverse complement.
GGCCGGCGCCGGCTACGTCGAGGCGCTGAACTACCCGTTCATCGGCGAGCAGGTCTTCGACCAGCTCGGCCTCGACGCGGACGACGCCCGCCGCCGGGTCGTCAAGCTGGTCAACCCGCTCTCCGACGAGGAGCCCGCCCTCCGTACGACGCTGCTGCCGGGCCTGCTCGGCGCGCTGCGCCGCAACGACGGGCGCGGCAGCCACGACCTGGCCCTCTTCGAGACCGGTCTGGTCTTCCGTCCGACCGAGGGCCAGCCGGGCGTCGCCGTCCGCCTGGGCGTCGACCGGCGTCCCACCGACGAGGAGATCGCCCGCGTCAACGCCGCGCTGCCCGCGCAGCCGCGTCGCGTCGCCGTCGTCCTCGCCGGTGCCCGCGAGCAGGCCGGCTGGTGGGGCAAGGGCCGTCCGTCCGACTGGGCGGACGCGATCCAGGCCGCCCGCACGGTGGCCGCCGAGGCCGGTGTCGGCCTGCTGGTCGACGCCGACCAGCACGCCCCCTGGCACCCGGGCCGCTGCGCCGCCTTCCACGTCGTGATCGACGGCGAGAAGACCCTGGTCGGCCACGGCGGCGAGCTCCACCCGCGCGTCGTGAAGGCGCTGGGCCTCCCGGCCCGCACCTGCGCGATGGAGCTGGACCTGGACCTCCTGGAGCGGGCGGTCGAGGGGCCCCTGAAGGCCCCGCGCATCTCCTCGTTCCCGGTCGCGACCCAGGACGTCGCCCTGGTCGTCGACCAGGACGTCCCCTCGGCGATGGTGGAGTACTACCTGGCCGGCGGCGCGGGTGAACTCCTGGAGTCCATCCGGCTGTTCGACGTCTACACCGGCGACCAGATCGACGCGGGCAAGAAGTCCCTCGCGTACGCCCTGAAGTTCCGCGCCCCCGACCGCACCCTGACGGTCGAGGAGGCCACGGCCGCCCGCGACGCGGCGGTCGCCCTGGCGGCGGAGCACACGGGAGCGGTGCTGCGCGGCGCGTGACGCGCGCGGTGGCGTGAGCCGTCGCGGCAAGGGGTCCCGCCCCGGGTGATCACCCGGGGCGGGACCCCTTCCCGTTTCCCCGCCGCCGCCGGACCTCCGGGCCGCCGCACTCCCGTACGGGGTCACTCACTCCTTCGGGTGAGATCCCCGGCGGATGTTCCCGCGTGTCCCCTCTCCCCGGCGAGAATCGAGCCGGCCACAGGGGACGGGCCTGTGTGCCGCAGGGTCTTCGGGCGCTGGCGGGCCTCGGGAAGGGCCGTGGATGTTCCGTGACAGGGCACTGGTTGCCGAAGGCTCCCGGATGCGGCGGATGGCTCCGGTGGCGGCTCCGGTCGTGTGGGGGCTCGCCGCCGTCGCCTGGAAGGTCGGCTGTCCGCTGGCCCGGCAGCCCGGGATGCCGATGCGGGTCGCCAGTGGCGTCGTGTTCCTCACCGTCGGGACGGGCCTCGTGCTCGGCGCCCGGCGGGGCCTCAAGCGGGAGCTGGCGCGGGTGCGGGCCGTCGCCGACGCCACGCAGCAGGTGCTGCTGCGCCCGCCGCCCGCGCGCCTCGACGGGCTCGCGGTGGCCGCCGGGCAGCTGTCCGCGTCCCGCGGCGCCGTCGTCGGCGGCGACCTGTACGAGGCCATGGCCACGCCGTACGGGGTGCGCGTCGTCATCGGGGACGTGCGGGGCCACGGGCTCGCCGCGCTCGGCGCGGTGGTCGCCGTCCTCGGCAGCTTCCGCGAGGCCGCCCACGACGAGCCCGAACTCGCGGGCGTGCTGCGCCGGCTGGACCGGGCGCTGGGACGGCATCTGCGCGAGCGGGCCCGGGAGGAGCACCCGGCCAGGTCGGGGCGGGCCCCCGAACACCCGGCGGCCGAGGAGTTCGTGACGCTGCTGCTCCTGGAGATCCGCGCCGACGGACTCGTGTACGTGCTGGACTGCGGCCACCCCGGCCCGTACCGCCTCGGCCACCGAGCCGAGGCCGTACCCGTGCCCGTCGGCGAACCGCTGCCCCCGCTCGGGGTCCTCCCGCTCCCCGCCGAGCTCGTGCCGTACCCGGCGACCCGGCTGCGGCCCGGCGAGACGCTGGTCCTGCACACGGACGGCGCGGAGGAGGCCCGTGACCGCCGGGGCCGGTTCTTCCCGCTGGCCGCCGTCCTCGCGGGAGCGACGGGGGCGGCCCCGGCCGAGCTGGTCCGCCTGGTGCACACGGCGCTGCTGCGCCACACGCGCGGGCGGCTCACCGACGACGTCGCCCTGCTCGTCGTACGCAACGACCGGGTGCGGGTACCGGCGCAGCCCGCCGAACCCGGGCTGCGCCGTACCCGGCCTGCGCCCTCCCCCCACTAGTGGGTCGGGCCTGGAGGCCGGCGCCGTCCGCGCTGCCACGGAGTGTCGGGCAGATCAGCAGCGCGGACGGCGCGGACCGGGCGGCCGCACTGTTCGAGGGGGAGCCGGCGGCCCGGTCCTCGCCCTGCGGCGAGGGAGTTCAGTCAAGCGGTCCGGACGTACCGGTGACAGTGCGTACGGACCGGAAGAACGAGCACTTCGTTCACACCCCGTGTGAACGCGCCCCCGATCCACCGGAGCGGTCCCATGCACTCCCAGCCCCGACCTCCGTCCCAGCCCCCATCGGCGTCCCGATCCCCGTCCCCGCCGAGCCCCCAGCCCAACACCCTCCTGGACTCCCTGCTCGACGAGACGGGGATGTCCCACGCCGGGCTCGCCACCCGGGTGAACCAGGCCGGCCGGGCCCGCGGGCTCGCCCTGCGCTACGAACACACCGCCGTGGCCCGCTGGTTGAAGGGGCAGCGGCCGCGCGGCCAGGTCCCCGACCTGATCTGTGAGGTGCTCGCGGGCCGGCTGCACCGGGCCGTCACCCTCGACGACATCGGCCTCGGCGTGCCCGGCGCCGGGCTGCCCGCGGCCGGCTGTCCGCTCTCCGGCTTCGTCGAGCGGGCCACCGCCCTGTGGCGCTGCGACGAGCAGCAGCGCCCGCACGTCCTCGGCGCCCAGGCGGTCACCGGCACCCCGGCGGTGATGCCGGTCTGGGAGTGGGAGAACCCGCCGGAGGACAAGGACGTCTCCCGCGACGGGCGCACCCGGGTCTCCGCAGCCGACGTGCAGATGCTGAGCGCGGCCCGGGCGCACTACGAGCAGATGTACCGCAAGGCCGGCGGCATGGCGACCCGCGCCCGCGTCGTCGGCTTCCTCACGGCCGAGACCGCGCCGCTGCTGCGCGGCGCCTACGGCGACTCCCTCGGGCGGCGGCTGCACCGGGCCATCGGGGGGCTGGTGGCGGTGGCCGGGATCTGCGCCTACGACTCCGACGCCCAGGGGCTCGCCCAGCGCTACTTCCACCAGGCGCTGCGGCTGGCGAAGGCGAGCGGCGACCGGGGGCTCGGCGCCTATGTGATCGCGCTGCTGGTCAACCAGTCGCTGTTCATGGCGGAGTACCGGCAGGCGGTCGCCTTCGCGGAGGCGGCGCTGCGCGCGGCCGGGCGGGACATCACGCCCGCGCTCGCCGCCGATCTGACGGCGATGCAGGCCAAGGCGTACGCGCACCTCGGCGACGGCCCGGCGGCGCTCGCCTGCATCCGGCGGGCGGAGACGGAAGCGGCACGGATCAGCCCCGGCGCCGAACCGGCCGAGACCGGGTACGTCCAGCCCGGCCTCGTCAACGTACAGGTCGCGGAGGCACTCCTCAGTCTGGGTGAACTGACGGCGGCCCACGAGCACGCGGCGGCGGCCGTCGAGACCCCCGCGCACGACCGGGGCCGGGTGCACCGGCTCGCCATGCTGTGCCGGATCGAGCTGCGGCAGGGGGAGACGGACCGCGCGGCGGGCACGGCCGTGGAGATGACCGAGCGGGCCCGCGGGATGGAGTCGCAGCGGCTGCGGGACCGGCTCCGTGAGGTGCGCGAGCATCTGCTGGCCAGCGGGGGAGGGGACGCCCGGGAGGCGGCCGAGCTGATCGACGGGGCGCTGCGCGTGCCCCTCTGAGTCCGCTCTGCGATATTGCCACCAAGCAATCACCGACCAGTCGGAAGGTGGCAAAAACGTGCAATGGACGAAGTTAAGTGAGCAGCCCGTCTATGAGAACCGCTGGTTCCGGGTGAACCTCGCGGACGTCGAACTCCCCGACGGCCGCCGCCTCGACCACTACCTCATCCGGCTCCGCCCCGTCGCCGCCGCGACCGTCGTCAACGACGCCGACGAGGTCCTGCTGATCTGGCGCCACCGCTTCATCACCGACAGCTGGGGCTGGGAACTGGCCGCCGGCGTCGTCGAGGACGGCGAGGACACCGAGACCGCCGCCGCCCGCGAGATGGAGGAGGAGACCGGCTGGCGCCCCGGGCCGCTGCGCCCGCTCCTCACCGTCGAGGCGGCCAACGGCCTCACCGACGCCCGCCACCACCTCTACTGGTCGGACGAGGCCACCTGCACCGGGCCGCCGCAGGACGCCTTCGAGTCCTCGCGGGTCGACTGGGTGCCCCTCAAACGCGTCCCCGAGCTGATCGCCCGGGGCGAGGTCCCGGCCGCCAACATGGCCGCCGCGCTGCTGATGCTGCGCCACCTGCGGCTCGGCTGACCCCACCCGTACGCGGAACGCCGGACGGCCCGTACCTGTGCGGTGTACGGGCCGTCCGGGGTGCGCGCCGAGCGGGGTCAGGAGTACGGGTAGAAGCCCGAGCCCGTCTTGCGGCCGAGGCGGCCGGCGTCCACCATCCGCTGGAGCAGCGGCGGGGCCGCGTACAGCGGCTCCTTGTACTCGGTGTACATCGAGTCGGCGATCGAGACGATCGTGTCCAGGCCGATCAGGTCCGCCAGCTTCAGCGGGCCCATCGGGTGGGCGCAGCCGAACTCCATGCCGTTGTCGATGTCCTCGCGGCTCGCGATGCCCGACTCGAACATCCGGATCGCGGAGAGCAGGTACGGCACGAGCAGGGCGTTCACCACGAAGCCCGAGCGGTCCTGCGCACGGATCGCGTGCTTGCCCAGGGTCTTCTCGGCGAACAGCTGCGCCCGGCTGATCGTGCCCTCGGAGGTGGTGAGGGCGGGGATCAGCTCGACCAGCTTCTGCACCGGGGCCGGGTTGAAGAAGTGGATGCCGATGACCGAGTCGGGGCGGGAGGTCGCCACGGCCAGCTTCACCAGCGGGATCGAGGAGGTGTTGGAGGCCAGGATGGCGTCCGGCCGGGTCACCACCTGGTCGAGCACCTTGAAGATCTCGGTCTTGACCTGCTCGTTCTCGACGACCGCCTCGATCACGAGGTCGCGGTCGGCGAACTCGCCGAGGTCGGTGGTGAAGCTGAGGCGCGCCAGCGTGGCGTCCCGCTCCTCCTCGCTGATCTTGCCGCGTTCGGCGGCCTTGGACAGCGAGTTGTAGAGCCGCGTGCGGCCGATCTCCAGCGCCTCGCCGGTGGTCTCGGCGACCATCACCTCGAGACCGCTGCGGGCACACACCTCCGCGATGCCCGCGCCCATCTGGCCGCAGCCCACCACTCCGACGCGCTCAATGTCGGCCATGGAGTCCGTCACCTCGTGCCTTTCGCTCTTTACTGGCGGCGGGCCCGTGTGATTCCGGTGCGTCCGCCTCGACTCCACGACGTTACTCCCGACGGAGCGGATGATCGATCGTTCTGAGCCGGGCATGCTCTGCGAGGGGCTGTGACGTATCCGATAGCGAGGGATGACAAATGCCGCTGATCGGCAGAAGAGGGTTCGTGGCGGGAGTGGCTCTGGGCGCCCTCGGCACCGGGAGCGCCGGACCCGCCGGGGCGCACGAGGCCACCGTGACCGAAGGGGCCGACAGGACCGAAGGGGCCGGCAGGACCGAAGGGAGCAGAGGGACCAAGGAGGCCGAAGGGGCCGCCGGGCGGCGCCGGGCCGCCGGGTTCCGGGGCATGTGGATCACGACGGTCTTCAACCGCGACTTCCCCTCCCGGACCGGTCTGACCGCCGCCGAGCAGCGCGCCGAGCTGATCGCCCGGCTCGACCTCGCGGTGCGGCGCGGGATGACCGCCGTGCTGTTCCAGGTCCGGTCCTGCGCCGACGCGCTGTGGCCCTCCCCGTACGAGCCCTGGGCGCGCTGTCTCACCGGCGTCCAGGGCGGCGACCCCGGCTGGGACCCGCTCGGCACCGCCGTGGCGGAGGCGCACGCGCGCGGTCTGGAGCTGCACGCCTGGTGCAACCCGTACCGGGTCTCCACGCAGACCGACCGGAACCAACTGGTCCCGAACCACCCGGCGCGGCTCCACCCCGAGTGGGCGGTCGAGTACGGGGGAGGGCTCTGCTACGACCCCGGCCTGCCGGAGGTCCGGCGGCACGTGCAGGACGCCATGCTCGACGCGGTACGCCGCTACGACGTGGACGCGCTGCACTGGGACGACTACTTCTACCCGTATCCCGTCGCCGGGAAGGCCTTCCCCGACGACGACAGCTTCCGCCGGTACGGCGCCGGGTTCGCGGACCGGGCGGCCTGGCGGCGCAACAACGTCGACCTGCTCGTCTCCGAGACCTCGGCCCGCATCAAGCAGCTCAAGCCGCACGTCGCCTTCGGCATCAGCCCCTTCGGCGTGTGGCGCAACGCCTCCACCGACCCGCTCGGCTCCGACACCCGGGCCGGCGCCAGCTACGACGACCAGCACGCCGACACCCGCAAGTGGGTCCGGAAACGCTGGATCGACTACGTGGTCCCCCAGCTCTACTGGCACATCGGCAACGAGCGCGCCGACTACGCCAAGCTGGTGCCCTGGTGGGACGCCGTGGTCCGGGACACCGGCGTACGGCTCTACCTCGGCGAGGCGCTCTACAAGGTCGGCGACCCGGCGCAGCCCGCCGCCTGGCAGGACCCGCAGGAGCTCGTCCGCCACGTGCGGCTCGGCAGGGAGTACCCGGGCGTCGGCGGGCACTGCTACTTCGCGACGAAGGAGGTCGCCAAGGACCCGCTCGGGGCGCTCACCGCGGTCCTCGCGGACGACGCCCCGCGCGGGGCGTGACTCCGTGACTCCAGTGATTCCGGCGGTTCCGGCTCCGGCTCTGGCTCCGGCTCAGCGGTCGGTGGGCCGGGTCTCCGGGTGATGGCGTACGACGGTGTCGGGGCCCGGTGACATCAGGGCCTCGTGACCGTCGTCCTCGTACTTGACGCGGTACGGGGGAGTGCCGTTCTCCCCCAGTACCTGGACGACCTTGGCCATGCGGTCGTGCTGACCGACGGTCCGGCCGTGCACCAGCAACTCGTCGCCCACGTTGGCACGCATCGGGGTGACCTCCTCGCGGCCGGGCCCGCCCCGCGCAGGGTCTTCGGCCGGCCATGGCTGCCTGTCTGCCTCTGTCTGCCTCTGTCTGCCATTGTGACCCCGGTCACCCCCGCCGTCACGCGGGACCGTCGTCCCGCCGGGCCTGGTCAGCTCTTCGCCCGCTGGGTCACCGCGATGCAGACCAGCACCGCGCCCGCCGCGATCGGGGCGGCCGGCGACAGCCGCTCGCCGAGCAGGGTCACCGACCAGACCAGCGTGAGCAGCGGCTGGGCGAGCTGGAGCTGGCTGGCGCGCGGGATGCCGATCGCGGCCATGCCCCGGTACCAGACGTACAGGCCGAAGAACGTGGACCCGGCGGCCACCCAGACGAGCCCCGCGACCCCGTGGGCGGTCAGGTGCACCGGCTCGTGCGCCAGCGCCACGGCCGAGCCCACCGCCGTCAGCGGCAGGCAGAGCACCAGCGCCCAGCCGATGACCTGCCAGCCCGGCATGAGCCGGGCGAGCCGGCCGCCCTCGGTGTACCCGGCGGCGCACACGAGCAGCGCCCCGAAGAGGTAGAGGTCGCCGCGTGCGAGCGCCCCGCCGCTCTGCTGGAGCGTGAAGCCCAGCACCACGACGGCCCCGGCGACCGCCGCGCCCCAGAAGGTACGGGACGGGCGCCGGCCGGTGCGGACCGCGGCGAAGGCCGCGGTGGTGAGCGGGAGCAGGCCGACGACCACGGCGGCGTGCGAGGTGGTGGAGGTCCGCAGCGCCAGCGTGGTCAGCAGCGGGAAGCCGATCACCACGCCCCCCGCGACGACCGCGAGCCCGGCCCAGTGGCGCCGCTCGGGCAGCGGCACCCGTCCCCCGAGCAGGAAGGCCCCGGCGAGCAGCGCGGCCAGCACCGAACGCACGGCCACCAGCGACCAGGGGCCGAAGCTCTCCAGGCCCCAGACGGTGGAGGGGAAGGTCAGCGAGAAGGCGACCACGCCGAGCGCGGCGAGCAGCGTCCCGCGGTCGGCGGCGGGGGTGGCCGAAGCGGTGGGGACGGCCGTGGCCGCGACGGTGGCCGTGACGGTGGCTGTGGCGGCCTCGGCCGAATCGGCCCGGGGGCTCGTGACCGCTATCGTCATCGGCTGGGTAGCGCTATTCTCTGCTCTCATGCACGAGAGTAGCAGCGTCGCCGAACTGGCAAAATCCCTGAAGTCGGAGCTCGACCGCTACTCGGTGGGTGAGAAGCTGCCGTCGAGTCGGGCCCTCGTCGAGCGTTTCCGCGTCTCCCCGGTCACCGTCACCCGGGCCCTCGCCCAGCTCGCCGCCGAGGGTCTGGTCGTCACCCGACCCGGCGCCGGCGCCTACCGGGCCGAGCCGCGCGCCACCGCCCCCGCCGCCGGGGACACCTCCTGGCAGCAGCTCGCCCTCAGCGCCGACACCGCCACCGAACTCGTCCCCCGGGCCGTCGACGCCTCCGGTGTCCTCGTCACCCTCGCCGCGCCCCAGCCGGGCGTCGTCGAGTTCAACGGCGGCTACCTCCACCCCTCCCTCCAGCCCGAGCGCGCCCTCTCCGGCGCCCTCGCCCGGGCCGGGCGCCGCCCCGGCGCCTGGGGCAGACCGCCCACCGACGGGCTGCCCGAGCTGCGCGAATGGTTCGCCCGCGAGATCGGCGGCGGCGTCACCGCCGCCGAGGTCCTCGTCACCGCCGGGGGCCAGCCCGCCCTCAGCACCGCGCTGCGCGCCCTCGCCCCGCCCGGCACCCCGGTCCTCGTCGAGTCGCCCACCTACCCGGGCATGCTCGCCATCGCCCGCGCCGCCGGACTGCGCCCGGTCCCCGTCCCCACCGATGCCGACGGCGTGCGGCCCGAGCTGCTCGACGCCGCGTTCCGGGCCACCGGCGCCCGCGTCTTCGTCTGCCAGCCGCTCTTCCAGAACCCCACCGGCGCCGTCCTCGGCGCCGAACGGAGCGCCGCCGTCGTCCGGATCGCCCGCGCGGCCGGCGCCTTCGTCGTGGAGGACGACTTCGCCCGCCGGCTCGCCCACGAGGACGCCGGACCGCTGCCGGCTCCGCTCGTCGCCGACGACCCCGACGGCGTCGTCGTGCACGTCCGCTCGCTGACCAAACCGACCTCCCCGAGCCTGCGGGTCGGTGCCCTGGCCGCCCGTGGACCCGTCCTGGAACGGCTGCGCGCCATCCAGGTCGTCGACAGCTTCTTCGTCCCGCGCCCCCTCCAGGAGGCCGCCCTCGAACTCGTCGGCTCCCCGGCCTGGAGCCGCCACCTTCGCTCCCTCGCCGCCGAGTTGAGGAGCCGCCGGGACGCCCTGGCCAGCGCCGTCGCCCACCGCCTGCCCGAACTCGCCCCGCCCTTCGTCCCCTCCGGCGGTTTCCAGATCTGGTTCCGCCTCCCCGACGCCCTTCCCGAGGCCGCGCTCGTGGCCGCGGCCCTGCGCAACGGCGTCGCGGTGGCGCCCGGCCGGCCGTACTTCTGCGCCGAGCCGCCCGCCGGCCACATCCGGCTGAGTTTCGCGGGTGTCGCGGGCCCCGCGGAGATCGCCGAGGGGGTGCGGCGGCTGCGGACCGCCGTGGACGGCCTCCTCGGCTGACCCGGTCCGGGCCGGGGCGCGCACCGGCGCCCCGGCGGCCGCCCCCGGCACATTCACCTGACAAGGGACGCCGGGACTGGCAGCCTGCGCCCATGAGCGACACCACGACCACGCCCGGCCCCGTCATGCACGGGGCGTACGAGATCTCAGCCGACCCCGCCCGGATCGACGCGGCACGCGTCCACCACTGGCTCTCCACCGACGCGTACTGGGCCCTCGGCCGACCTCGGGAGAAACAGGACCGCGCCATCGCCGGCTCGCTCAACTACGGGGCCTACCACCGCGAGACGGGCGAGATGGGCGCCTACGCCCGGGTCGTCACCGACTACGCCACCTTCGCCTGGCTCTGCGACGTCTACGTCGACCACCCGGCGCGCGGCACCGGGCTCGGCACCGCCCTCGTCACCGCCGTCCGTGACGACCTGGAGGCGTACGGGCTGCGCCGGATCATGCTCGCCACGGCCGACGCGCACGGCGTGTACGAGAAGGTCGGTTTCACGCCACTACAGAATCCGGACAAGTGGATGGCACTCGGACAGCAGTGAGCGCGGCCCCTCGCGGCTTCCCTCAATGACCCCTTGACCTGCGGGGCTCCCGGCCTCACGATCGCCGCCATGGGTCTTCGGGTCACGCTCGTCGCGGCGGCACGCAGCTCCTCCCTGCTGGCCGAACGCTTCGACGACGACCGGCCGCTCGACGAGGCCGGCTGGTACGAGGTGCAGCTCGCCGCGCCCCGGCTGATCCCGCTCGGCGCGGCGGAGCTGCGCTACTGCTCCCCGACGCCCCGCAGCCGCGCCACCGGCACGGCCCTCGGCTACGCGCCGCTGGTCCAGCCGGCCCTGCGCGACTGCGACATGGGGCGCTGGCGGGGGCTCACCCTGGCCGAGGTCGCCGCGCTCGAACCGGGCGCCGTCGACGCCTGGCTCCGCGACCCGCACGCGGCGCCGCACGGAGGGGAAACGCTTCTCTCCTTCATCACCCGGGTCGGCGGCTGGCTCGACACTCGCCCCGCCGACGGCGGCGCCATCGTCGCCGTCGCCGAGCCCGCCGTCGTCCGGGCGGCCCTCGTCTACGCCCTGAAGGCCCCGCCCGCCACGTACTGGAACGTCGACGTCCGGCCGCTCTCCACCGTCACCCTGACCGGGCGCCCCGGCCTGTGGCACCTCCAGCTGGCTGCGGCGGTGGGCTGAGCCGCCCGTCCGGCCGGCCGGCCGCGCGCCGGCCCGCGCCCTCGACGGCGCCCGCGGCCCGCCGGGACCGCTAGCCTGGGGGCACGATGAACCGTTTGACCACGTCATGGGGCACCTTCCCGCTCACCCGGCACCCCGAGGACCCGCGCGACCCCCTCCGCGCCTGGGACGCCGCCGACGAGTACCTGCTCGCGCACCTCGCGGAGAGCGGCACCGACCTGTCCGGGACCGTCGCCGTCGTCGGGGACCGCTGGGGCGCCCTCGTCACCGCGCTCGCCGCGGCCGGGGCCGGGGAGCTCGTGCAGATCTCCGACTCGTACCTCGGCCGCCGGGCCACCGGCGACAACCTCGCCCGCTCGGGCACCGCGCCCGGCGCCGTCCGGCTGCTCACCACGCAGGACCCGCCGCCCGAACGGGTCGACGTGCTGCTGGTCCGCGTACCCAAGAGCCTCGCGCTCCTGGAGGACCAGCTCCACCGCCTCGCCCCCGCCGTGCACGCGGGGACCGTCGTGGTCGGCACCGGCATGGTGAAGGAGATCCACACCTCCACGCTGCGGCTCTTCGAGCGGATCCTCGGGCCGACCCGGACCTCCCTCGCGGTGAAGAAGGCCCGGCTCATCCACACCACCCCCGCCGCCCCGACCGGGGGACGGCCCACGAACCCCTGGCCCCTGCGCTACGCGCTGCCCGCCGACGCCCCGGCCGGGCTCGCCGGGCGCACCGTCGCCAACCAGGCCGGGGTGTTCTGCGCCGACCGGCTCGACATCGGCACCCGCTTCCTCCTCCAGCACCTCCCGCACGGCGTCGGGCACTCCCGCGTGGTCGACCTCGGCTGCGGCAACGGCGTCGTCGGACTGGCCGTCGCGCTCGCCGAGCCCGAGGCCGAACTGCTCTTCACCGACGAGTCGTACCAGGCCGTCGCCTCGGCCGAGGAGAACTTCCGCACGCACGCCGGGACCGCACGCACGGCGGAGTTCACCGTCGGCGACGGCCTGGCGGACGTCGCCGACGGCTCGGTGGACCTCGTGCTGAACAACCCGCCGTTCCACAGCCACCAGGCCACCACGGACCGCACCGCCCGCCGGATGTTCGCCGAGTCCCGCCGGGCGCTGCGGCCCGGCGGGGAACTCTGGGTGGTCGGCAACCGGCACCTCGGCTATCACGTCACCCTGCGCCGGATCTTCGGCAACAGCGAACTGGTCGCCGGCGACCGGAAGTTCGTGGTGCTGAGAGCCGTGAAGCGGTAGCCGCGGGAGGGACCCTCCGGCCGGGGGTCGTCCGGTCGGGGTCCGTCCGGCCGGGGACGGTCCGGTACGAGTCCGTCCCGCCAGGGTTCGCCCGGCCGGCGCCCCTCCGGTACGAGTCCGTCCCGCCAGGGTCCGCCCGGCCGGCGCCCCTCCGGTACGGGGCCGTCCGGCCAGGGTCCGTCCGGTACGGGTCCGTCCCACCCCGGCCCGTCACGCCAGGCTCACGAGCTCCCGGTGCTCCTCGTTCCACAGGTCCTCCTGTGCGTCCGGGAGCAGCAGGACCCGCTCCGGACGCAGCGCGTCGATCGCTTCCTCGTCGTGCGTGACCATCACGATCGCGCCCGGATACGTGCCGACGGCGGCCAGCACCTCCTCGCGCGAGGCCGGGTCGAGGTTGTTGGTCGGCTCGTCGAGCAGCAGGACGTTGGCGCCCGAGTGCACCAGACCGGCCAGCGCCAGCCGGGTCTTCTCGCCGCCCGAGAGGACCCCGGCGGGCTTGTCGGCGTCGTCGCCCCGGAACAGGAACGCGCCCAGCACCCGCCGGACCTCGCCGTCCGTGAGGTGCGGAGCCGCCGCCGCCAGGTTCGCGCGGACGGTACGTGCCGGATCGAGTGTCTCGTGCTCCTGCGCGAAGTAGCCGAGCCGCAGCCCGTGCCCGCGCACGACCCGCCCCGAGTCCGGCGCCTCGACCCCCGCGAGCAGCCGCAGCAGCGTCGTCTTCCCCGCGCCGTTCAGCCCCAGCACCACGAGCCGCGAGCCCCGGTCGACCGCGAGGTCCACGCCGTCGAGGACCGGGCGCCCACCCCCGTACCCCTTGGTCAGCGAGACCGCGCCCAGCGGCATGCGGCCGCAGAGCGCGGGCTCGGGCAGCCGGATCCGCGCCACCCGCTCCGCCCGCCGGACCTCCTCCAGGCCGCCGAGCATCCGGTCGGCGCGCCGCGCCATGCTGCGGGCGGTGACCGCGGTCGCCGAGCGGGCCTTCATCCGGTCCGCCTGGGCGTGCAGCGCGGCGGCCTTCCGCTCGGTGTTGGCGCGCTCGCGCGTCCGGCGCCGCTCGTCGGCGTCCCGCTGGGCGAGGTAGGCGGCCCAGCCGGTGTTGTGGACGTCGACGGTCGCCCGCCGCGGGTCCAGGTGGAAGACCCGGTTGACGGTGGCGGCGATCAGTTCGAGGTCGTGGCTGATGAGGACGAGACCGCCCTGGTGCCCGGCGAGGAACCCGCGCAGCCAGCCGACCGAGTCGGCGTCCAGGTGGTTGGTCGGCTCGTCGAGCAGCAGGGTGCCCTCGCGGCCGTGCCCGGCGAAGAGGATCCGGGCCAGCTCCACCCGGCGCTTCTGTCCGCCGGACAGCGTGCCGACCGGCCGCCCCATCAGCTCGGCGGGCAGCCCGACCCCGGCGGCGACCCGCGCCGCCTCGGCCTCGGCCGCGTACCCGCCACGGGCCTCGAACGCGGCCTCGGCCCGGACGTACGCGTCCATCGCCCGCTCGTCGGCGCGCTCGCCGAGCCGGTCGGCGGCGGCCCGCAGCCGGCGCACGGCCACGTCCATGCCCCGCGCGGACAGGATCCGGTCGGTGACGGAGACGGACGGGTCGGCGGCGCGCGAGTCCTGCGCCAGGTACCCGACCTCGCCGGTCCGCAGCACGCTGCCGGCGGCCGGGGCGCGCAGCCCGGCGAGGGTGTCGAGGAGGGTCGTCTTCCCCGCGCCGTTGCGGCCGACCAGGCCGATCCGGTCGCCGGGCGCGATGTGGAAGGAGATGTCGGACAGCAGGAGACGGGCGCCGACGCGCACGTCGGCACCACGAAGGGTGATCATGAGGGAACGCTCCGAACAAGCAGAAGGACACACGGGTGGCGTGGAAGCGGGTCCTTGAGCTAGGAAATTCGGGGCGTAGACATGCGGCCCAGGGTACGGGGAGGGCCCGGGGCCCCGCATCCGGTTTTCCCCGGAGCCGCCACCGCCCACCCGCCGGTCACCCCGCCCGCGCCGCCGCACGCCGCCCACCCGCTCACGCGTCCGGGAAGGTCAGCACCAGCCCCCGTACGCGTTCCTCCCCGGTCGTGATGTCCAGCGCCACGATCCGGTCGCCGCGCAGCGTGAACGCCACCGCCGAGACCGGCCGGCCGTCGGCGAAGGCCACCGCCCCGACCGCCCCGTCGACCAGCGCCGGCCGCGTCACCCGGCCCCGGCGGGCGAAGGCGGCCGCGCCCTCGGCGACCGCCGGGGCGCCGTGCACCGGGCCCCGCTCCGAGAAGGCGACCACCTCGGGGTCGAGCACGGCCGCGAGGGCGCGCGCGTCGCGGGCGCGGGCGGCGGTGAGGAAGCGCTCCACCACGGCCCGCCGCCGCGCCGGATCCCCGTCCGGCCGGCTCGGACGGGCGCCCCGCACCCGCCGCCGCGCCGCCCTCGCGAGCCGGCCGGCCTCCTCGGGGGTGTCGCCCGTGATCCGGGCGGTGTCGTCGAGGGGCAGCCCGAACAGGTCGTGCAGCACGTACGCGAGCCGCTCGCCCGGCTCCAGGGCCTCCAGGACGACGAGCAGCGCGAGCCACACCGGGTCCGGGCCGTCGGGGGCGTCCGCCGCGCGCGGCTCGGCCCCGGCCCGCCCCTGGAGCCGCCGTACGCACGCCCGTCCCACCGAGACGAGCAGCCACGCGCGGATCCCCGCCCCGCCGCCGAGTTCCGCGCGGGCCTGCGCGAGCGCCTCCTCGGCCCCGCCGGAGGTGCCGAGCATCCGGCGCGCCACGGCCCGCAGCTGCTCGTGGTGGGCGTCGAACCGGGCGGTCAGGCAGCTGGTCTCGTCGTGCATGGGGGAACGCTCCTCGTCGGGGCCTCGCGGGCCCGGCCCGGCCCGTCACCGCGTTGACGCCCGGGCCCGCGCGGATGTGACAGGAGCCCCCGCGCCCGGGGGGCCTGCGTGGGACCATGGTCGGCATGAACCTGGAGGACCTCGTGCGCCTGCGCCGCGCCAAGGACGCCATGGACCGCGACTACGCGCAGCCCCTGGACGTGCCGGCGCTCGCGCGGGTCGCGCTCATGTCCGCCGGGCACTTCTCCCGCAGCTTCCGCGCCGCGTACGGGGAGACCCCGTACAACTACCTGATGACCCGCCGCGTCGAGCGGGCCAAGGCGCTGCTGCGCCGGGGCGACCTGAGCGTGACCGAGGTCTGCTTCGAGGTCGGCTGTACGTCGCTGGGGTCGTTCAGCTCCCGTTTCACCGAGCTGGTCGGCGAGACGCCCAGCGCCTACCGGGCCCGCGGCCACGAGTCGGGCGCCCCGATCCCGGCGTGCGTCGCCAAGGTGATCACCAGGCCGCTGAAGAACGGGCGCCCGAAGCCGGACCCCGACCCCGACCCGCGGACCGACGCCCCTCCCGGGCCCGTCCCCGACGCACCGGCCGGGCAACCGATCAGTATCGGAGAAGCGGAATCCGCCGCGGCCTCGTAGCTTCGGAGGCATGAACAGCATCAGCCTCTCCCAGTGCTTCATCGCCGTCGACGACCACGACAAGGCACTCGCCTTCTACCGCGACGTGCTCGGCCTGGAGGTCCGCAACGACGTCGGTTTCGAGGGCATGCGGTGGGTGACCGTCGGGTCGCCGGACCAGCCCGACGTGGAGATCGTCCTCGAACCGCCGCTCGCCGACCCCTCGGCCTCGGAAGCCGACCGGCAGGCCGTGTCCGAGCTGCTCGCCAAGGGCATGCTGCGCGGCGTGATCTTCTCCACCGACGACGTGGACGCCACCTTCGAGCGGATCCGGGCGGCCGGCGGCGAAGTCCTCCAGGAGCCGGTCGATCAGCCGTACGGTGTGCGGGACTGCGCCTTCCGCGACCCGGCCGGCAACATGCTCCGCTTCAACCAGCCGCGCAAGCCGTAGCGGAAGACCGCCCGAGAGCACGCGGGCCGGTCCACCGGATCCGGCCCGACGGGGGCGGCCCGACAGAGCCCGCCCGTCCCACATGAGGAGAGACGAGACGATGAGCAAGGCCAGCGCGCCGCACGCCGCCGACAGCCACGAGGTGATCCGCGTGCTCGGCGCGCGCGAGAACAACCTCAAGGACGTCAGCATCGAGATCCCGAAGCGCCGCCTCACCGTCTTCACCGGCGTCTCGGGCTCGGGCAAGAGCTCGCTGGTCTTCGACACGATCGCCGCCGAGTCGCAGCGGCTGATCAACGAGACGTACAGCGCCTTCGTGCAGGGCTTCATGCCGACCCTGGCCCGCCCGGAGGTCGACGTCCTCGACGGGCTGACCACCGCGATCACCGTCGACCAGCAGCGGATGGGCGCCGACCCGCGCTCCACGGTCGGCACCGCCACCGACGCCAACGCGATGCTGCGGATCCTCTTCAGCCGGCTCGGCAAGCCGCACATCGGCCCGCCCAGCGCGTACGCCTTCAACGTCCCCTCCGTGAAGGCCAGCGGCGCGATCACCGTCGAGCGCGGCGACAAGAAGACGGTGAAGGCGACCTTCCACCGCACCGGCGGCATGTGCACGCGCTGCGAGGGCCGCGGCAGCGTCACCGACCTCGACCTCGGCCAGCTCTACGACGGCGCCAAGTCCCTCGACGAGGGCGCGCTCACCATCCCCGGCTACAAGCCGGGCGGCTGGAACTACCGCCTCTACAGCGAGTCCGGCTTCTTCCCCGCCGACAAGCCGATCGGCAGGTTCACGAAGAAGGAGCTGCACGACTTCCTCCACCACGAGCCGGTCCGGATGAAGATCGCGGGCATCAACATGACCTACGAGGGTCTGGTCCCGCGGATCCAGAAGTCGATGCTCGCCAAGGACAAGGAGGGCATGCAGCCGCACATCCGGGAGTTCGTGGACCGGGCGGTCACCTTCACGGCCTGCCCGGAGTGCGAGGGGACGCGGCTCAGCGAGGGCGCCCGGGCGTCGAAGATCAAGCGGGTCAGCATCGCCGACGCCTGCGCGATGCAGATCAGCGACCTGGCGGAGTGGGTGCGGGGCATCGAGGACCCCTCGGTGGCGCCGCTGCTCACCGCGCTCCAGCAGACGCTGGACTCGTTCGTCGAGATCGGTCTCGGCTACCTCGCGCTCGAACGCCCCGCGGGCACGCTGTCGGGCGGCGAGGCGCAGCGGGTGAAGATGATCCGGCACCTCGGCTCCTCGCTCACCGACGTCACGTACGTCTTCGACGAGCCGACCACGGGCCTGCACCCGCACGACATCCAGCGCATGAACGACCTGCTGCTGCGGCTGCGCGACAAGGGCAACACGGTGCTGGTCGTCGAGCACAAGCCGGAGGTCATCGAGATCGCCGACCACGTCGTCGACCTCGGCCCCGGCGCGGGCACGGCGGGCGGCGCGGTCTGCTTCGAGGGGACGGTCGCCGGGCTCCGCGCGAGCGGCACGGTCACCGGCCGCCACCTGGGCGACCGGGCCTCCCTGAAGGACGCGGTACGGGAGCCCACCGGCGCCCTGGAGATCCGCGGCGCGCGGACGCACAACCTGAAGGGCGTCGACGTCGACGTCCCGCTCGGGGTGCTGACCGTCGTGACCGGCGTGGCGGGTTCCGGCAAGAGCTCGCTCGTGCACGGGTCGATCCCCTCCTCCGCGTCGGTGATCTCGGTCGACCAGGGCGCGATCCGCGGCTCGCGGCGCTCCAACCCGGCGACGTACACGGGGCTGCTCGACCCGATCCGCAAGGCCTTCGCCAAGGCCAACGACGTCAAGCCGGCGCTGTTCAGCGCCAACTCCGAGGGCGCCTGTCCGACCTGCAACGGCGCCGGGGTCATCTACACCGACCTGGGGATGATGGCGGGCGTCGCCACGACCTGCGAGGACTGCGAGGGCAAGCGCTTCGACGCCTCGGTGCTCGACTACCGCCTCGGCGGAAAGGACATCAGCGAGGTGCTCGCGATGCCGGTGAGCGAGGCGGAGCGGTTCTTCGGCGCGGGCGAGGCGAGGACCCCGGCCGCGCACAAGATCCTCGAACGCCTCGCCGACGTCGGCCTCGGCTACCTGACCCTTGGACAGCCGCTGACCACGCTCTCCGGCGGCGAGCGCCAGCGCCTCAAGCTGGCGACCCACATGGCCGAGAAGGGCGGTGTGTACGTCCTCGACGAGCCGACCGCCGGCCTCCACCTGGCCGACGTCGAGCAGCTCCTCGGCCTGCTCGACCGGCTGGTCGACTCCGGCAAGTCCGTCATCGTCGTCGAGCACCACCAGGCGGTCATGGCCCACGCCGACTGGATCATCGACCTCGGCCCCGGCGCCGGCCACGACGGCGGCACGGTCGTCTTCGAGGGCACCCCCGCCGCCCTCGTCGCCTCCCGCTCCACGGTCACGGGCGAACACCTGGCGGCGTACGTCGGCGCCTGACCTGACTGAAGGCCGGCGCCCGGCACGGCACGCGGCCGGCCCCGGGGTTCCCCCTCCCGGAGCCGGCCGTTCCCGTCAGTATCTGACCCAGAGCACGATGATGTCCGGGCGCTCCTGGCTGAAGGGCTCGCAGAGGAAGATCGGGCCCCAGACGCGGTGGCCGGCCTGGCCGGTGGCCTGCCGGCCGCGCAGCCGGGAGTGGCACGAGGTGTCCCGTGCGTGGCGCGCCCGGCCCTCCCTCCGGTCGCGCATGGCGACCTAGGTTCGCCTCCAGTGCCCGGCAGGGTCCGCCGATTCCGTCGGCGGCCCCTGTCCGGGCGGACGAACAGGTCGCGTCGCCCTCCAGGAAGGCTTCACCCATGCGGAAGACCCTCGCCACAGCCGCCGCCGTCGCCGGGATGATCGGGGCGTTCGCCGCCGCGCCCAGCGCGGTGGGCGTCGAGAACCCGGACGCGCCGTCCCCCTACGCGCGGCTCGCCCCCTCGTCGAAGGCCCCTCCGGCGGCTGGGTCCGCGTCCGCGAGCGCCGTCAGCTCTCTGGAGATGTACTTCGTCAGCCAGAGCTCCGGTACGTGCCTGGACGACAGCGCCGCCAACGGACTCCGGACCCACACGTGCAGTGCCGCCAGCTTCAACAACGGCTACCAGAAGTGGGTCGCGGTACGTGACACCAACGGCTACTACCAGTTCATGAACGACGCGTCGAAGGAGTGCCTCGACGGCAGCGCCAACTACGGCCTGCGCACCCACGGGTGCAGCGGAGCGAGCTTCGACAACGGCTATCAGATGTGGGTGCTCTACACGTCGAACGCCGACCGCACCCGGGTGAGCTGGAAGAACATGGCGACCGGCACCTGCATGGACAACAGCTCCGCCAATGGGCTGCGCCTGCACACCTGTAGCGTCGCAAGCTTCCAGAACAACTACCAGGCGTGGGTCCACCCCGTGTAGGGGGCGGTCCCGCCCCCGCGGGGCGCGGGCGGCCGCGTGGTTCAGGAGCGGGCCCTCGGCCCGGGCTCCCGGACCGCGCGGCCTCTCTTTTCCCAGCTTTGCATAAAACTGCGGCTGTGCGTATAGTCATGCCATCCATGAGGAGGGTTTCGATGACGGTACGAGCAGCGGTCGCCGGTGCGAGCGGATACGCGGGCGGAGAGCTCCTGCGTCTCCTGCTCGCGCACCCCGAGGTCGAGATCGGGGCCCTGACCGGCCACTCCAACGCGGGCCAGCGCCTCGGCGGCCTCCAGCCGCACCTGCTGCCGCTCGCCGACCGGGTGCTCGCCGAGACGACCGCCGAGGTCCTCGCCGGGCACGACGTGGTGTTCCTCGCCCTGCCGCACGGGCAGTCCGCCGCCGTCGCCGAGCAGCTCGGGCCGGACACCCTGGTGGTCGACATGGGCGCCGACTTCCGGCTCCGGGACCCGGCCGACTGGGAGACCTTCTACGGCTCCCCGCACGCCGGCACCTGGCCCTACGGCCTCCCCGAACTGCCGGGTGCCCGTGCCGCGCTGGAGGGGTCCAAGCGCATCGCGGTGCCCGGTTGCTACCCCACCGCCGTCTCGCTCGCCCTCTTCCCGGCGTACGCGAACGGGCTCGCCGAGCCCGAGGCCGTCGTCGTCGCCGCCTCCGGCACCTCCGGCGCAGGCAAGGCCGCCAAGCCGCACCTCCTCGGCTCCGAGGTCATGGGCAACATGTCCCCGTACGGCGTCGGCGGCGGCCACCGGCACACCCCCGAGATGATCCAGAACCTCAGCGGACCGGCGGGGGAGCGGGTCACCGTCTCCTTCACGCCCACCCTCGCGCCGATGCCCCGCGGCATCCTCGCCACCTGCTCGGCCACCGCCCGGGCCGGCGTCACCGGCGAGACCCTGCGCGCCGCCTACGAGAAGGCCTTCGCGGACGAGCCGTTCGTCCACCTGCTCCCCGAGGGGCAGTGGCCGGCCACGGCCTCCGTCTACGGTTCCAACGCCGTTCAGATCCAGGTCGCCCACGACCCGGCCGCGAACCGGATCATCGCCATCAGCGCCATCGACAACCTCACCAAGGGCACCGCCGGCGGTGCGGTGCAGAGCATGAACATCGCCCTCGGCCTCCCCGAGGAGACCGGACTTTCCACGATTGGAGTCGCTCCGTGAGCGTCACCGCAGCGCAGGGATTCACGGCCGCGGGCATCGCGGCCGGGATCAAGCAGAACGGCAACCCGGACCTGGCCCTCGTGGTCAACACCGGGCCCCGCCGCGCCGCCGCGGGAGTCTTCACCTCCAACCGCGTCAAGGCCGCCCCCGTCCTCTGGTCCCAGCAGGTCCTCGCCGACGGCGAACTGACCGCCGTCGTCCTCAACTCCGGCGGCGCCAACGCCTGCACCGGCCCCCAGGGCTTCCAGGACACCCACGCCACCGCCGAGAAGACCGCGGACGTCCTCGGCATCGGCGCCGGCGAGGTCGCCGTCGCCTCCACCGGACTCATCGGCGTCCTGCTCCCCATGGACAAGCTGCTGCCGGGCGTCGAGAAGGCCGCCGGCGAGCTCTCCGCGCACGGCGGCGAGAAGGCCGCCATCGCCATCAAGACCACCGACACCGTCCACAAGACGGCCGTCGCCACGAAGGAGGGGTGGACCGTCGGCGGCATGGCCAAGGGCGCGGGCATGCTCGCCCCCGGCCTCGCCACCATGCTCGTCGTCCTCACCACCGACGCCGACGTCGACGCCAAGGGCCTGGACGCCGCCCTGC
This sequence comes from Streptomyces sp. NPDC093111, assembly GCF_040683955.1. Lineage (NCBI taxonomy): Bacteria > Bacillati > Actinomycetota > Actinomycetes > Kitasatosporales > Streptomycetaceae > Streptomyces > Streptomyces sp. NPDC093111. The sequence goes on along the minus strand of NZ_JBFBNW010000014.1, from coordinate 51,505 downwards.
GGCAGGCCACCCGGCTCACCTTCGACCGGGTCGACTCCGACGGCTGCATGTCCACCAACGACACCGTGCTGCTGCTCGCCTCCGGCGCCGCCGGCGTCACCCCCGCGCAGGACGCGTTCGCCGAGGCCGTACGGGAGGTCTGCGACGACCTCGCCCGCCAGCTGATCGGCGACGCCGAGGGCGCCAGCAAGGACATCCGCATCGAGGTGATCAACGCGGCCACCGAGGACGACGCCGTCGAGGTCGGCCGCTCCATCGCCCGCAACAACCTCCTCAAGTGCGCCATCCACGGCGAGGACCCCAACTGGGGCCGGGTGCTCTCCGCGATCGGCACCACCTCCGCCGCCTTCGAGCCCGACGAGCTCAACGTCGCCATCAACGGCGTCTGGGTCTGCCGCAACGGCTCCGTCGGCGAGGACCGCGAGCTCGTCGACATGCGCTACCGGGAGGTCGTCATCACCGCCGACCTCGCCGCCGGATCCGAGTCCGCCGTCATCTGGGCCAACGACCTCACCGCCGACTACGTCCACGAGAACAGCGCGTACTCGTCATGAGCGACTCCACGAACGAGTCCACCGCCGACTCCACGAACGACTCCGCCCGCGAGTCCACGAACGACGCCGCCAAAGAGTCCACGAACTCGGCCCGCAAGCACACCGCGCTGCCCAAGGCGCAGACCCTCATCGAGGCGCTGCCCTGGCTCACCCGCCACCACGGCAAGACCGTCGTCATCAAGTTCGGCGGCAACGCCATGATCGACGACGAGCTCAAGGCGGCCTTCGCCCAGGACGTCGTCTTCCTGCGCCACGCCGGCCTCAAGCCGGTCGTCGTGCACGGCGGCGGCCCGCAGATCAGCGCCGCCCTCGACCAGGCCGGACTCGTCAGCGAGTTCAAGGCCGGCCTGCGGGTCACCACCCCCGAGGCGATGGACGTCGTACGGATGGTGCTCGCCGGACAGGTCCAGCGCGAGCTCGTCGGGCTGCTCAACCAGCACGGCCCGCTCGCCGTCGGCCTCACCGGCGAGGACGCCCACACGATCACCGCCACCAAGCACCGGCCGCTGATCGAGGGCGAGCGGATCGACATCGGCCGGGTCGGCGAGATCACCGCCATCGACACCGGCGCCCTCCAGGCCCTCCTGGACGACGGCCGCATCCCGGTCGTCTCCTCCATCGCCCGCTCCCAGGACGACGCCCATGTCTACAACGTCAATGCTGATACGGCGGCTGCGGCACTCGCTGCTGCGCTGGGCGCCGAGACGCTGATGGTCCTGACCGACGTCGAGGGCCTCTACGAGGACTGGCCCCACAGCGACGAGGTCATCAGCCGGCTCACCGCCACCCAGCTGGAGAAGCTGCTGCCCGAGCTCTCCAGCGGGATGGTCCCCAAGATGGAGGGCTGTCTGCACGCCGTACGCAACGGGGTCACCACGGCCCGCGTGATCGACGGCCGGGTCCAGCACTCGATCCTGCTGGAGATCTTCACGGACGAGGGCATCGGCACGATGGTCGTGCCCGACGCGAGCACGGGGGAGACGTCATGACGCAGGCGAGCAACGCCGGACTGACCCAGCGGTGGCAGGACGCGCTGATGGACAACTACGGCACGCCCCGGCTGCCGCTCGTCCGCGGCGAGGGCGCCCGCGTCTGGGACGCCGACGGCACCGAGTACCTCGACTTCGTCGGCGGCATCGCCGTCAACGCCCTCGGCCACGCGCACCCGGCGGTCGTCGAGGCCGTGTCCCGGCAGATCGCCTCCCTCGGCCACGTCTCCAACCTGTTCGTCGCCGAGCCGCCGGTCGCCCTCGCCGAGCGGCTGCTCCAGCTCTTCGGCCGCCCCGGCAAGGTCTTCTTCTGCAACTCCGGGGCCGAGGCCAACGAAGGCGCCTTCAAGCTGGGCCGGCTCACCGGCCGCCCGCACATGGTCGCCACCGACGGCGGCTTCCACGGGCGCACCATGGGCTCCCTCGCCCTCACCGGCCAGCCCGGCAAGCAGACCCCGTTCCTGCCGCTGCCCGGCGACGTCACGCACGTGCCGTACGGGGACGTCGAGGCGCTGCGCGCGGCCGTCACCGAGGAGACGGCCTTCGTGATCATCGAGCCCGTCCAGGGCGAGAACGGCGTCGTCGTCCCGCCCGCCGGCTACCTCAGGGCCGCCCGCGAGATCACCCGCGCCACCGGCACCCTCCTCGTCCTCGACGAGGTCCAGACCGGCATCGGCCGCACCGGGACCTGGTTCGAGCACCAGGCCCACGACGGCGTCGACCCCGACATCGTCACCCTCGCCAAGGGCCTCGGCGGCGGCCTGCCCATCGGCGCGACCGTCGCCTTCGGGCCCGCCGCGGAGCTGTTCACGCCCGGCCACCACGGCACCACCTTCGGCGGGAACCCGGTCGCCTGCGCCGCCGGCCTCGCCGTCATCGACACCCTCGCCGCCGACTCGGCGCTCGACGAGGTCAAGCGGCTCGGCGAGAAGCTGAGGGACGGAATCGAGTCCCTGGGCCACCCGCTGGTCTCCCATGTCCGTGGTGCGGGCCTCCTGCTGGGTATCGTGCTCACCGAGCCCGTCGCGCCGCAGGTGCAACAGGCGGCTCAGGACGCCGGTCTCCTGGTGAACGCGCCCGCCCCCGATGTCGTACGGCTCATGCCGTCGCTCGTCATCGGCGATGCCGAGGTGGACACGTTCCTCCGGGCCCTGCCCGGCGTCCTGGACGTGGTGAACGGGGAAGGACGAACCGGAGAATGAGACGACGATGACCGACGCGCAGGAGAACGAGCACGGCGGGCCGTCCGTTCCGCAGACCCGCACCGCACGCCACCGCAGGATCGTCGACATCCTCAACCGGCAGCCGGTGCGGTCGCAGAGCCAGCTCGCCAAGCTCCTCGCGGACGACGGACTGAGCGTCACCCAGGCGACGCTCTCCCGAGACCTCGACGAGCTCGGCGCCGTGAAGATCCGCAACACCGGCGGCGAACTGATCTACGCCGTGCCCAGCGAGGGCGGCTTCCGCACCCCGCAGGCCCCCCTCGGCGAGTCCGCCAAGGAGGAGCGGATGCGCCGCCTCTCCGGCGAACTGCTGATCTCCGCGGAGGCCTCGGCCAACCTGGTGGTGCTCCGCACCCCGCCCGGCGCCGCCCAGTTCCTCGCCTCGGCCATCGACCAGGCCGAGCTCCACGCGATCCTCGGCACGATCGCGGGCGACGACACCCTGCTGCTCATCTCCCGCGACCCGGCCGGCGGACAGGCGCTCGCCGACCACCTGCTGCGCCTCGCGCAGAAGGACCGCTGAGCACCCGGCCGGTACAGGGGCAGTGCCGCCGGCACCGTCAGTACCGCCGGCACCGTCAGTACCGCCGGCACCGTCAGTACCGCCGGCACCGTCAGTACCGTGTGATCGCCGTCGGCCCGCCCCGCGTGCCGACGGCGATGTGCGGCCGGCGGGCCGGCTCGGCCCAGGCCAGCACCCGGCGCATCGCGTCCTCGGGGACCGAGACGCAGCCGGCCGTCGCCCCGCGCCCGTTCACGTGCAGGAAGATCCCGGCCCCGCGCCCGCGCACCGGCCGGTCGTAGTTGAAGCCGATGACCAGCGCGTACGCGTACTGCGTCCGGTACGCGACGAGGTGCTCGGCCTCGGTGGCCCGGCAGTCCCCGGGCAGTCCCTCCACCCAGCGGTTGTACGCGCGGGAGGCGTTGTCCTGGCACCACCAGGAGCGGTCCGTGACCCGGGCGTAGGGGTACGCCGTCCCGGCCGGCGCCCGCTCCACCCCGAAGGCGTACGGCAGCCGGTACAGGCCGGTCGGCGTCGTGTCCGTCCCCTGCCGCCGCCGCGCCCCCTCGGCGAGCCCCTTCGCGCCGAACCGCGCGGGCGCCGACCCCGCCCGCACCCAGCGCCCCCCGCGCCGGTCCCACCAGGTCAGCGTGCCGGTGGTGGCACGGGTCCCGGCCGCCTCGGCGGTGATCAGCTGCGTACCGCCCCCGGTGTCCGCCATCCGCTCGGGCAGCGGCGCCGGGACGGGCTGCGGGGCGGCCAGGACGGCGCCGAGCGCGCCGAGCGCGAGAAGGTGTCGCATGGCGCGACGCTAGGCGCCCGCCCCGGCCCCCGCCAGGCTAGCGAGCCGACCGGGGGAGCGGCGGCAGCGGGAGCTCCAGCGCCGGCAGCCCGTCGATGCTCGTCGCGATGTGCTCCTTGCCCTCGCAGTACGTGTTGAACTCCTCGTCCGTCTTGCGGTTGAAGTACTCCGCGTGGAGCTGCCGGTCCTCCTGGTACTCCATCCTCGGGACGGCGAACCCGCAGGAGTCGCTGACCCGCCGCGCGTGCACCAGGACGATGGCCCGCGCGCTGCCCTGTCCTTCGACGGCCTCGGCGGGGAAGCGCGCGAACAGCTCGCTCCAGCGCGGGTCGTCCCGGAAGACGACCTCGCCGTCCCCGTGCACCCGCACCACGGTCGGCGGCCCGGAGAAAGCCGTCCACATCAGCGTGATCCGCCCGTTGCCCGGCTCGCGCAGGTGCGCCAGGGTCTCGGCGGTGCTGCCGCCGAAGTCCACGTAGGCGAGGGTCAGTTCGTCGACGACGACGAGGGTGCCCTTGCGTCCCTTGGGGGAGAGGTTGACGTGGCCGTCGCCGGAGAGGGGCGCGGTGGCCGCGAAGAAGAGGGGCTGCGCCTCGATGAAGGCGCGCAGCCGCCCCTCGATGCGTTCATATGTTTTTCCCATGGCGCCCATCCTCCCCCTCCCCTCGTACCCGCATTGACAAATTCATACGGAGGTCTGCATAGTTATACCCATCGCTGAGTGAGTATCGATCGACTGGGGCAGAGGGGAACGTGACCTCGCCGGTTCCCGGCTCGTTCAGGGCTCGAAACCACCCTCCAGAGGAGCAATCAGCAGTGAGCAGCAACAACGGTGACGTCCGGCTCTGGGGCGGACGGTTCGCCGACGGTCCCGCCGAGGCCCTGGCGAAGCTGTCCGCGTCGGTCCACTTCGACTGGTGTCTCGCGCCGTACGACATCGCCGGCTCCCGCGCCCACGCCCGGGTGCTGCACAAGGCCGGGCTGCTGACCGAGGACGAGCTGACCCGCATGCTCGACGGTCTCGACCGGCTCGAAGCGGACGTCGCCGACGGCTCCTTCGTCGGCACGATCGCCGACGAGGACGTGCACACCGCCCTGGAGCGCGGCCTCCTGGAGCGCCTCGGCGCCGACCTCGGCGGCAAGCTGCGGGCCGGCCGGTCGCGGAACGACCAGGTCGCCACCCTCTTCCGGATGTACCTGCGGGACCACGCCCGGATCCTCGGCGGCCTGATCGCCGAGCTCCAGGACGCCCTGGTCGGCCTCGCCGAGGCGCACGCGGACGTCGCCATGCCGGGCCGTACCCACCTCCAGCACGCCCAGCCGGTGCTCTTCGCCCACCACGTCCTCGCCCACGTCCAGTCCCTCTCCCGGGACGCCGAGCGACTGCGCCAGTGGGACACCCGTACGGCCGTCTCCCCGTACGGCTCCGGCGCCCTGGCCGGCTCCTCGCTCGGGCTCGACCCGGAGGCGGTCGCCAAGGACCTCGGCTTCGAGCGGGGCTCGGCGGGCAACTCCATCGACGGCACGGCCTCGCGCGACTTCGTCGCGGAGTTCGCCTTCATCACGGCGATGATCGGGGTGAACCTCTCCCGTATCGCGGAGGAGATCATCATCTGGAACACGAAGGAGTTCTCCTTCGTGACCCTCCACGACGCCTTCTCCACCGGCTCGTCGATCATGCCGCAGAAGAAGAACCCGGACATCGCCGAGCTCGCCCGGGGCAAGTCCGGCCGCCTCATCGGCAACCTGACCGGCCTGATGGCCACCCTCAAGGCCCTCCCGCTCGCCTACAACCGCGACCTCCAGGAGGACAAGGAGCCGGTCTTCGACTCCTGTGACCAGCTGGAGGTCCTGCTCCCCGCCTTCACCGGCATGATGGCCACGCTCACCGTCCACCGGGAGCGCATGGAGGAGCTGGCCCCGGCCGGCTTCTCGCTCGCCACCGACATCGCCGAGTGGCTGGTCAGGCAGGGCGTGCCGTTCCGGGTGGCGCACGAGGTCGCCGGCGAATGCGTGAAGGTCGCCGAGGCGGAGGGCAAGGAGCTCGACGAGCTGACCGACGAGCAGTTCGCCAAGATCTCCGAGCACCTCACCCCCGAGGTCCGCACGGTCCTGAACGTCCCCGGCGCCCTCGCCTCCCGCGACGGCCGGGGCGGCACGGCCCCCTCGGCGGTCGCCGCCCAGCTGGTCGAGGTCAAGGCCGACCTGGTCATCCAGCACGCCTGGGCCGAGGCCAAGAAGTAGCGCGCACCCCGGCACCACCACGGCGCCGCCGCCCTCCGTACCCCGGAGGGCGGCGGCGCCGTCGTGCGTCCGGCGGAGGTCAAGAATGAGTCACCAACCTCCTGGATGAGACACTGACGTCTCATTCGGTGTATGGTCGTCTCATGTCAGTCGACCGCACCGAGGTGCTCCGCTCCGCCGCGGCCCTGCTCTCCCGCAAGGCGACCGCCACCATGGACGAGGTCGCGCGGGCCGCGGGCATCGGCCGGGCCACCCTGCACCGGCACTTCGCCGGGCGGGACGCGCTCGTCCGGGCGCTGGAGCAGCTGTGCATCGAGGAGGCGGAGGCCGCGCTCGACGGGGCCCGCCTCGACGAGGGACCGGCCGACGAGGCCGTACGCAGGCTGATCGGCGCGTCGGAGTCCGTCGCCCCGCTGCTCGCCTTCCTCTACACCGAGAACCAGCTCTTCGAGGACGGCCAGCAGAACGACGGCTGGACCCGCCTCGACGAGCGGCTCGCCGCCCTCTTCCGGCGCGGCCAGGAAGAGGGCGTCTTCCGGATCGACATGACCCCCGCCTGGCTCTGCGAGGCCTACTACGGGCTCATCGGCTCGGGTGCCTGGGCCGTCGCCGACGGGCGGGTCGCCGCCAAGGACTTTCAGTACATGATCGCCGAGCTGCTGCTCGGCGGAGCACGCAGGAGCGTGGAGAAGTGATCACCGACACCGTCAAGCACGAGAGCCATATCGAGGGCGTCCGCCGCCCCGGCCGGTGGCTCGCCCTCGCCGTGCTCGTCCTGGCCGTCCTGCTCGTGGCGGTCGACGCCACGGTGCTGGGCCTGGCCACCCCCTTCCTCTCCGAGGACCTGAAGCCCTCCGGCACCCAGCTCCTGTGGATCGGTGACGTCTACTCCTTCGTCATCGCCGGTCTGCTCGTCTCCATGGGCAGCCTCGGCGACCGCATCGGCCGCAAGAAGCTGCTGCTCACCGGAGCCGTGGCCTTCGGCGCCGTCTCCGTGCTGAACGCCTACGCGACCAGCCCCGAGATGATGATCCTGGCCCGCGCCCTGCTCGGTGTCGCCGGTGCGACCCTGATGCCGTCCACGCTCGCCCTGATCCGCAACCTGTTCCACGACCCGCGCGAGCGCAGCCTCGCCATCGGCATCTGGGGCGCCATGGCCTCGGCCGGTGCCGCGGTCGGCCCGGTCGTCGGCGGATTCCTGCTCGAACACTTCTGGTGGGGCTCGGTCTTCCTCATCAACCTGCCCGTCATGGCCGTCCTGGTCCTCGTCGGCGTCAAGCTGATCCCCGAGTCGAAGAACCCGAACCCGGGCCCCTGGGACGTCCCCAGCGTCGGCCTCTCCCTCATCGGCATGATCGGCGTCGTGTACGCCGTCAAGGAGCTCGCCGCCAACGGCGCCACCCTGGAGGTGGCCGCCGCCGCGGTCGTCGGCATCGGCGGCCTGGCCTGGTTCGTGCGCCGTCAGCTCACCCTGCCGGCCCCGCTCCTGGACATGCGCCTGTTCCGCAACCGCGGCTTCTCCGGCGCCGTCCTCGCCGACCTGCTGACCATCCTGGGCCTGTCCGGCCTGGTGTTCTTCCTGTCCCAGTTCTTCCAGCTGGTCCAGGGCCGCCAGCCGCTGGAGGCCGGCCTCGCCGAACTGCCGGCCGCCGTCGGCGCCGTGACGGCCGGTCTGGTCGCGGGCCACGTCGCCCGCCGGTTCTCGGTACGGTCCGTCGTCACCGGCGGTCTCGCCGCCATCGGTCTGGCCCTCGCGGCCCTGACCGCGATCGGCAAGACCACCGACTACCCGCTGCTCGGCGCGAGCCTGCTCGTCGTCGGCGTCGGCGCGGGCCTCGCCTTCACCGTCACCGCCGACGTGATCCTGTCCACGGTGCCGAAGGACCAGGCCGGTTCCGCGTCCGCCGTCTCCGAGACGGCGTACGAGCTGGGCGCGGCGCTCGGCATCGCGGTCCTCGGCTCCATCGTGACCGGCGTCTACCGGGGTTTCACCGCCCCGGCCGGCATCCCGGCCGACACGGCCGCCGCGGCCCACGACTCGCTCGGCGGCGCCGTCGAGGCATCCGCGAGCCTCGCCCCCGACCAGGCCGGCGCGCTGGTCTCGGCCGCGCAGGACGCCTTCGTCGACGGCCTGCGGATCGCGGCTGGCGTCGGCGCGGCGGTCCTCCTCGCGACCGCGGTCGCGGCCTGGTTCCTGCTGAAGGGCCAGAAGCTGGCGGACGGCGTCGAGCACTGACGCGCTGAGGGGCCGACGGGCCGACGGGCCGACGGGCTGAGGCGCCACGCCCAGCCCGTCACGCCCGGCACGACGCGTACGGCCGATACGGCGAAGGGCGCCCCCATCCCGGGGGCGCCCTTCGCCGTATCGGCCGTTCCGTTCGCTCGCTCCGCGCTTACGCGGCCTTCGCCTTGGTGGCGTACATGTCCACGTACTCCTGGCCGGAGAGCCGCATGACCTCCGCCATCACCGAGTCCGTCACCGCCCGCAGGACGTACCGGTCGCGGTCCATGCCGTCGTAGCGGGAGAACTCCATCGGCTCGCCGAAGCGGACCGTCACCCGGCCCGGCCGCGGGAAGCCCGCGCCGCCCGGCTGCAGCTTGTCGGTGCCGATCATCGCGAAGGGGACCACCGGGGCGCCGGTCATCAGGGTCAGCCGCGCGATGCCGGTACGGCCGCGGTACAGGCGCCCGTCGGGGGAGCGGGTGCCCTCGGGGTAGATGGAGAAGATCTTGCCCTCCTCCAGCACCCGACGGCCCGTCATCAGCGCCGCCACACCGCCGCGGCCACCGTCGCGGTCCACCGGGATCATGCCGACGCTGGTGAAGAACCAGGCCATCAGACGGCCCTTGACGCCCTTGCCCGTCACATACTCGTCCTTGCCGATGAAGAAGACCTGACGGTCCAGGCAGATCGGCATGATCATCGAGTCGATGAAGGTGAGGTGGTTGCCCGCGAGGATGACCGGGCCCGTACCCGGGATGTTCTCCGCGCCCTCGACGCGGGGGCGGAACATGAGGCGCAGGACCGGCCCAAGAGCTGCCTTCATGAGCGCGAGACGGGACAACGGTTCCTCCGGTGTCGGGCGGGGCGGGCGTGCGCGTCCCGGTGGAGCGGCACGTGCAGGTGTGGACGATACTCGCGGGTCACCCCCGGTCGCACATCGGGTTCACGGAGTGGATACGCGGTGTTGACGTGTGTTTCCGCCATGTTCCGCCGAGGTCTGCCGCCCGTAGGGCGGCACTGCCTAGCGTCGGGACATCAGTTGGCAGGTGCGGGACATCACACCGAAGGAGTGTTCATGACACAGGGTGAGAGCAGGACTCCGGCGCGGCGAGCCGTCCTCGGCGCGGCGGGCGCCGCCGTCCTGGGCGGCTCGGCCGTCCTCGGCGCCGGCACCGCGCAGGCGGTCCAGTCGGCCGTCGCCGCGGACGCCGCCGCGGACGCCGCCAAGGACCGGGGCCGGGGCCACGGGGGCGACGGCCGCGGCTACCGCTCCCTGCCCGTCCCCACCGTCATCGGGCACCGGGGCGCCAGCGGCTACCGCCCCGAGCACACCCTCGGCTCCTACCAGCACGCCCTCGACCTGGGCGCCCACGTCATCGAGCAGGACCTCGTCCCCACCAAGGACGGGCACCTGGTGTGCCGCCACGAGAACGACATCACCGGCACCACCGACGTCGCCGACCACCCCGAGTTCGCCTCGCGGAAGGCCACCAAGAGCGTCGACGGCGTGTCGATCACCGGCTGGTTCACCGAGGACTTCACCCTCGCCGAGCTCAAGACCCTGCGGGCCAAGGAGCGGATTCCCGCCACCCGCCAGGAGAACACCCTCTACGACGGGCGCTGGGACGTGCCCACCTTCGAGGAGGTGCTGCGCTGGGCCGAGCGCGAGGGCCGCCGCCGGGGCCGCGAGGTGTGGCTGCACGTCGAGACCAAGCACCCCACCTACTTCCGCTCCCTCGGCCTCGGCCTGGAAGAGCGCCTCGCCAAGCTGCTGCGCCGCTACGGCCGCCACCGCGCGAACGCGCCGGTCTTCCTCCAGTCCTTCGAGCCCGGCAGCATCCAGCGGCTCGCCCGGCTCGTGGACTGCCCGCGCGTGGTCCTGCTGTCGGCGGCGGGCACCCGCCCCTGGGACTTCGTCGTGTCCGGCGACCCGCGCACCGTCGCCGACCTGGTCAAGCCCGAGGGCCTGCGCTGGATCGCCTCGTACGCGCAGGGCATCGGACCGACGCTCGACCTGATCCTGCCCCGGGACGCGAACGGCCGGCTCGGCGCCGAGACCACCCTGGTCCGCGACGCCCACGCGGCGGGCCTGATCCTCCACCCGTACACCCAGCGCAACGAGAACACCTTCCTGCCGGCCGAATACCGGCGCGGCACCGACCCGACGGCGTACGGCGACGCGTTCGGCGCGCTGAAGCGGTACTTCGGGACCGGCATCGACGGCCTCTTCTCCGACAACGCGGACACGGCGCTGCTCGCGGCCGCGGAGTTCACGACGGGCCGCTGAGCCGGTCCGGGGCCGCCCAGGGCGCCCGAGGCGGGCCCCGGACCGGGCCCGAAGGCCCCCGTACCCCCGACCGGGTGTATTCCGCCGGGATCCGCAACCAGGTCGTGCCCGCCCCGCATCGTGGCGGGCATGACCTCCCCCGAAGCGCTGCTCGCCACCCTGACGCCCCTGCTCGCCGCCGAGTCCCGCGCGGAGGCCCCGGCCGCCGGGGTCGAGGCGGGGGACCTCGAACAGGCCGTCTGGCTGCGCCTCCTGGAGCGGCTCCGGGCGGACGGCGCGCCGGAGCACCCGGCCGACTGGCTGCGGCGCGCGGTGCGTGACGAGGCGCGCCGCGCCCGCCGGGCCTCGGCGCGGGAGCGGCCCTACCGGGAGGAGCCGGCGCAGCCCCCGCACGGGTCGCCCGAGAGCACCGTGCTGGTCTCCGAACGCGGCCGGACCGTGCGCGCCGCCGTCGGCCGCACCCCGGGCCACTGCCCCCGGCTGCTGACCGCGATGCTCCACCCCGCGGACCCCACCTACCGCGAAATCGCAGGAGCGTTGGGTATCTCACAGGGGAGTCTGGGCCCGATGCGTTCCCGTTGCCTGGGATGCCTGCGCAGAATGCTGGCTGCGGAGGTTCCCCTCCCCGGCGTACGGGGAAGGGTGCCGTAGACCGACGGCGGACCAGGTGAGCGGGAGGCATGCACACATGGGCATGAGCGTGACCATCTCAGCGGCAGACGCGCAGGACGCGGAGCACATCCTCAAGCTGCAGTACCTCTGCTATCAGCGTGAGGCCGAGATCTACCAGGACTGGTCGATCGAGCCGCTGACCCAGTCGCTCGACGCCCTGCGCGCCGAACTGGCCGAGGGCCAGGCTTTCGTGGCCCGCCTCGGGGACGAGGTCGTCGCCTCCGTGCGCGGCCGGCTCGACGAGGACGGCACCGTGCGGATCGCCAAGCTGATCGTCCACCCGCGCCTGCAGCGCCACGGTCTCGGCGGGCGTCTCCTGGACGCCATCGAGGGCCACTACGCCGAGGAGCCCGCGCCCGCCGCCAAGCGCTTCCAGCTCTTCACCGGCCACCGCAGCGAGGGCAACCTGCGCCTCTACCGCAGCAAGGGCTACGCGCAGGTCTCCACGCGCGAGGTGGGCCCGAGCCTGACGCTCGTCACCCTGGAGAAGGCCGCCTGACGGCCGGCGCCGAGGGGGTCCCGCCGGTCAGACGGCCGCGCGGGACCGCCGCAGCCACCAGATGCCGGTGAGCGGCAGCAGCACCGGGATGAAGATGTAGCCGTAGCCGTAGTCCGACCAGACCGTCGCGTCCGGGAAGGCCGACGGCTCGACCAGCGTCCAGGTCCCCACGGTCAGCACGCCGACGAGCTCGGCGGCGCAGCACACCAGCGCCGCCCTGCGGGCCGTCTCCCCACCCCGTACCAGCGTGTACGTGATGAACGCGTAGACCACCGCGGCGACCGCCGACAGGGAGTACGCCAGCGGGGCCCGGTCGAACTCGGTGGCGATCTGGTAGATCGAGCGCGAGACCGCGCCCACCGACATCACGCCGTACAGCCAGACGAGCAGCATCCCGGGGCCCGTGACCAGCCGGCCCGTCCCCTGCTTCCCGGTCTCCGTCGCGGTCATGATCAGCCCACCGTCCAGATGTCGTAGAGACGCACTTCGAGCACGGCGAGCACGACCGCGCCGGCCGCCACCGTCGCCGAGCCCCACTTGCTGCGCTCGGTCAGGGACATCAGACCCGCCGCGGGCACCGCGCACAGCGCGCCCAGCAGATAGGCGATGAAGATCGTCGTGCCCTCCTCGGCCTTCTCGCCGCGGGCCAGCTGCACGATCCCGACCACCAGCTGCACCAGGGCGAGCAGGGTGACCACGGCCATGCCGATGAAGTGCCAGTCCTTGGTGGACTGGTTGCGGGTGAAGGCGAAGCCGCACCAGGCGGCGAGCGCGAGCGCGGTCACCGAGACCGCGACCGTCAGGGCGTCAAGCATGCGCCCGAGGGTATTACGGGCCGAATGGCCCGATGCGCGCGCCCCCCGCCGACGCCCGCGCCCGCGCCGGGTCCGGCCCGCGGCCGGCCCGGAGCCGTACCCGCTCGCAGCCGCGAATCGTGGCCTTGGCCACAGCCCGCGTCCGCGAAGCGCCCGGCGCGGGGCTCGCGGCGACCGCCCGTCCCCGGTATCGGCGCAGGCCACGACGGGCGGAACGGATCCCCTCATCAGCTGCCGAACCGGCCCAGCGCCGTCCGCATGCCGTCTCAGGGCTGTCCGCTATGCGGACAGCCCCCTTTCGTTCGCACGTTTGCATGCTTTACTTGCAGGCATGACCACGACGAGCAGCCGCACCCTTGCGACCGAGGCGATCACGACGCCCGGTGCTCGTTGTATGTGTCGAATGTGCGCCATCTGAGGGCCCCCGACCGAGACTCGCGCCCCGAAGCGAGCCCCGACGGCCAGCCGTTCCGCCACGCCACCCGGCGTCGGACCGTGCCCGCCCCGCGCACGCGCTGCCTCCCGGCCACCAGCCGCGACGGCGACCGCCCGCGCCCGACTGTCCGAACGACGTATGCCCCGTGCACGGCGGACCCCGCGCCGCGCACTCGACAGTGACGGAAACCCTGTGATCACCACTTCGGGCCTGACCAAGGTCTACGAGTCGAGAGGCCGCCAGGTCACCGCCCTGGACGGCGTCGACCTCCACGTCCGCGAGGGCGAGGTCTTCGGCGTGATCGGCCAGAGCGGCGCCGGCAAGTCCTCCCTCATCCGCTGCGTCAACCTCCTGGAGCGCCCCACCTCGGGCACCGTGACCGTGGACGGCCTCGACCTCACCGCGCTCGCCGGCAAGGGCCGCCGCGCCGGCAAGGACCTGCGCCGCGCCCGCAGCAGCATCGGCATGGTCTTCCAGCACTTCAACCTGCTGTCCTCGCGCACCGTCAAGGACAACATCGAGCTGCCGCTGGAGATCCTCGGCGTCTCCGGCGCCGAACGCTCCCGGCGCGCCCTCGAACTCCTCGACCTGGTCGGCCTCGCCGACAAGGCGAAGTCCTACCCGGGCCAGCTCTCCGGCGGCCAGAAGCAGCGCGTCGGCATCGCCCGCGCCCTGTCCGGCGAGCCGAAGGTCCTCCTCTCCGACGAGGCCACCAGCGCCCTCGACCCGGAGACCACCCGCTCCATCCTCCAGCTGCTGCGCGACCTCAACCGACAGCTCGGCCTCACCGTCCTGCTCATCACGCACGAGATGGACGTCGTCAAGACGATCTGCGACTCGGCCGCGCTGATGCAGAAGGGCCGCGTCGTCGAGTCCGGCACCGTCGGCGAACTGCTCGCGACCCCCGGCTCCCAGCTGGCCGCCGAGCTCTTCCCGGTCAGCGGCGCCGCCACGGCCCCCGACCGCACGGTCGTCGACGTCACCTTCCACGGCGAGACCGCCACCCAGCCGGTGATCTCGCAGCTCTCCCGTACGTACAACATCGACATCTCGATCCTCGGCGCGGCGATGGACACCGTCGGCGGCCGGCAGATCGGCCGCATGCGGATCGAACTGCCCGGACGCTACGAGGACAACGTCGTCCCGGTCGGCTTCCTGCGCGAGCAGGGCCTCCAGGTCGAGCCCGTCGACCCCACCGACGACGCCGCGGGCGCCGCGGAACCGCAGGACCGGCCGGTGCCCGCCCAGGCGCCCGCGCTGGTGAAGGAAGGTGCCAAGTGACCTGGTCCGAAATGCAGCCGCTGCTCGAACAGGGCACCGTCGACACCCTCTACATGGTCCTGTGGGCCACCGTCGTCACCATCCTCGGCGGCCTCCCGCTCGGCATCCTCCTCGTCCTCACCGACAAGGGCGGACTGCTGCAGAACCGGCCGGTGAACAAGATCGTCGGTGCGATCGTGAACGTGGGCCGCTCGCTGCCCTTCATCATCCTGCTGATCGCCCTGATCCCCTTCACCACCTTCGTCGTCGGCACCTTCATCGGCCCGACCGCGATGATCGTGCCGCTCGCCATCGGCGCCATCCCCTTCTTCGCCCGGCTCGTCGAGACCGCGATCCGCGAGGTCGACCACGGACTCGTCGAGGCCGTCCAGTCGATGGGCGGCGGCATCCCCACCATCGTCCGCAAGGTCCTGCTCCCGCAGGCCCTGCCCTCGCTGGTCTCCGCCGTCACCACCACCGTCATCGTGCTCATCGGCTACTCCGCGATGGCCGGCGCGGTCGGCGGCGAGGGCCTCGGCTCCAAGGCGATCACGTACGGATACCAGCGCTTCGACACCACCTTCATGCTGGTCACCGTCGTCGTCCTGGTCGCGATCGTCACCGTCGTCCAGCTCATCGGAGACGGCGCCGTCCGCCTCCTCGCCCGCCGCGGCCGCACCGCGTAACCCGGCCGGGCCCACCCCTACTTCGTCACCCGAAGAAAAAGCCAGGACTTGTTGTCCAGGCGTCCACCGCTCCACCGGAAAGAGGCACTCTTCGTGCGCAACAACATCAAGCTCGCCGCCGGCATCGCCGCCACCGCCGCCCTCGCCCTGGGCCTCACCGCCTGCGGCACCTCCTCCGACCCGTCCACCGCCAAGGACGCCGCCGGATCCGCGGACAAGGCCCTCGTCGTCGCCGCGTCCCCGACGCCGCACGCCGACATCCTGAAGTTCGTCAAGGACAACCTGGCCGAGAAGGCGGGCCTGAAGCTGGAGGTGAAGGAGTTCACGGACTACGTCCTGCCGAACACCGCCACCGAGACCGGCCAGGTCGACGCCAACTTCTTCCAGCACAAGCCGTACCTCGACGACTTCAACAAGAAGAACAACACCCACATCGTCCCGGTGGTGAACGTCCACCTGGAGCCGCTCGGCCTCTACTCCAAGAGCGTCACGTCGCTGAAGGACATCAAGGCCGGCCAGACGATCGCCGTCCCCAACGACACCACCAACGAGGGCCGCGCCCTCCACCTGCTCGCCGACAACGGGCTCATCACCCTCAAGGCGGGCGTCGGCACCGACGCCAAGCTGTCCGACATCAGCGACAAGAAGGGCCTGGAGTTCAAGGAGCTGGAGGCCGCCACCGTGCCCCGCGCCCTGAACGACGTCGACGCCGCCGTCATCAACGGCAACTACGCCATCGAGGCCAAGCTCCAGCCCGCCAAGGACTCCCTCGCCCTGGAGAAGGCGGAGGGCAACCCCTACGCCAACTTCCTCGCCGTCAAGCAGGGCAACGAGAAGGACGCCCGCGTGCAGAAGCTGGCCAAGCTGCTCAACTCGCCCGAGGTGAAGAAGTACATCAAGGACACCTACAAGGGCTCGGTCATCCCCGCCTTCGGCGCGGCCAAGTAACACCCCGTCAGCCGAGGGCCCGTCAGAAGGCCCCCGTAGTACGGTCCTCCAGCAGAAGGCCCCGCACGCCCCGTCCGGCGAGCGGGGCCTTCGGCTCACCCGCGCATGCGCGGCGGCGGCCCCATGCTGCATGCTGTGCGTTCACGGTCTTCACGTATGGAGCTGAGCATGACTACGACCTTCCCGTCCATCTCCATCAGCACGGACCGCCTGGCCCTGCGCGCCCTCGAACCGGCCGACGTGCCCGCGCTCACCGAGATGATGAACGACGAACTGGTCGCGGCCTGGACCTCGGTCCCGCAGCCCTTCACCGAGGACGCCGCACGGCGCTGGATCGAGGAGTACGCCCCCACCGAACGCGCCGCCGGCCGCGGCCTCGACCTCGCCGTCACCGAGTTCCTCACCCAGCGCCTGGTCGGCGTCGTCCAGCTCGCCAAGACCAACTGGCGGGTGCGCTCCACCGAGCTGTCCTACATCGTCGCCCCCTGGGCACGCGGCGAGGGATACGCCTCCGAGGCGGCGCTCGCCACCGCCCAATGGCTCTTCGGCGACCAGCGGTTCGAGCGCATCGAGCTGCGCACCGCGGCCGACAACACCGCCTCCCAGCAGGTCGCCCAGAAGATCGGCTGCATCAGCGAGGGCGTCCTGCGCAACGCCTGCATAGCGCGCACCCGCACCGAGGACGGCGCGTGGGAGGACCTGCGCACCGACTACATCGTGTACAGCCTCCTCCCCGAGGACCTCGACAGCGCCGACCAGCTCGCCGAGGCCGGCTACTCCGGCTACGCCGACTGGAGCTGACCGGGAACGTGCCCGGGTAGGCTCGTTCCCCCCGACCTGCACATACCTCCAGGGAGACAGAGACAGATGGCCGACCGGGTCACGGTGATCGGCTGGGACGGCTCGCCCCTCACCGCGGCGGCCCGGTCCGCGCTGGCCGCCGCCACCCTCGTGGCCGGCGCCGCGCACCACCTCGCCCTCCCCGAAGTGCCGCCCACCGCCGAACGCGTCCGCCTCGGCAGCGTCGACCTCGCCGCCCGCAGGATCGCCGGCCACCGCGGCACCGCCGTCGTGCTCGCCGACGGCGACCCCGGCTTCTTCGGCGTCGTCCGCACCCTGCGCGCGCCCGAGCACGGCCTGGAGGTCGAGGTGGTCCCCGCCGTCTCCGCCGTCGCCGCCGCCTTCGCCCGCGCCGGGATGCCCTGGGACGACGCCAGGATCGTCGTCGCCCACCAGCGCACCCTGCGCCGCGCCGTCAACGTCTGCCGCGCCCACCCCAAGGTCGCCGTCCTCACCTCGCCCGGCGCCGGCCCCGCCGAGCTCGCCCTCCTCCTCGACGGCGTCCACCGCACCTTCGTCATCTGCGAGGAGCTCGGCACCGCCCGCGAACAGGTCAGCGTCCTCACCTCCGACCGGGCCGCCGACCACGTCTGGCGCGACCCGAACGTCGTCATCGTCATCGGCGGCAGCCCCGCCCCCGGCCGCGCCCCCGCCTGGCTCATGGGCGACGACACCCCCGCCGTACGGGGCTGGGCCCTGCCCACCGCGGAGACCGGCGGGCGCACCGGCCAGGACACCGACCTGCGCGCCGCGCACCTCGCCCGCCTCGGCCCCCGCGTCGGCGACCTCGTCTGGGACATCGGCTGCGCCGACGGCGCCTTCGCGGTCGACGCCGCGCGCTCCGGCGCCGCCGTCATCGCCGTCGACGCCGACCCGGAGGCCTGCGCCCGCACCGAGGCCGCCGCCCGACGCGCGGGCGTCCTGCTCCAGGCCGTCCCCGGCCGCGCCCCGCACGTACTGGAACGCCTGCCCGAACCCGACCTCGTACGCATCGGCGGCGGGGGAGTCCCCGTCGTCACCGCCTGCACCGACCGCAGGCCGGAACGGATCGTCGCGCACGCCTCGACGCGTGACGAGGCGGAGGCGATCGGCGCCGCCCTGGCCGACGGCGGCTACACCGTGGAGTGCCGTCTCCTGCAGACCGTGGGCCTCGACCCGGCCGACTGGAGCGAACGCGAACGGACCGTCGCGTTCCTGCTCTGCGGCGTCCGGGCCCAGCGCTCCCCGTGATCGCGGGGAGCGGCGAGGGAGGTAGGCTGGCCGATTGTTGTACCGCACCGGGACGTTCGGCGATTTGTTCGCCAATGCCCTGAACCGAGGGCCGCTTTGGGCCTCTGATGTGGTACGGAGCCGTGAGGGCCGCGCGACGTGGCGCAGTCCACAGCGAACCGTGTCGGATCCGCCTGCCAGGATGGCCGAGGGCCGGGACAATGCATGGGTGTCCGCGCGTTCTTCGTGCCGCACGGCACGCACGCTCGTTCTTGTTTGGTGGCGGGCGAAGGTCTGAAGGAGCACAACCGATGGGCGAGGGGTACGCAGCATGACGGACACCGGCCAGATCCCGGGCGAGGGGCTGCCGGAGAACGCAGGCATGGTCGAGCAGCCGGGCATCCCCGCCCCGGGCGCGTACACCTTCCTGGACCCCTCCGAGCACGCAGCCGAGGACGACGAACTGCTTCTGATGCCGGGCGCCCAGGGCGCCTGGAGCGAGCACCTGCCGGGCGTCCAGCCCGCACCGCCCGTCGCCGTGCCTGCACCGCCCGTCGACCCGCTGACGGCCCCGCTGGACCAGGTGACCGCCACCCCGCCGCAGGGCGTGCCGCTGCCCCCGCACACCCCGGCCCACGGCATCCCGCTGGAGCCCGAGTACGGGTACGAGCCGGGCGTCCTCGACACCGGCGCCCACGAGGCCGCGGGCCGGGACACCGGCTCCGTGGACCTGGGCGGCGCCCGGCTGGCCCCGCAGGCCGCCGCGATGACCCCGCCGCCGCCGCGCCGCCCCCTGCACATGGGCCCGCCGGTCCCCGAGGGCACCGGCCCCGCGGTCCGCTCCCTCGCCGACCGCGGCCCCGCCGCCCCGGCCCCGCAGCCCGTCCCGATGGCGGCGACGGCCCCGGCCCCGATGCCGGTCCGCACCCAGGGCCCGCCGACGGCCGGCCTGGAGTACCTGGACGTGGCGCAGGACCAGCAGACGGCCCCGCAGGGCGCCGTGCCGTGGACCGCGCAGCCCGAGGCCGCCCCCGTGGAGCCGGTCGCCCGCTTCGTCCCGGTCGAGGGCTCCGTCCCGACCGCCCCGCACCTGGCCCCGACGCCGGTGGCCGAGCCGGAGCCGACCCCGGAGGAGCTCCCGGTGGCCGAGGCCCCCGCGGAGCACCCGGCCGAGCCCCAGCCCCTGACCGAGCAGCCCGCACCCGTCGAGCAGCCGGCCCCCGTCGAGGCACCGGTGGCCGTCGAGGCGCCGGTGGCCGAGGCCCCGGTCGCGGACGCCCCGGCCCCCGTCGAGGCACCGGTCGTCGAGGCCCTGGTGGCAGAGGCCCCCGTGGCAGAGCAGCCGCTCGCCCAGGAGCCGGTCGCGCAGGACCTTGCCGTGGAGCAGCCCGCCGTGGAGCAGCCGGTGGCCGAGCAGCCCGTCCCCGTACAGCCGGTGGCGGAGGAGCCCGTGGAGACCCCGGCGGTGGCCGTGGTCCCCGCCCCGCGCGAGCCCGAGCCGCAGCCCGTGGAGGCCGCGCTGCCCGAGGCGGAGGCACCCGTGGCCGAGCAGCCCGTCGTGGCAGCGGCACCGGTGGAAGAGCCCCTCGCGGAGGCGACGGCCGAAGAGGTCCCCGTCGTGGCCGAGGAGCCCACGCCCGCGACGGAGCAGCCCACGCCCGCGACCGAGGACACCCCGGTAGTGGCCGAGCAGACCCCGGCCACGGCTGTGGAGCCCGAGACGGCACCGCAGCCCGAGGCCCCCGTGGCACCGGCGGCGGAGGAGCCCGAGGCCCAGCAGACGGCCGCGCAGACGGCCGCGCAGACGGCCGAGGAGCCCCAGCAGCCCCAGGAGACTCCGGCCCACGAGGTCCCGCAGGACCAGGCCCAGGATCAGAACGAGGTCGAGGTCGAGGTCGAGGTCGAGGCCGAGGCCGACACGGAGGCCGAGGCGGCCACGCAGCCCCCCGCCCCCCCGGCAACGCCCCCGGCCCCCGGCTATGACGAGGCGGAGCGGGAAGCGGTCCTGCGTGTCATGCGCGAGCGCCGCGACATCCGCAACGGCTTCCGCTCGGACCCGATCCCGCACGAGGTGCTGCTCCGCGTCCTGGAGGCGGCCCACACGGCGCCCAGCGTCGGCCACTCGCAGCCCTGGGACTTCGTCGTCATCCGCAGCGCCGAGACGCGCCGCACGATGCACGAGCTCGCCGCGCACCAGCGCGAGGCGTACGCGAAGTCGCTCCCCAAGGGCCGGGCGAAGCAGTTCAAGGAACTGAAGATCGAGGCGATCCTCGACACCCCGGTCAACATCGTGGTGACCGCCGACCCGACGCGGGGCGGCCGCCACACCCTCGGCCGCTACACGCAGCCGCAGATGGCCCCGTACTCCTCGGCCCTCGCCGTGGAGAACCTGTGGCTCGCCGCCCGGGCCGAGGGCCTCGGCGTCGGCTGGGTCAGCTTCTTCGACGAGCGCGAGATGGTCCGCGCCCTCGGCCTGCCCGAGCACCTCGAAGTGGTGGCGTACCTGTGCGTCGGCTACGTCGACGAGTTCCCGGAGGAGCCGGAGCTCATGCAGGCGGGCTGGTCGAAGCGCCGCCCGCTGTCGTGGGTCGTCCACGAGGAGACGTACGGCCGGCGCGCGCTGCCCGGCGAGGAGCCGCACGACCTGCTCCAGGAGACCGTGGCCAACATCCGCCCGCTGGACGCGAAGGCCCTCGGCGAGGCGTGGGAGCGCCAGAAGCGCATGACCAAGCCCGCCGGGGCCCTGGGCATGCTGGAGATCATCGCCGCGCAGCTCTCGGGTCTCTCCCGCACCTGCCCGCCGCCGATCCCGGAGCCGGCCGCGGTGGCGATCTTCGCCGGTGACCACGGGGTGCACGCGCAGGGTGTCACGGCGTGGCCCCAGGAGGTGACCGGCCAGATGGTCGCGAACTTCCTCGGTGGCGGCGCGGTCTGCAACGCGTTCGCGAACCAGGTGGGCGCCGAGGTCTGCGTGATCGACGTGGGCGTGGCGAGCGAGCTCCCGTCCACGCCGGGCCTGCTGCCCCGCAAGGTCCGCGCGGGCACGGGCGACTTCACCATCGGCCAGGCCATGACCCACGAAGAGGTCGTCGCCGCGATCGAGGTCGGCATCGAGACGGCCCGCGACCTGGTGGCGGCGGGCAACAAGGCCCTGCTGACCGGTGAGATGGGCATCGCGAACACGACCGCGTCCGCCGCCCTCATCTCGGTGTACACCGATGTGGACCCGACCGAGGTCACCGGCCGCGGCACGGGCATCAACGACGAGATGCACGCCCGCAAGGTGGACGTGGTCCGCCGCGCCCTGGACCTCCACAAGCCGGACCCGGCGGACCCGATCGGTGTCCTGGCGGCGGTCGGCGGCCTGGAGCACGCGGCGCTGGTCGGCCTGATCCTCGGCGCGGCCTCGCTGCGCACCCCGGTGATCCTGGACGGCGTCTCGACCGGAGCGGCGGCCCTGGTGGCCCGGGCCATCGCGCCCGAGTCCCTGGCGGCGTGCATCGCGGGCCACCGCAGCGCCGAGCCGGGCCATGTGGCGGCCCTGAACAAGCTGGGCCTGCGCCCGCTGGTCGACCTGGACCTGCGCCTGGGAGAGGGCACGGGCGCGCTGCTGGCCCTCCCGCTGGTCCAGAGCGCCGCGAGGGCGATGCACGAGGTGGCGACGTTCGACTCCGCAGGTGTAACGGAGAAGTAGCAGCAAGCCGCAGTCCCCACTCACAGAGAGTGGGGACGGGGCCGGGGGCAGCCCACCCAGGGGAGTGGGGGCCGCGCAGGGGGCCGCGTTCGGGACGTAAAGCGTGATTTGTGGCGCGGAACAAGCAGCCGTGACTCTCCAGTCACCCGATCCGCGCCGTAAATCATGCAGTCCCGAATGCGGCCCCCGGAGCGTCCCCCACGTCGGCCACCCACCGGCGACGGGCCCCCGAGACCACCCACCGGGCGGCGCCGAGGCCCCACCCCGGCAGGGAAGCGACGAAGCTCCCACAGCCAGGAGATCCGTCACAGCGTGACAAGCCCTGGTCACCGATATCGTTGGTGCCCAAACGCACCGCCCCCTCCGAGGAGCCGCCCGCCCATGGCCGACCACGCCGCGAACGCCGCCCACGCAGCCACCGCAGAGCACCCCGCCTACCCCGTCGGACTGCGCCTCAAGGGCCGCCGCGTCGTCGTGCTCGGCGGCGGCCAGGTCGCCCAGCGCAGGCTTCCGGCGCTGATCGCGGCGGGCGCGGACGTCACGCTGATCTCCCCCTCCGCGACCCCTTCGGTCGAGGCGATGGCCGAGGCCGGCGAGATCACCTGGACCAGGCGCCGCTACGAGGAGGGCGACCTCGCGGACACCTGGTACGCGCTCGTCGCCACGAGGGACGCGGCCGCCAACGCGGCGGCGTCGGCGGAGGCCGAGCGCACCAGGACCTGGTGTGTCCGCTCGGACGACGCGGAGGCGGCCACCGCCTGGACCCCGGCCACCGGCCGCAGCGAGGGCGTGACGGTGGCGGTGCTGACGGGCCACGATCCGCGCCGCTCGGCGGCCGTGCGGGACGCGATCGTGGAGGGTCTGCGCGACGGTTCGATCGCGGCGCCGACGCACCGTGCCCGTACCCCCTTCGTGGCCCTGGTCGGCGGCGGCCCCGGCGACCCGGACCTCATCACGGTGCGCGGCCGCCGCCTGCTCGCCGAGGCCGACGTCGTGATCGCGGACCGTCTCGGCCCGCGCGACCTCCTGAACGAGCTGCCGCCGCACGTCGAGGTGATCGACGCGGCGAAGATCCCGTACGGCCGTTTCATGGCCCAGGAGGCCATCAACAACGCGCTGATCGAGCACGCGAAGGCCGGGAGGTCGGTCGTCCGTCTCAAGGGCGGCGACCCGTTCGTCTTCGGCCGGGGCATGGAGGAGGCCCAGGCGCTGGCCGCCGAGGGCATCGCGTGCACGGTGGTGCCGGGCATCTCCAGCTCGATCTCGGTGCCGGGGGCGGCCGGCATCCCGGTGACGCACAGGGGTGTGGCGCACGAGTTCACGGTGGTGAGCGGCCACGTGGCTCCGGACGACGAGCGTTCGCTGGTGGACTGGGCGTCGCTGGCGAAGCTCACCGGGACCCTGGTGATCCTGATGGGCGTCGACAAGATCGACAAGATCGCCGAGGCCCTGATCGCCCACGGCAAGTCCCCGGACACGCCGCTGGCCCTCGTCCAGGAGGGCACGACGGCGTCCCAGCGCCGGGTGGACGCCACGCTGGCGACGGTGGCGGAGACGGTCCGGACCCAGGAGGTCCGCCCGCCCGCGGTGATCGTCATCGGTGACGTGGTAGCGGAGTCCCCGGACAAACTGACGAACTAGCGCAGGCGCACGTACAGCACCCACACCACTCACTCACCCACCCACCCACACCACCTGCACCACCTGCATCCCGCACATTGGCACCACACCCCGGACAAGGCAGTATCACCCCGTGGCCGAACTCATCACGATCGACGACCCCGACGACCCCCGTCTGAGCGATTACACCGGACTGACCGACGTGGAGCTGCGCCGTAGGCGCGAGCCCGCCGAGGGCCTGTTCATCGCCGAGGGCGAGAAGGTCATCCGCCGCGCCAAGCTGGCGGGGTACGAGATGCGGTCGATGCTGCTCTCCGCGAAGTGGGTCGACGTCATGCGGGACGTGATCGACGAGGTCCCGGCGCCCGTGTACGCGGTGCAGCCGGACCTCGCCGAGCGCGTGACGGGCTACCACGTGCACCGGGGCGCGCTGGCGTCGATGCAGCGCAAGCCGCTGCCGGACGCGACGGAGCTGCTGAGCACGGCCCGCCGGGTCGCGGTGATGGAGTCGGTCAACGACCACACCAACATCGGTGCGATCTTCCGGAGCGCGGCGGCCCTCGGCATGGACGCGGTGCTGCTCTCCCCGGACTGCGCGGACCCGCTGTACCGCCGTTCGGTGAAGGTGTCGATGGGCGCGGTGTTCTCGGTGCCGTACGCCCGCCTGGAGACCTGGCCGCGCGGCCTGGAGGCGGTGCGGGAGGCGGGCTTCAAGCTGCTCGCGCTCACGCCGGCGGACCGGGCCACCTCGATCGACGAGGCGGCTCCGCACCGGCTGGACCGGGTGGCGCTGATGCTGGGCGCGGAGGGCGAGGGCCTGTCGACGCAGGCGCTGCGCGCGGCGGACGAGTGGGTCCGCATCCCGATGGCGCACGGCGTGGACTCGCTGAACGTGGGCGCGGCGGCGGCGGTCGCCTTCTACGCGGTGACGAGCGGCCGCCCGCAGTCCTGAGGCTCAGCCCTGCAGCGCCTGCGCGGCGGCGATCCCGAGGGCGACGATCAGCGTGACCACGACGAAGACGAAGAGCCGCTGACGCAGCAGCCGGGGGTTGGCGGGCCGCCGCCCGGTGGAGGTGCTGCGGGCCCCGGGCCGTGTGCCGGGCCGGGAGTGCGGGGCACCGGCGCGCGAGGTGGACGGCCGGTTCTTCCCGGCGCGCCCCTGCGTACCGGTGGACCGCTCGGTGGCCCGGTCGGCCTGCCGTTCGACGTGCCGCTCGGTGGTGCGCTCGGTGTACCGCTCGGTGGGCCGCGCGGCCGGCCGTACGGAATGCCGCTCCTCGACCCGGTCACGATCCCGGTCCCGGTCACGATCCCGCTCGTGCTCCCGATCCCGGTCCCGCTCGTGCTCCCGGTCGCGCTGCCCCGGCGCCCGGGGCCCGGAAGGCAGCCCCTGTGCCTCGCGGGCGGCGATCTCCTTGAGCCGCATGGACAGCTGGAGGGTGCTGGGACGTTCCTCCGGGTCCTTGGCGAGGCAGGCGCGGACGAGGGGGGCGAGGGCGTCGGGGACGCCGTGCAGCTGGGGTTCCTCGTGGACGACGCGGTAGAGCATGACCTCGGAGCTGCCGTGCCCGAAGGGGGAGTCGCCCATGGCGGCGTACGCGAGGGTGGCGCCGAGCGAGAAGACGTCGGTGGCGGGGGTGACGGCGGCGCCGCGGACCTGTTCGGGCGCGAGGAAGCCGGGGGAGCCGACGGCGGTGCCGACGTGGGTGAGGGTGCTGGCTCCGGTGGCCCAGGCGATCCCGAAGTCGATGATGCGGGGGCCCTTGGGCGACAGCAGGATGTTCGAGGGCTTCAGGTCGCGGTGGACGACTCCGGCCTCGTGGACGGCGACGAGTCCTTCGGAGAGCGCGGCGCCGATCGCGGCGACGTCGGCGGCCCGCAGGGAGCCTTCCTCGGCGACGCGGTCGTGCAGGGAGGGCCCGGGGACGTACTGGGTGGCGAACCAGGGGCGCTCGGCCTCCAGGTCGGCGGCGACGAGCCGGGCCGTGCAGCCGCCGCGGATGCGCCGGGCGGCGGACACCTCGCGGGCGAAGCGGGAGCGGAACTCCTGGTCCTCGGCGAGGTCGGGCCGGATGACCTTGAGCGCGACGCGCTGTCCGCGCCGGTCGGAGCCGAGGTACACGACTCCCATTCCGCCGGCTCCGAGCCGGCGGTGGAGCCGGAACGACCCGACGATCCGCGGGTCCTCGCGCCGGAGCCGCATCATCGCCATGTCCGTCCCCTCGTCCGTTCGACGTGGCACAGCTTACGTACCCCCGCCCCGGTGCGCTCACAGGCCGCGCCCTCGGGCCCGCATCGATTGTCAGTGCTGCGGGCGACACTTGAGGCCCGGTCAGCCGTGACACGCTTCAACACCCGCTCCTATCACAACAGTTGGGAGGGAGTCGGTGCGGCGCTCCGGAGTGCGGGCGGGGACGTGAGGGAGGTCACGCACCCCCTCAGGGAAGACCCCGAGCCGGGGGGAGACGTCTCCACCCTGGGGAGTACGCCGGGCGGACGGGCGTCATCCTCTCGGAGGCCCGGAAGTCGGTACGCGGGCATGACGTCCGGGACGTCACGGCTGCCTAGGGTTGAGGTCAAGCGGCGGGTGCAGCACTCGTCCCCCGAGGTCACCGCACCCGCCGCGTCAGACTCGACAGGAGAGGACCCATGGCGTACCCGGTACCGCGGATGAACCCCCGCCCTTCCAGCCGCCGTCACCCGCTGGTGGCGACCGCCATGGTCCTCCCTCTCGCGGCCCTGCTCGTAGTCGTCTTCGGCGGCTGGGACGCGGTGGTCACTCAGGCGTCGTCCGTGGGCGTGATGCTGGGGCGCTGAGCGGCGCTCCGGACCCGGGAGAGCGGCCCGGGTCGGGGACATCCGGCCGGAAACCCCGTGGGGACGGGGGTGCGGCGGACGGCAGCGTGTGGCCGGTCAGCTGGGGAGCTGACCGGCCCTCGCGCTTTTCCGGGGCGGTTCCGGCCGCCGGGGCGGGTTGTCTAGGCTCCTCCTCGTGGAGGAGCCCGTTCTCGTTCGGTTGCACGCCCTCGCCCGCGCCGCCGCGCATCCGGGGGCGCCGTCGGCGTGCCGGTGCGCGGTCGGGGTGCTCGCGGACCGGGACGACGGCACGGTCGTACGGCATGGGGGCCTGGTCCTGAAGGCGCACGCGCCGGCCGGTGAGCCGCCGGCGCTGCGGTCGCGGGTGGCGGTCGCGGCGCTGCCGGAGCTGTCGGGGGTGCTGCTGCCGCCGCTGCCGGGCCCGCGCGTGGCGCTCGACGGGCGTCCGGTGACGGGGTGGCCGTACGGTTCCCCGGTCGACCCGGAGGATCCGGGGGCGGCTCCGTGGGAGGAGGCGGGCCGCCTCCTGGCGCTGCTGCACCGGACTCCGGCGCCGCCGGGCCTGCCGCCGATGCGCGCGCCGTCGAAGGCGGCTCTGGCCGTGGAGAGGATGTGCCGGGCGGCCCCGGACCACCCGGCGACCACGACGGTCCTGAGCGCCTGGCGCACCCTGCCCCCGGACGCGGCACCCGCGCCGTCCGCGCTCTGCCACGGCGATTTCCACCTGGGCCAGCTGGTCCGGGCTCCTGACTGGCGCCTGATCGACGTCGACGACCTGGGTGTCGGCGACCCGGCGTGGGACCTGGCCCGCCCGGCGGCCTGGTTCGCGGCTGGGCTGCTGCCACCGGAGGTCTGGTCGCGTTTCCTGGGCGCGTACGAGGCGGCCGGGGGCCCGGCCACGGGGGGCGGGGGCGCGGGGGAGCGGGGCGGGGATCCGTGGGCCCGGCTGGACGTTCCGGCGCGCGCGTTGACGGTGCAGACGGCGGCGTTGGCGCTGGCCAAGTCGACGGCCGAGGGGCGTCCGCTGGACGAGGTGGAGGACGTGATGATCGACACCTGTGCCCGAATCGCCTCGCTCCGAACCGAGTTGGCTCCGCCGGCGTCCCCGTAGGGTGAGAGCACCATCCGAACGGCAGGGAGTTGAGCCGAGCATGCAGTGTCCCAAGTGCCACGCGCCCATGCACACGTACAACCGCAACGGTGTCCAGATCGAGCAGTGCAGCGGCTGCCGGGGCATATTCCTGGACTACGGCGAGCTGGAGGCGCTGACCCGCCTGGAGTCGCAGTGGGTGCAGCAGGCGCCGCCGGCCCCGCAGGCCTACCCGGCGCAGCCGGCGGCCCCGGCGTGGGGTGCGCCGCAGCACGGCGGGCACCACGGCCACCACGGCGGTCACCACCGCGGGTTCGGCCGGATGCTCTTCTCCTCCTGATCCTGTGGGGGCCCTCCTGGGCTCGGGCCCTGAGCCCGAGCTCGGAGCCCACCCCGCTCCAGGCGTTCCGACGTTCCGACACGAAGAAGCCCCCGTCCGCGAGATGCGGCCGGGGGCTTCTTCTACGGTGCGCGATACTGGGATTGAACCAGTGACCCCTTCCGTGTCAGGGAAGTGCTCTCCCGCTGAGCTAATCGCGCGGGACGGTCAGGATCGTACAGGACGAACCCGGACCAATGGTACTGCGTGCGCGATACTGGGATTGAACCAGTGACCCCTTCCGTGTCAGGGAAGTGCTCTCCCGCTGAGCTAATCGCGCGGGGGATCCGAGGATCCAGGACCCTGAGGTCCAGTGGACGATACTGGGATTGAACCAGTGACCCCTTCCGTGTCAGGGAAGTGCTCTCCCGCTGAGCTAATCGTCCTTGGAGGTGGAGACGGGATTTGAACCCGTGTAGACGGCTTTGCAGGCCGTTGCCTCGCCTCTCGGCCACTCCACCAGGAGTGAATACAGGGGTTCGGGAAGATCCCCCACATCGAGCGGACGACGAGATTCGAACTCGCGACCCTCACCTTGGCAAGGTGATGCTCTACCAACTGAGCCACGTCCGCTTGTCGTTTCCGTTTCGCTTGCGCGTCCCGGCGACGTGTTGAACTCTAGCGGATTCCCGGGCCAGTACAAAAACGCGTTTCCGCAGCGTGCTGACCTGCGCCCCCGCCGGGGCGTCCGGGAGCGTTCGTACGGCGTTCACTCCACGTGTCCCCGAGGTGGCACCCAGCCGCCTCCCGGACCGCCCTCTCCCTCTCCCGCCCTCTCCCGCCACTCCCGCGTCCTCCCGCACGTCCCTCCCGTACGTCCCTCACCTCACGCGCGCCCCCGCGTGCGCCCGCGCTCGCCCCCGCCGGGCCGCTCCCCGCCCGCCTAGACTCGCAAGCGTGTACCCCCTCGCTCCCATGGCCCGCTTCGGCGGCCTCCTCGCCACCGACCTGCGGGACGTCACCCGTGACCCCGCCGCCCTGGACTCCTCCGGCTTCTGGGCCGTCTGCGCGGACTTCGAGGGCCGTCTCACCTGCGCCCGCTTCGGCGACGTACGACCGGACCCGGTCCCCGCGCCGGTCCCGGGGGCCTGGCGCGGGCCCGCGGCCGGCGACTGGACGTCGTCCCTCGACCGCGCCGCGTACACGGCGGGCGTGCGCCGCGTGCGCGAGCACATCGCGCGCGGCGAGGTGTACCAGGCGAACCTCTGCCGGGTGAT
This sequence comes from Streptomyces sp. NPDC093111, assembly GCF_040683955.1. Taxonomy (NCBI): domain Bacteria; kingdom Bacillati; phylum Actinomycetota; class Actinomycetes; order Kitasatosporales; family Streptomycetaceae; genus Streptomyces; species Streptomyces sp. NPDC093111. The sequence continues at coordinate 22,498 of NZ_JBFBNW010000014.1, read as the reverse complement.
GTCCGCGCCGCTGCCCGAGCCGGCCCTGGCCGACGTGGACGCGCTCACCGCGCTGCTCGCCCGCGGCAACCCGGCCCCCTACGCGGGGACGATCCGACTGCCGGCGCACGGGGTGGAGGTCGCCACCGCGTCCCCCGAGCTCTTCCTGCGCCGCGAGGGCGCGCTGGTGACCTCCGGGCCGATCAAGGGCACCGGCCGCACCGCCGACGACCTGCTCCCGAAGGACTACGCGGAGAACGTGATGATCGTCGACCTGGTCCGCAACGACCTGGGACGGGTCTGCGAGACGGGCAGCGTCACCGTGCCCGAACTGTGCGCGGTCGAGGAGCACCCCGGCCTGGTCCACCTGGTCTCCACCGTCAGCGGTCTGCTGCGCGAGGACGCGGGCTGGCCCGGGCTGCTGGCCGCCGCCTTCCCGCCGGGGTCCGTCACGGGCGCGCCCAAGTCGAGCGCGCTGCGGATCATCGAGGCGCTGGAGACGGTGCCGCGGGGCCCCTACTGCGGCGGCATCGGCTGGGTCGACGCGGACGCGGGCACCGCCGAGCTCGCCGTCGGCATACGCACCTTCTGGGTCGACCGGGCCGAGGGCGTGCTCCGCTTCGGCACCGGCGCCGGCATCACCTGGGGATCGGACCCCGAGGGCGAGTGGGCGGAGACCGAGCTGAAGGCCGCGCGGCTGGTCGCGATAGCGTCGGGCGCGTACGAGGCGAGCGGAAGGGCCATATCTCGATGAAACTCTGGGTCAACGGCGCACTGCACGATGCCGAGACCGCGCAGGTGTCCGTCCTCGACCACGGTCTGACCGTGGGCGACGGCATCTTCGAGACGGTCAAGGCCGAGCGTGGTGAAACGTTTGCTCTCACCCTCCACCTGGAGCGGCTCACCCGCTCCGCGCGCGGCCTCGGGCTGCCCGACCCGGACCTCGACGAGGTCCGCAGGGCCTGCGCCGCCGTCCTGGAGGCGAACCCGATGGAGCTCGGCCGGCTCCGCATCACCTACACCGGCGGTCTCTCCCCGCTGGGCTCCGAGCGCGGCGACGCGGGCGCCAGCCTCGTCGTGGCCCTCGGCGAGACGGGCCGGCGCCCGGACTCCACCGCGGTGATCACCGTTCCGTGGACCCGCAACGAGCGCGGCGCGCTCACGGGCCTGAAGACCACCTCGTACGCGGAGAACGTCGTGGCCCTCGCCAGGGCGCGCGAGCAGGGGGCCTCCGAGGCGCTCTTCGGCAACACGGTCGGGCAGCTCTGCGAGGGCACCGGGTCCAACGTCTTCGTGGTGCTCGACGGGCAGGTGCACACCCCGCCGGTCTCCTCCGGCTGCCTCGCGGGCATCACGCGCGCGCTGGCCGTGGAGTGGACCGGGGCCGTGGAGACCGATCTCCCGCTGGAGGTCCTGCGGAGCGCCGACGAGATCTTCCTGACCTCGACCCTGCGCGACGTCCAGGCCGTGCACCGGGTCGACGACCGGGAGCTCGCCGGGGCGCCGGGGCCGGTCACCGCCAAGGCCATGCGGCTCTTCGACGAGCGGGCCGCGCAGGACCGGGACCCGCGGCGGACCCCGGCGGCGTCGTCCGGCGCGTAAAACAGGATGACGGGCGGCCGTCCGATGGGTACAACTCCCGTGATGACCACCACCCTGCGGCCGTCCGAGCCGCTCCAGCAGTCCGCCGACGGCGGTCGTTCCCGCAGCTACGACATCTGCGTGAACAGCCGTCGGGTCGGTTCCGTCCACCTGACCACCGACGCCGCCTTCGGCGGGGCGGTGGGCGTGATCGAGGATCTCGCGGTCGACGAGCCGGACCGGGGCAGGGGCCGGGGCACGGTCGCGGCGCTCGCCTCGGAGGAGGTGCTGCGCGGCTGGGGCTGCGACGAGGTGCGGATCTCGGTGCCCACCGGGTCGGCGGCCGGGCTGCGGCTCGCGACGGCGCTCGGGTATGCCGAACGCAGCCGCAACATGGTGAAGGAGCTCCCCGTGGGGCCGCCGGAGCTGCCCGAGGGCTTCGGGTTCCGGCCGATCACCGAGGCGGAGTTCGCGGAGTGGTCGGAGCGGTCCCTGGCCGCCTTCGCGCAGAGCTGGATCGACCGGGGCATGCCCGAGGAGCTGGCCCGCGCCAAGGCCGAGGACAGCCGCCGCAGATTCCTGCCGCAGGGCCTCGCGACCCCGGGCATCTCGGTGGTCGTCGCCCTGCGGGACACGGATGTCGTGGGGCACCTCTGGACCGGCGGGCTCGAACTGGAGCCGGGGGAGCGCAGCGGATTCGTCTTCGAGGTCGAGGTCGCCGAGGAGCAGCGCGGCAAGGGGTACGGCCGCGGTCTGATGCTGCTGGCCGAGCGCCTGTCGCTGGCGGCCGGGGAGAGCCTGCTCGGACTGCACGTCTTCGCGGGCAACACCCCGGCGATCCGGCTCTACGAGTCGCTGGGCTACCGCACGACCCACCTCAACAGCGCCAAGACGCTGCGGTAGGACGCCGGGAAGGTCCTGGGCCTCAGCCCTTCAGGAGGCGGTCGGCGATCTCCTCGATGCGCTCGCGCAGGCCGTCCTGGCTCTGGCCGCCGTCGAGCCGCTCGCCGTCGATCACATAGGTCGGGGTGCCGGTGACCTTGATGGCCTTGCCCTCGGCCTCGTCGGCGTCGACCGTCAGCAGGTGCCGGCCGTCGATCAGGGCCGTGTCGAACTCCTCGGCGTCCAGGCCCAGTTCGCCCGCCACCTCCAGGAGGACGGCCTCGCCGCGCGCGCCGAGCTCCTCGGTCCTGGCGAGCAGCGCCTCGGTGTACTCCCAGCCCTTGCCCTGGTCGGCGGCCTCCTCGGCGGCCTGGGCGGCGGCGTAGGCGTGCTTGTGCTTGGCCAGCGGGAAGTGGCGCAGCTGGACGTCGACGCGCTCGCCGTACTTCTCGCGCACGGCGCGCACGTCGTCGAGGGCCTGGAAGCAGTCGGGGCACTGCAGGTCGAACCAGGCCTCCAGGACGACGGGGGAGGCGGGGGTGGTGGACTCACTCATGGGAAGAGTCTCCCATCCGCTCCTCCCTGGGGGACGACCCGGAGATCTCCCTGATCCGAGGGCCCGGGCATGGCCGGGAGGGGCCGGGACGGTGCAGGATGGAAGGGACGTATCACCCGGGATCTGGAGGATCGCATGCTCGCCGAGACCATCTGCTCAGCGGTGTCCGTGGCGGGCCTGGGCATCGCCGCGGTCACGGCCTATCGCAAGCGGTTCCTGTCGGCGGCCCGGATCGCCGCCTACGCGCTGGTGCCGCTGGGACTGGTGATGACCGGTGCCGTGGGCTGGCTCGCGGACACCGCCTTCAGTCCGACCGCCTGGGCCGGCTTCGGCGTGCTCGGCGCGGCCTGGCTGCTCTTCTCGACCACGCGGGCCGTCGAGCGCCGCCGGTCCGGGCGCGGGGAGACGGGCCGGGGCGAGGCCCCGGAGGCGGTGGCGCCCCAGGCGTCCGCGCCGTCGCTCGGCGCGGGGCAGCGCGGAGCCACCCCCAGGCCGCAGACCAAGAAGCCCGACGAGGACTTCAGCGACATCGAGGCGATTCTGAAGAAGCACGGAATTTGACCGGGATCCGACGGTGATCTGACCGCTTCTGGCGGTTCTCGCTCCCGGAGTCCACGGGATGGAGTGAACACGCCCGGCCGCGGGGTGTGTTGCGCGATCTTCGGGGGCGGCCGTGCGCCATCATCCCCCCGAGATGCTGGATACCTCGCGGGACCCCGTCCCCGCCCCCGCCCCCACGTCCACGGAGAACGCCCCGGAGGAGCCGCGCGGCTGTCTGTTCGCGCTCTCCCAGCCGCCGCTGATGATCTTCCTCGCGGTGATCGGCGCCCTGTTGCTGATGGCCGCTCTCCACGATCTGTTCCTGCTGTGAGACCGGCGGTGCCGCCGGACCCGGGCGGGCTCAGCCCGCGGCCTCCTTGCGGCGGGCCCGGTAGGCGGCGACGTGCAGGCGGTTTCCGCAGGTGCGGCTGGAGCAGTAGCGACGGGAGCGGTTGCGGGAGAGGTCGACGAAGGCCCGGCCGCAGTCCGGTGCCTCGCAGCGGCGCAGCCGCTCCTGCTCGCCCCCGACGACGATGAACGCGAGCGCCATGCCGCAGTCGGCGGCCAGGTGGTCGGAGACCGAGGCGCCCGGCGCGAAGTAGTGCACGTGCCAGTCGTAGCCGTCGTGGTCGGTGAGCTGCGGGGTCGTGCCCGCGGAGGCGACCAGCTGGTTGATCAGGGTAGCCGCGATCCGGGAGTCCGGGGCGGAGAAGACGGCGGTGAACCGGTCGCGCACGTCGCGCACGGCCCGCAGATCCCCGGCCCCGAGCTCGCCCACGTCGCTGATCTTGTGGGCGCGTACGAAGGTCTTCAGTGCCGGGAGGTCGTCGAGTTCGTCGTCGCGATCGCCCTGGGGCGCGGTGTTCATCAGATCGACGACGGTGTCGAGGGCGATCCGGGTGTCGTGGGGGATGAGCACGCTTCGCTCCCTGGCCGGCTGCGGGCGGGCGCCCGCGAATTGCGCTGACTCTAGCGCGACCCGGAAACGGGCATCGGCGCCCCGCACCGCGCCGGCTGCGCGGTGGGGAGCGCCGATGCCCTCCGTATGTGACTGCCCGCGCGGCGCCGTCTCCCCGAGTCGGACGGCGCCGTGCGGCTCTCGGCCTGGCTCAGCTGTCGGCCAGGATGTGGGAGAGCTCCGTGTCGAGGTCGAAGTGCCGGTGCTCGGTGCCAGGTGGCACGGCCGCGTCGGTCCGCTTGAGGAACGACTCCAGGGCCCTCGCGGGGGCCTCGAGCAGGGCTTCGCCCTCGGGAGAGCTCAGCGCGATGCAGACGACTCCCTGGCCATGGCTACGGGACGGCCAGACCCGGACGTCGCCCGTGCCGGTGGGCCGGTGCAGCCCCTCGGCGAGAAGGTCGCGGGCGAAGACCCACTCGACCGTCTCCTCGGCTCCGGTGTGGAAGGTGGCGTGCACGGCATACGGATCGGCCGTGTCATACCGCAGGCCCGCGGGTACAGGCAGTGAGGACTCGCTCGACACAACGAGGCGCAGGTGCAGCTCGCAGCTGACCGTGGTGTTCATAAGCGCCAGGGCCTTTCGCTCAGTGTGCGCTCGGGGATTCGCACGTCGGCGAAATCGACATGCCACCTACGGTGCCGTTGTAAACCCCTCTGTCTGTTTTGTGATCGTTCAGGTAGCTCGTATGGGCGTATGTAACTTTGGGTAATACGCCCATACCGGCAAGGCCGACCCGTCCGGTAGGTTGGGGCCATGCATGCGGAGAGTGACGAGCGCACGGGGGAGTCCGCGGTGAGCGGGGAGCACGGCCCGGAGAAGTCCGGCACCGGCGGCGAAGAGGCGCCGCTGGGGTCCCGGGCCCCCGAATTCATCAAGGCCCGCCGGACCCTGCACCTGAGCTGGCAGGTCGGCGTCTTCGTCGTCGGCCTCGCCGTCGTCGGCACCGGCATCGTGATGCTGCCGCTGCCCGGCCCCGGCTGGCTCGTGATCTTCGGCGGCATGGCGATCTGGGCGACCGAGTTCGTCTGGGCCCAGCTGGTGCTCCGCTGGACCAAGCGCAAGGTCACCGAGGCCGCCCAGCGGGCCCTCGACCCGAAGGTCCGGCGCCGGAACATCGTCCTCACCACGGTCGGACTGGTGATCGTCGCCGTCCTCTGCGCCGTCTACCTCTGGAAGTTCGGCTTCGTCATGCCGTGGAAGATCGACGAGTGACCGGCACATGGTCAGGAAGCCCCGCTGACATGCGGTAATGTTTGCGGTGCGCCCGGGCGATTAGCTCAGTGGGAGAGCACTTCGTTCACACCGAAGGGGTCACTGGTTCGAACCCAGTATCGCCCACCACCCGGCCCGAAGGCCCGGAGACGACACCGTCTCCGGGCCTTCGGCGTTTCCCCGCGCGACCTTCCGCGCGGGGCCCGCTCAGCGCATCCGCCCCAGCCGCTCCCGCAGCCGGCGCGCGTCCCGCAGCCGCTGCTCGTACGTCGCCCCCACCGCGAGCAGCAGCAGACCGGCCAGGGCCGGCGGCAGCCAGCGCGGCAGCGCGCCCACCACCTGCACGACATACGGCGCGAGCTCGTGCAGCCCGTCCAGGGCCAGCACCGTGCCGCCCAGCACCAGCAGCGCCTGCAGCCGGAACCGGGCACCCAGCAGCGTCACCACGAGCGCCCCGAGCCCCAGCAGCAGCGGGCGCACCCACTCCGGGTCCGTCCAGGCCGCCAGCAGGCTCGGCAGCAGCGTCACGGCGAGACCCGGCCCGTACGCCGTCCAGGACGAGGTCTCCGGGTCCCGGCGGCGCCGCAGCACGCCCACGGCCAGGGCCGGGACGGTCACCGGCAGTGTGTACGCCTCCGGCGTCGTCACCCCCCACACCGCGAGCCGCACCCACGCGCCCGACAGGAACAGCGCGGCGGCGACCCACGAGGCCACCGGGCGGCGCTCCGGCCGCACCGCCGTCGCCGCGGCCAGCACCCCGGCCAGGCCCAGCGCGAGCGCGAGCAGCGCGGGCCGCCCCACGGTCAGCCCGAGCGCGCACAACGCCACCGCGGCGCCCGCGCCCTCCACGGCCACCGCCACCGGGCGCCGCCGCAGCCACGCCCCGGCCCCGGCGGTCCCGGCCGGCACGACGAGCAGCGCCAGCCCGGCCGCCGCCGGGCCCGCGTCCGCGGCCACGGCCCCCGCGCCGACCAGACCGGCCGCCGCGAACACCGCGCCGCAGGCCGCGACGAGCCGCCGCGCACCGGTCCCGAGCACCGCGACCCCCGCGCACAGCGCGAGAACCACCCCGAGCACAGCGAAGGTCGCCGCCCGCACGTCGAGCCCCAGCGCCACCGCGCCCAGCGCGGACATGAGCCCACCGGCGAACGCGAGCCACGCCACCACCTCGACGGGCCCGCCGCTCCGCACCGGCGCGCCGAGCGGCTCCGGGCCGGGCAGCCCGCGCGTCAGGAGAGCGGGCCGCACGGCCACCCCCAGGGCCGCCGCGGCCGTCAGGAGCTGGAGCGCGAGCGTCGCCGCGTACGGGAGCCCCGGCGACACCGGCACCGCGGTGAGCAGCGCCCAGGTCAGCGCGAGCGCGCCGCAGCGCGCCCACCCGCGCGGGACCGTCGCCAAGGCGCCGGCCGCGAGCAGCAGGACCAGCGGCGCCGTCGCCGGGTAGCCCTCCAGGAGCGGCTCCGCGTGCCCGCCCGACCACGGTGCTCCGGTGCGGGCCAGTGGCCCCAGCAGCCCCGCCGCCACCGGCGGCAGCGCCCACAGCAGCGCAAGCCCGAGCACCCCGCCACCGGCGAGGCCCAGACCGCGCCGCACCGCCCCCGCCGCCACGGCACGCGCGGCGGGGACCACGCCCCGGCCCCGGAGGGCCACGCCCGCCAGGACCACCGCGCAGACCGCGTACCCCGGCACCGTCCACACCTCGGGAAGCACCGAGCGCAGCAGCCCGCCGGCCGACGCGAGCAGGGCGAGCCCGGCCAGGGCCGCCGCCGGCAGCGCGACCGGGGCGGTGCGCACCGCCCCGTACAGCAGGACTGCCGCGCAGGCCAGCAGCAGCGGGGTCGCGCGCAGCGGCGTCCCGGCCGACAGCGCGAAACCGGTGAGGAGCGCCCAGCCGCCGAGGACGCCCGCCGTGGCGAAGGCCGTGATCCGCACCGGGGCCGGCCCGGTCCGCCGGGCGAGCGCGAGGTCGAGGACGGCCGTGGCCAGCGCCGCCCACGCGAACGACAGCACCCCGCCCCCGGCGGCCAGCACCCCGAGGGGCAGCGGCAGTTGGGCCGCGAGCACGGCCGCGGGCAGCGGGATCCGCAGCCGGCCGAGGGCGGCGCCGTACCCGGCCCAGCCGGCGGCCAGCACACCCGCCGCCGCGGCCGAGTACGCCAGGGCGCCGGTGCCCGCCAGCGCCACCCGGTGCAGCGCGTACGCGTCGAGGAGCGTGAGGACCAGGCCCAGCGCCGCCACCGACTCCGCCGTGGACCGCAGCCCCTTGCGCAGCAGCGCCACCGGCGCCAGGAGCGCCGCCGAGGTCACGGCACCCAGGACGGCCGCCCGGCCGCCGATGCCCATCGAACCCCAGCTCACCAGGGTGAACGCGACCGCCGCGACGGCCAGCAGCCCGCCGCCGAGGCTGAGCAGCACGTTCTGCGCGCTGCGCGGCGTCGCCTCGGGCCGCACCGGCGCCGGAGCCGCCACCGGCGCGTGCAGCACCCGCAGCAGCCAGTCCCGGCGGACCAGCAACTGGGCCCGGTGGGCGTCGAGTCGGGCCAGTTCGCGGTCGACGAGCACCAGCTCTTCCGCGGGAGGCAGGGAGGATTCCATAGGCGGAGTGTGGCGCCGGACACGGGGGGAGGGGATGGGTGCGGCTACTCAGATCCGCGCCTGAGTAGCCCACACTGAGGCCATGGACTGGTGCCGCTACCGCTTCCGCAGCGTCTGGCGCCTCGCCGCCCCGCCCGACGCCGTCTACACCGTGCTCGAACGCGCCGAGGAGTACCCCCGCTGGTGGCCCCAGATGCGCGAGGTCGTCCCGCTCGACGAGCGCACCGGCACCGCCCGCTTCCGGTCCCTCCTCCCGTACGACCTCGTCGTCACCGCCGAGGCCCGGCGCCGCGACCCCGAAGCGCGGGTCCTGGAGGTCGCCCTGAGCGGGGACCTGGACGGCTGGGCCCGCTGGACGCTCCTCCCGGACGGCCCCGGCACCCGCGCCCTCCACGAGCAGGAGGTCGAGGTCCGCACCCCGCTCATGCGCGCGCTCGCCGTGCCCGGGCGGCCCGTGTTCCGCGCCAACCACGCCCTGATGATGCGCTCCGGACGGCGCGGACTCGCGGCCCTCCTGCGGGCGGTTTGAACGAGAGCCCGAAAGCCCTGTATGGTTCAACCCGTTCCCGGGCGATTAGCTCAGCGGGAGAGCACTTCGTTCACACCGAAGGGGTCACTGGTTCGATCCCAGTATCGCCCACCGGGAGAGGCCGGTCCGTCACACGACGGACCGGCCTCAGCCGTTTCCGGCACCCTCACGCCGCCGTCCGCAGCTCCGGACGCAACGGCCACGCCGGGTCCACCGCCTCCGGGGTGCCCTGCCGGGCGAACCAGGCCTGAAGGCCACGCGCCTGCGCCGCGTGCCACACCGCCTGCAAGGTGTGCAGCTCCGGCGGCGACAGGCGCTCCAGACGCGAGGCGAAGCGCCGCCCCACCGACCGTACGACCTCCAGCGCGGCCGAGGCGTCCGCCGCCGCGTCGTGGGCGCCGTCCAGCACCACCCCGTACTGCTCGCACAGGTCCGTCAGGGTCCGGCGGCCCTTGCGGTACCGGTCCAGGTGCTTGTCCAGGACCCTCGGGTCGAGCACGCACAGCGGGACGCCGTCCAGGTAGGTGCCGAGCGAGGAGGCGCGGTGCCGGCGCAGCTCCCGGTCCAGGATCGTCAGGTCGAAGGGCGCGTTCATCACCACCAGCGGCCGCCCCGCCGCGCTCTGTTCGGCTATCGCCCGGGCCAGCTCCTCCACCACCGGCGAGGGCCAGCGCCCGTTGCGCTGGAGGTGATCGTCCGTCAGCCCGTGCACGGCGGTCGCCCCCGCCGGCACCGGGATGCCGGGGTTCACCAGCCAGCGCGTCACCCGCGGGCGCATGCCCGCGGCATCCTGGACGACGAGGGCGGCGGACACGATCCGGTCCTCCTCGACGTCGACTCCCGTGGTCTCCGTGTCGAATGCGGCCAGGGGCCCATCGAACCAGTGCGTCGTCATCCCCGAACTCCTCGCACGTGCGCGGCAGATGGCCAGCCCCCTGCCCGAAACGGTGATACCCGGGCTGTTTGCACCGTACGCAAAACGGTCACAACAGAGCTGACGGGGAAGGGAATTGACATGGCGATCGCCCAGCCCGAATGGGGAGGGCCGCCGCCCCGGCGGACGGCACCGCTGCGCGGCTCGCTCGCCACCACCGCCTGCATGGAGACCCTCCAGGTGGGGTACCTCCACGCGGTCGCGGCGGCGGCCGGCTGCTCGCTGTCGCAGCCGTTCCCGGACAACGGCATCGACTGGCACGTCAGCCACAGCGCCCCCGGGCACACCGTCGACGACGAGGTGACCATCAAGGTCCAGCTGAAGTGCACCTACCAACTGCCGCCGCGCACGCCCGGCGCCGCCCCCGCGTTCTCGTTCACCCTGGACAACGAGCACCTGGTGAAACTGGCCCGGACGCCCGTGGCCGTACACAAGATCCTGGTCGTGATGCTCGTCCCACGGGACCGGGAGGACTGGCTGCGGGCCGACCACGACCGGCTCGACCTGCGGCACTGCTGCTACTGGATCAACCTGGCCGGCCACCCGGTCACGGGACGGCGCAGGACCACCGTGCGCGTCTCGACGGCACGGATCTTCGACGACCGGGCGCTCTGCGAGATCATGGCCCGGGTCGGCGTGGGAGGGAGACCCTGATGCGGCCCATCGACGAACCCGACCCGGGCGGGGTCGACCCCCGCGTGCTCGGCGCGCTGCTCGCCCGGCACGGCTGGCGACGGCACGGCGGCGCCACGGGCCGCTACAGCCGCTGGGCCCCGCCCGGGCCCGAGCCCGGCGGCCGGGGCACCAGCCTCCTGGTGCCCGACAGCCGGGCCTTCCCGGACTGCGAGGACCTGATCGGCGAGGCGCTCACCGCGCTCGCCCGCAGCGGCACGCCCTCGGCCCGCGAGGTGCTCACCGGGCTCGCCGTCCCCAGCGACGAGATCCGCTGGTGGCGGGACGTGCCGCCGGGCCCGGCCGGGGGCGTGCCCTGGCCCGTGCAGGAGCAGCTGCGGTCCGCCGCCCGGGGCATGCTGCTGGCCGGCGCCCTCGCGGTGCGCGGGCGCGCCGGGTACCACGGGGCGCGGCACCGCAGGCAGGCCCAGGCCTCCCTGGAGAGCGTCGTCGTCGACGGCGCACCGGGCGGCGGGCTCACCGCCTTCCTGCCCGTCGACCCGGGCCGGGCCGTCTCCGTCCGCCTTTACCACGCCCTCTACGCGGCCCGTGAGGCCGTCGACTACCAGCGGGCGACCGGCGGCATGGACGCCTTCGACACCGCCGTCGAGGCCGGGGTGAGCCGGGAGCTCACCGAGGCCCTGGTCGCACTGGTGCGGGGCACCGAGGGCGCCGGCGTCGCCCTGGAATGGTCCCCGGCGGCCGGCACCCCCGTGGGCTGCGCCGCCCGCCCCGAGCCCGTCGAGTTCTCGCCCGGCGACCTGCCCGCGCTCCGCGAGGCGGCCGCCCGCTACCTGGCCCACGAGCCCTCCGTACCGGTACGGATCACCGGCAGCGTCGTCCGGATGCGCCGCTCGGGCCCGCGCGGCGAGGGCACCGTACGGCTGCGCGTGCTGGCCGGGGCGGACGTGCGGCACGTCCGGGTGACCCTCGACGAGGACGCGTACCGGACGGCCGGGCACGCCCATCTGGTCGGGCTGCCGATCCGGGTCGTGGGCCGGCTGGAGAGCCGCGGCGGCTTCCGGCGGCTCACCGACGCGAGCGGGGTCGTGCCGGTGCAGGTGGACGAGGCGGTCCGGGACCGTCTGATGAAGTCGATGCGGGAGACGATCGAGCACGCGGACTTCTTCGAGGAGCCCTGCGACGAAAATGACTGAGGGGCGGGACGCGGACCCCCGGTAGGATCGAGGTCTGCGCGGCACCTCGTCTCTGCCGCGCACCACAGGCGCCGGCACTTCGTGTCTGCCGGTGCCCCTATGTATGGAGCATCTGTGTCTGAAGTCCGTGTGACCGTCCAGTCCGCCTCGGGAGCAGAGGAGAGGGCGGTGAGCGCGGGCACCACGGCCGGCGCCCTGTTCGCCGACGACCGCACCGTGATCGCCGCCCGTGTCGCGGGCGAGCTGAAGGACCTGGCGTACGAACTCGCCGAGGGCGACGTCGTCGAGGGGGTGGAGATCTCCTCGCCGGACGGCCTCGACATCCTCCGCCACTCCACCGCCCACGTCATGGCCCAGGCCGTGCAGGAGCTGTTCCCCGAGGCCAAGCTGGGCATCGGCCCGCCGGTCCGGGACGGCTTCTACTACGACTTCGACGTCGAGAAGCCCTTCACTCCCGAGGACCTCAAGGTCATCGAGAAGAAGATGCAGGAGATCCAGAAGCGCGGCCAGCGCTTCTCGCGCCGCGTCGTCACGGACGAGGCGGCCCGCGAGGAGCTCGCGGACGAGCCGTACAAGCTGGAGCTCATCGGCATCAAGGGCGCGGCCTCGACCGACGACGGCGCCAACGTCGAGGTCGGCGGCGGCGAGCTGTCGATCTACGACAACCTGGACGCCAAGACCGGCGACCTGTGTTGGAAGGACCTCTGCCGCGGCCCGCACCTGCCCACCACCCGGAACATCCCGGCGTTCAAGCTGATGCGCAACGCCGCCGCCTACTGGCGCGGCAGCGAGAAGAATCCCATGCTCCAGCGCATCTACGGCACCGCGTGGCCGTCGAAGGAGGAGCTGAAGGCCCACCTCGAATTCCTCGCCGAGGCCGAGAAGCGCGACCACCGCAAGCTGGGCAACGAGCTGGACCTGTTCTCCATCCCGGACGAGATCGGCTCCGGCCTCGCCGTCTTCCACCCCAAGGGCGGCATCATCCGCCGGGTCATGGAGGACTACTCGCGCCGCCGGCACGAGGAAGAGGGTTACGAGTTCGTCTACTCCCCGCACGCCACCAAGGGCAAGCTGTTCGAGAAGTCCGGTCACCTCGACTGGTACGCCGAGGGCATGTACCCCCCCATGCAGCTCGACGAGGGCGTGGACTACTACCTCAAGCCCATGAACTGCCCGATGCACAACCTGATCTTCGACGCGCGCGGGCGGTCCTACCGTGAGCTGCCGCTGCGCCTGTTCGAGTTCGGCACCGTGTACCGGTACGAGAAGTCCGGCGTCGTGCACGGTCTGACCCGGGCGCGGGGCTTCACCCAGGACGACGCGCACATCTACTGCACCCGCGAGCAGATGGCGGAGGAGCTGGACAAGACCCTCACCTTCGTCCTGAACCTGCTGCGCGACTACGGTCTGACCGACTTCTACCTGGAGCTGTCCACCAAGGACCCGGAGAAGTACGTCGGCTCGGACGAGGCGTGGGAGGAGGCCACCTCGGTCCTCCAGCAGGTCGCCGAGAAGCAGGGCCTGCCGCTCACCCCCGACCCGGGCGGCGCCGCGTTCTACGGCCCGAAGATCTCGGTGCAGGCGCGCGACGCCATCGGCCGGACCTGGCAGATGTCGACCGTGCAGCTCGACTTCAACCTGCCGGAGCGGTTCGACCTGGAGTACACCTCCCCGGACGGCACCAAGCAGCGCCCGGTCATGATCCACCGTGCGCTGTTCGGTTCGATCGAGCGGTTCTTCGCGGTGCTCCTGGAGCACTACGCGGGCGCCTTCCCGGCCTGGCTGGCCCCGGTGCAGGCGACCGGCATCCCGATCGGCGACGCGCACATCCCGTACCTGCAGGAGTTCGCCGCCAAGGCGAAGAAGCAGGGCCTGCGGGTGGAGGTCGACGCCTCCTCGGACCGGATGCAGAAGAAGATCCGCAACGCGCAGAAGCAGAAGGTCCCGTTCATGATCATCGCTGGTGACGAGGACATGGCCAACGGTGCCGTCTCCTTCCGCTACCGCGACGGTTCGCAGGAGAACGGCATCCCGGTCGACGAGGCCATCGCCAAGATCGCCAAGGCCGTCGAGGACCGCGTCCAGGTCTGACGGTCCCGAGGAACGGTCAGGAGGCCCCCGGGGAGTTCCCCGGGGGCCCCTTCTCGTCCTCCCGGGTGAACGCCTGGATCAGCCAGGACGAGAAGGAACCCGTCACCGCGCCGAGCAGGGCCAGCCCGACGCCCATCATCCCGACCGCCGTCAGGCGCCCCATCGGGGTCACCGGGGTCACGTCCCCGTAGCCCACCGTCGCCAGCGTCGCGCACGCCCACCACACCGAGTCCCCGAAGGTGCGGATCGTCGCGCCGGGGGCGCCGTACTCGAAGTGGTACACGGTCAGCGCCCCCGCGAAGCCGAGCAGCCCCGCCGTCATCCCCCCGTACGCCATGACCCGGGCGTACAGGGTCAGCCGGGGCTTGTCGCGGCGGCGCTGGACCCGGTCGTAGACGCTCACGACCCGCAGCGGGCGCAGCAGCGGCAGGATCAGCACCACCGTGTCGAGGAGGTGGTGGCGCACGAAGCGCAGCACGCCGATGCCGCTCAGCCTGACCCGTACGACATAGTCGACGAGGAAGACCGTCCAGGCGGCGAACGTCAGGGCGAGGCAGAGGTCCTTCACCAGGTCCGGCAGATGGTGACCGAGGATCCGCACCGCGTAGGCGGCGAGAAAGACCAGGGCCATCACCGTCAGCGGGGTCTCCATCACGCTGTCCCAGCGCTCCTGCGCGGGCGGGACCGAGGGCCTGTCTCTCATCGGTTCAGCATGGCCCCTGCACGGATCTTCCGCCCCGGCGACACGATCCGAACGGGCGAAGCAATATGCTGCACAGCATGACGACTGAGCCGGAGCAGCAGATCGGAGTGGGGACGCAGGACGCGTTCCAGCGCCTGTGGACGCCTCACCGGATGGCCTACATCCAGGGCGAGAACAAGCCCACCGGGCCGGGCGCCGACGACGGCTGTCCCTTCTGCACGATCCCTTCGAAGTCGGACGAGGACGGCCTGGTGATCGCCCGGGGCCGGAGCGTGTACGCCGTCCTCAACCTCTACCCGTACAACGGCGGCCATCTGATGGTCGTGCCGTACCGGCACGTCGCCGACTACACCGACCTCGACACGGCCGAGACCGCCGAGCTCGGCGAGTTCACCAAGCGGGCCATGGGCGCCCTGCGGGCCGCCTCCGGCGCGCACGGCTTCAACATCGGCATGAACCAGGGCACCGTCGCCGGCGCCGGGATCGCCGCCCATCTGCACCAGCACGTGGTGCCCCGCTGGGGCGGCGACACCAACTTCATGCCGGTGGTCGGCCACACCAAGGTGCTGCCGCAGCTCCTCGCCGACACCCGGAAGATGCTGGCCGACGCCTGGCCGGCCGGCATCTGATCCGTCCCGTCCCGTCGCACCTGCCCGATCCGACGCGTGGGGCCGCCCCGGCCCTACGCGTCGTACAGGTCGGCCTTCTTCGGGCCCGGGTCCTGGATGCCGCCGCTGAGGGCCAGCGAGCGGTTGGTGAAGCGTTCCGTGTCCACCCCGTGGTCGTCGAGCACCTTGATGGTCGCGGCGTGCACCGCCCGCAGGACGGGGGTCGCGGTGCGGATGGCGTCGTCGGCCATGAAGCGGTTCTTCCAGGGCGGGCTCGCCCAGGGGTGGCGCAGGCCGAAGGGCTCCGGCAGGACCAGCTTGCCGCCGAGGAAGTCCAGGATCGGCGGGAACCAGGTCAGCGGTGCGCGGACGGCCTGGCGCACCACCTCGTCGGTGTCGGTCAGCGGCAGCTTGATCTCGCGGGTCTCCCAGAACCTGACGGTCTTGGAGACCTCCTTGGTCTTCGCCTTCGGCTTGCTGGTGAACAGCGAGTGGACCGGGCCGAGGGCGTGGCCGGTGACCTCGACGCGCAGCGTGTGGTGGAGCGAGGTGACCGTCACCATCATGGTGAGGACCAGCTGCCCGTCCCAGAGGGTGAACTGGACGCCCAGATAGTGCCGGTTCCCACTGCCGAACTGCTGGTCGTTGCAGATGCGCTGTATCTCGTGGGGCTTCACCTGGAAGGCGACGATGTTCTCGCCCTCGGGGCGGCCGACCTCGTCCGCGCCCTCGCCGACGGGCGAGACGATCCAGTGCTTGACCGTCGGCTTGGGGAAGCCGGTCTTCAGCGAACCGCGCTCCAGGAGCGTCAGCTGGGTGTGGATCTCGCGGACCACGTCCCAGGCGCGGAAGGCGTGGATCTCCTTGCCCTGCTGCGGGATCAGCTCCTCGGCGAGGGTCCAGCTGCCCCAGCGGGTGCCCATGCCCAGTATGCCCTTGGGGCCCGCGTAGAAGATGACGTTGGACTGCTGCTCGGCGGAGAGCTTCTCCAGGTTCTGCCGCAGCTCCTCGGCGGTCTTCTCGCCCGGGTCCTGCGGCACCGCCTCGGGGATCTTGGCGCCGATGCCACCGCCGCTGAGCAGGGCCGTCCAGCGCTCGCGCAGGTCCTGGGCGGTGCTCTCGCAGATCCGGCGGGCGAGGTACCAGCCGGCCACCGGGGCCACCACCATGGCGCGCAGGTAGTTGGGCAGCACGCCGTCGAACGGCAGCTTCAGGAGCACGAGGAAGGCGAAGATGCCGGCGGCGACCAGCACGACCGTGCCGATGGCGCTGGTCCGCTTGTTGTCGGAGCCGGCGGCGATCCGGCGCAGCTGGATCACGCCCAGCCACAGCAGCAGCCCCGGCAGGAACAGCAGGCCGCAGACCAGCGTCACCAGCGTCAGCTTCACGTCGCGCTGCTTGCGGATGCGGGTGGCCGCCAGGCAGTGCTCGACGACCGGCTGCGGCTCGGCGCCGAAGGACTGGATCAGGGGCTTGCGGGCGCCCCCCAGCATCCGCACCTGCACGGCGCGGGAGAACGCCTCACCGAGGTCGGGGCGGAACAGCTTGTGCCACTTGCCCTCCTTCACCGTGGACTTGTGCCACTCGCCGTTGGCGTCCAGGATCGCCCCGACCGGGCTGTCGCGGTACGCGGCGGAGGCGAGGGCGTGGGTCGCCGCCGTCTGCGCGTCCGAGCCCTGCAGGGGAATCTGCGCCCCGATGCCGAAACTGCCGATCGTCACTGCCGCCCCCATCACCACGGTCCCTGTGCGGGCTGTTCCCAACTGCCGCGCCCCGCACACCTTCTGAGCTGGGCACCACAGCGTAACCGGGTGACGACGCATGCGTCACCGGACCGGGCGAAGGCGTCCGAATGCCGCCCGCCGAAAGCGAGTTGGGAGGGCGGCATCCGGGGCCGGCCGGTAGACGGCCCGTCAGCAGCTACCCGGTTTCGCCCTGTTCGCGCAACTTGTCCGCCAGGTGCGGGGGCATCGCCTCGTGCCGTGCGTACGCGCGGTGGAAGCTGCCCGTGCCGTGCGAGACCGACCGCAGGTCGACCGCGTACCGCCCGATCTCGATCTCCGGCACCTCCGCCCGCACCAGCGTCCGCCCGGGCCCCGCCTGCTCGGTCCCGACCACCCGGCCGCGCCGCCCCGACAGATCGCTCATCACCGGCCCCACATAGCCGTCCGGGACCAGCACCGACACCTCCGCCACCGGCTCCAGGACCCGGATCGGCACCTCGGCCGCCGCCTCCCGCAGGGCCAGGGCGCCCGCCGTCTGGAAGGCCGCGTCCGAGGAGTCCACCGAGTGCGCCTTGCCGTCCCGCAGGGTGACCCGGATGTCCACCAGCGGATGACCGGCCACGACCCCGCGGGCCGCCTGCGCCCGGACGCCCTTCTCCACGGACGGGATGAACTGGCGCGGCACGGCGCCCCCGACGACCTTGTCGACGAACTCGACGCCACTGCCCACCGGCAGCGGCTCCACGTCGATCTCGCAGATCGCGAACTGGCCGTGCCCGCCCGACTGCTTCACATGCCGGCCGCGCCCCGCCGCCGCGCCGCCGAAGGTCTCCCGCAGCGCCACCCGGTGCGGGACGGTGTCGACCTGCACGCCGAACCGGCCGCGCAGCCGCTCCAGGGCCACGTCCGCGTGCGCCTCGCCCAGGCACCACAGGACCACCTGATGGGTGTCCCGGTTCTGTTCGAGCCGCATCGTGGGATCCTCGGCCACCAGCCGCGCCAGCCCCTGCGAAAGGCGGTCCTCGTCGGCCTTGCTGTGCGCCTCGATCGCCAGCGGGAGCAGCGGTTCCGGCATCGCCCACGGCTCCATCAGGAGCGGGGCGTCCTTCGCGGACAGCGTGTCGCCCGTCTCCGCGCGGGCCAGCTTGCCCACGCAGGCCAGGTCGCCCGCCACGCACTGCGCCAGCGCCCGCTGCTGCTTGCCGAACGGCGAGGTCAGCGCCCCCACCCGCTCGTCGGCGTCGTGCCGGTCCCGCTCCCCGTGGTCCGGGTCGGTGAGCCCGTGCCCCGACACGTGCACGGTCGCGTCCGGACGCAGCGTGCCCGAGAACACCCGGACCAGCGAGATCCGGCCGACGTACGGGTCCGACGAGGTCTTCACGACCTCCGCGACCAGCGGCCCGTCCGGATCGCAGGCCAGGGCCGGCCCCGGCACGCCCTCCGGGCTCGTGACCACCGGCGCGGCCCGTTCCAGCGGCGAGGGGAAACCCCCGGTGATCAGCTCCAGGAGCTCCACCGTGCCGAGCCCCTGCCGACCGCCGTCCGCCGCCGGGGCGGCGGCCAGCACCGGGTGGAAGGTGCCGCGCGCGACCGCCTTCTCCAGGTCGTCGACGAGCGTCTTCAGATCGACCTCCTCGCCGCCGAGATAGCGGTCCATCAGGGTCTCGTCCTCGCTCTCGGCGATGATCCCCTCGATCAGCCGGCCGCGGGCCTCCGCGATCAGCGGACGCTGCGCCTCGTCGGGCGGGTCCTCCCGCCGTTCCCCCGACGCGTAGTCGAAGATCCGCTCCGTGAGCAGCCCCACCAGGCCGGTGGCCGGAGCGTGCCCGTCGGCGCCCTCCGCGCCGCGCACGGGCAGGTACAGGGGGAGCACGGCGTCGGGGTCGTCGCCGCCGAACAGTCCGGCGCAGACCTCGGTGAGCCGGGTGAAGTCGGTGCGCGCCGTGTCGAGATGGGTCACCACGATGGCCCGCGGCATGCCGACGGCGGCGCACTCCTCCCACACCGCGTGGGTGGCGCCCATGACCGCGTCGGCCTCCTGCGCCGCCGAGACGACGAAGAGGGCCGCGTCCGCCGCGCGCAGACCGGCCCTCAGCTCACCGACGAAGTCGGCGTATCCGGGGGTGTCCAGAAGGTTGATCTTGTACCCGCCCCATTCGACCGGGACGAGGGAGAGCTGTACGGAGCGCTGCTGGCGGTGCTCGATCTCGTCGTAGTCGGAGACCGTCCCGCCGTCCTCGACGCGTCCGGCCCGGTTGACCGCCCCCGCGGTCTGGGCCAGGGCCTCGACGAGGGTCGTCTTGCCCGATCCGCTGTGGCCGACCAGCACCACGTTCCGCACGGCCGAGGGCCGGTCGGCCGTTGGGGCCCTGCCGGCGGCCCCGGAGTGTGCGTTCGCCTTGTCGCCCATGATGTCTTCCTCCCGACTGCTCGTACGGTGAGGTGAGGTGGGGCGCGGGCGCGGGGGAGTGGTGCGGCGTGTCGCTGCCGCGTGCGGCTCCGGCGGTGCCCGCGGTCGTCCTTCGAGCTTTGCACCGACGTCACGGTGCGTCCATACGTCGTACCCGCGGCGGGCGGGGCGGGAGGCGGTCCGGTGCCGGGTGGGAGGCGGTTCGGCGTCGGCCGGGAGGCGGTCCGGCGTCGGCCGGGAGGCGGTTCGGCCGGGGCCCGGCGCGGGCCGGACTCGTATTCGGACGCGCCCGGGATACGACGGCGCGGGCGTCATGGGCGGGTGCCGACGCTCCCGCGGGGGCGCGCGTGGCTACGATGGGTGAGCCGGTGGTCGTAGGGGCCGCGCGGCCCACCGAACCTCGGGAAGGCCATGCTGAACAAGTACGCGCGTGCCTTTTTTACGCGTGTCCTCACACCGTTCGCCGCGTTTCTGCTCCGCCGGGGCGTCAGCCCCGACGCCGTGACGCTCATCGGCACCGCCGGGGTGGTGGCCGGCGCGCTGGTCTTCTTCCCCCGGGGGGAGTTCTTCTGGGGCACGATCGTCATCACGTTGTTCGTCTTCTCGGACCTCGTCGACGGCAACATGGCCCGCCAGGCGGGCATCTCCAGCCGCTGGGGCGCCTTCCTCGACTCCACCCTCGACCGGGTGGCCGACGGCGCGATCTTCGGCGGCTTTGCGCTCTACTACGCCGGCAAGGGCGACGACAACGTCCTGTGTGCCGTCGCGATCTTCTGCCTGGCCAGCGGCCAGGTCGTCTCGTACACCAAGGCGCGCGGAGAATCGATCGGCCTGCCGGTGGCCGTCAACGGCCTGATCGAACGCGCCGAACGCCTGGTGATCTCGCTCGTCGCGGCCGGCCTCGCCGGACTGCACGCCTTCGGCGTGCCCGGCATCCAGATCCTGCTGCCGATCGCCCTGTGGATCGTGGCCGTCGGCTCGGCGGTCACCCTGGGACAGCGGGTCGTGACGGTACGCCGGGAGTCCGCCGAGGCGGACGCCGCCGCGCGGGGCAGCGAGGCGACCGGATGAGCGGCGACGGCGGGAACGGCACGAAGAGCGGGAACGGCGAGCAGTCCGGGAAGGCCGGGAAGACCGGTCTCAAGGACGCCGTCACCGACGGTCTGTACGGGCTCGGCTGGGCCACCGTGAAGAAGCTGCCCGAGCCGGTCGCCAAGGCCCTCGGACGCCGCATCGCCGACACCGCCTGGAAGCGGCGCGGCAAGAGCGTCCTGCGCCTGGAGTCCAACCTCGCGCGGGTCGTCCCCGACGCCTCCCCGGAGCGGCTGCGGGAGCTCTCCCGGGCCGGCATGCGCTCGTACATGCGCTACTGGATGGAATCCTTCCGGCTGCCCACCTGGAGCAAGGAGCGGGCCGCCGCCAGCTTCGACCCCAAGGGCGTCCACCACCTCAAGGACGCCCTCGCCTCCGGGCGCGGCGTCGTCCTGGCCCTGCCCCACATGGGCAACTGGGACCTGGCCGGCGTCTGGGTCACCCGCGCCCTCGGCCTGCCCTTCACCACCGTCGCCGAGCGGCTCAAGCCCGAGTCGCTGTTCGACCGGTTCGTCGCCTACCGCGAGTCCCTCGGCATGGAGGTGCTGCCGCACACCGGCGGCTCCGCCTTCGGGACCCTCGCGCGACGGCTCCGGGCCGGCGGGCTCGTCTGCCTGGTCGCCGACCGCGACCTGTCCGCGTCCGGCGTCGAGGTCTCCTTCTTCGGCGAGCCCGTCCGGATGCCCGCCGGGCCCGCGATCCTCGCCCAGCAGACCGGGGCGCTGCTGCTGCCCGTGACCCTCTGGTACGACGACACCGACGTCATGCGCGGAGAGATCCACGCACCCGTCGACGTGCCCGAGTCAGGCACCCGGGCCGAGAAGACGTCCGCCATGACACAGGCCCTCGCCGACGTCTTCGCCGAGGGCATCGCGGACCACCCGGAGGACTGGCACATGCTGCAGCGACTGTGGCTCGCTGACCTGGAAGAACGACCGGAGGACCGGACCGCGTGAGGATCGGCATCGTCTGCCCGTACTCCTGGGACGTGCCGGGCGGCGTCCAGTTCCACATCCGCGACCTCGCCGAGCACCTCATCCGGCTCGGCCACGAGGTCTCCGTCCTCGCCCCCGCCGACGACGAGACCCCGCTGCCGCCGTACGTCGTGTCCGCCGGCCGCGCGGTGCCCGTGCCGTACAACGGCTCCGTCGCCCGGCTCAACTTCGGCTTCCTCTCCGCGGCGCGGGTACGGCGCTGGCTGCACGACGGCACCTTCGACGTCGTCCACATCCACGAACCCACCTCGCCCTCGCTCGGGCTCCTCACCTGCTGGGCCGCGCAGGGGCCCATCGTGGCCACCTTCCACACCTCCAACCCGCGCTCCCGCGCCATGATCGCCGCGTACCCGATCCTCCAGCCCGCCCTGGAGAAGATCAGTGCCCGCATCGCGGTCAGCGAGTACGCCCGGCGCACCCTCGTCGAGCACCTCGGCGGCGACGCCGTCGTCATCCCCAACGGCGTCGACGTCGAGTTCTTCGCCCGCGCGGAACCCAAGAAGGAGTGGCAGGGCGGCACCCTCGGCTTCATCGGGCGCATCGACGAACCCCGCAAGGGGCTGCCCGTGCTCATGCGGGCCCTGCCCAAGATCCTCGCCGCGCGGCCCGACGCGCGGCTCCTCGTCGCCGGGCGCGGCGACGAGGAGGAGGCCGTGGCCTCGCTGCCCCGCGAGATGCGGGCCCGGGTCGAGTTCCTCGGCATGGTCAGCGACGAGGACAAGGCGCGGCTGCTGCGCAGCGTCGACGTGTACGTCGCGCCCAACACCGGGGGCGAGAGCTTCGGCATCATCCTCGTCGAGGCGCTCTCCGCCGGCGCGCCCGTCCTCGCCGCCGACCTCGACGCCTTCGCCCAGGTCCTCGACCAGGGGGCGGCCGGGCAGCTCTTCGCCAACGAGGACGCCGACGACCTCGCCGACCAGGCCATCCGCCTCCTCGGCGACGAGGCCCGCCGCGAGGAACTCCGCGCCCGCGGGTCCGCACACGTGCGGCGGTTCGACTGGTCGACGGTGGGCGCGGACATCCTGGCCGTCTACGAGACCGTCACGGACGGGGCGGCGTCCGTCGCCACGGACGAGCGGGCGGGGGGTGGGGGGCTGCGGGCTCGGCTGGGGTTGTAGGGCCTGCCGCCACGCGCGGTGCGCCGGTGTGTGCTGTTTCCGCCGTGTGCCGTGTCGTGCCGGCGACCGGTGCCTCCGCGGGGGTAGGGGGTGTCCGGACTGCGACCTTCACTTCGCTTCGCTCGTTACGGGCGCCGCCACGTCCGGACACCCCCTACCCC